>DATEHP010000051.1:0-40891 GCA_035279505.1 Candidatus Sulfotelmatobacter sp. | reverse complement strand
GTCGACCGGCAGCAATTAGTGGCATCCGATGGCAAGATCGTTGATCCGAAGAGTAATCGCTCCATTGAATATGCAGCCCTGCTGAAAGGGCAACAGATTACACAGAGTATTTCGGCGGATCAGCCGCTCACTCCCGCGACGGACTGGAAGGTGGCCGGACAGCCTGCACTGAAGATCGATGGACGCGACTTTGTCATCGGCAAGCATCGCTATCCTTCGGACCAGAAGTTGCCGAACATGCTGTATGGCAAAGTGCTCCGGCCAGCGTCTTTTAACGCGACACTGGTTTCGGCTGACACGAAGAAGGCAGAGCAAATGGGTGCGACCGTCGTGCAGGACGGCAATTTTGTGGGAGTCGCCGCCCCGAGCACGCAGGCAGCTGAAGCTGCCATAGCGTCCATTCATGCTGAGTGGAAGCCCGAGCCGCAGATTTCGAACAAAGAGCTGTTTGACTTCCTTCGGAAAGATGCGACGCAGGGCAAGGATCCATCGGGCGATGGAGATCATTACGAGACGGGCTCCGTGGATCAAGCCATGTCATCCGCCGATCATCGGCTGCAGCAGACCTACACGGTCTCTTACATCGCGCATTGTCCCCTGGAACCCCGCGCGGCGCTGGCCAATTGGGATGGCGATCAGTTAACCGTATGGACAGGAACGCAGCGTCCCTTTGGTGTGCGGGGCCAATTGGCTGAAGCATTTCACCTTCCGGAAGAGAAGGTGCGTGTGCTGATGCCGGACACCGGCTCAGGATACGGCGGCAAGCATACCGGGGAAACCGCGATTGAAGCAGCCCGTCTGGCGCGTGCTGCCAAGCGTCCGGTTAAAGTTGTGTGGACCCGCGACGAGGAATTCTCATGGGCATACTTCCGGCCGGCTGGCGTGCTCGATGTGATGAGCGGCATTCGCAGCGACGGAACCATCACGGCCTGGGAATTTCACAACTACAATTCCGGCTCCGCGGGGATTCGTACGTACTATGAGGTACCCAACCAGCGCATCGTGTTTCACGAAGTGCACTCGCCCTTGCGGCAGGGGTCGTACCGGGCCCTGGCTGCGACGGCGAATCATTTTGCGCGCGAATCGCACATGGACGAATTAGCGCAGACGCTCAAGATGGATCCTCTCGAGTTTCGGATGAAGAACCTGAAGAACGAGCGACTGCGGGCTGTATTTGAGGCAGCAGCAAAACAATTCGGATGGGGCAAGAGTAAGAATCCTGGACAAGGCTTTGGCATGGGCGGCGGGTACGAGAAACTGGGAAATATTGCAACGTTCGCCGAAGTCAACGTCGACAGCAAATCGGGCGATGTAAGGATCGTGCGCGTGGTATCGGCATTCGAGTGCGGGGCAATCGTCAATCCTGATAACCTGCGCAATCAGATCGAAGGATCCAATGTGCAGGGTCTTGGGGGAGCGCTGTTCGAGGCCATCGAATTCGAGAACGGCAAGATTTTGAATGGCAGGTTATCGCAGTATCGAGTACCGCGATTCAGCGATCTGCCCGCGCTCGAGACGGTGTTGCTTGATCGCAAGGACATTCCGTCTGTCGGCGCCGGTGAATGCCCGATGATAGGCCTGGCTCCGGCGATCGCGAATGCAATTTTCGATGCGAATGGCGTGCGGTTGCGAGCACTACCGCTGGTGCCGAACGGCTTGAAAGCAAGCTAGCGATGGCGCACATCTCCCGGTCGCAGTGAATTCTTTCGCAGGAGTCAAGATGAGCAACTTCGTTCCTGTCAATCGCCGCGAGTTTCTCGAAAAATCGGCTGCCGCAGTAGCGGCGGGCGCTGTGCTGCCCCACACCGCACTCTCGTATTCCAGAATCCTCGGCGCGAACGACCGCATTTCGCTCGCTCACGTCGGCATCGGGAATCGCGGCAGGGATCTTGATCTGATCGCATCGAAACTGAAGTCCAGCCACAACGTCGAGATGACCGTGGTATGCGACTTGTGGACGGTGAATCGTGAGAAGGCCGCTGCGACGAATACCGGCTACTACGGCAGGAAGCCTCGGGCTGTGCATTCCGTCGACGAAGTTCTGGTCATGAAAGACGTCGACGGCGTGCTGATTTCAACGCCCGAACACTCACACTCTCCGATCCTGAGAATGGTCGCCGAAGCCGGCAAGGACGCGTATGTCGAGAAGCCGATGGGAAATGTTCTCGCAGAGGCGAAGGCTGCACGGGATGCGGTGCTACGGGCGAAAACCGTCGTTCAAGTTGGAACGCAACATCGCAGCGAGCCTTATCAGCAAGCCGCTCAGAAAATCGCGCGCAGCGGCGCTCTAGGCGACATCAGCAAAGTCGAAATCGAATGGAACTACCATGGTCCGCGCTGGCGCGGTCGTCCGGAGGTGAAGCAGATTCATGAGCAGGACACCGACTGGAGCAAGTGGCTGCTGATGAAACCGGCGCGGCCGTTTGATCCGCAGCTCTATTTCGAGTTCCGGCTCTACAAAGACTTCTCCAGCGGCATTCCCGACCAGTGGATGAGCCATGCCATCGACCTTGTGCACTGGTTCATGGATGACAATTATCCAACGTCGGTGATGTCGCATGGTGGAGTCTTTGCCTGGCACGATGGCCGCGAGAATGCCGACACATTTGAGACGCTGCTCGAGTATCCCAAAGGATTCCTGGTCAGCTATTCCACCAGTTTCGGCAACGACGCGCCGAGCTTCACGCGGTACATGGGAAAGAAGGCCACGCTGATTAACATCGGTGGCGAAGGAAGTCCGCGGTATCAAGTGATCGAAGAAAAAGGAACGCACGAGGACGATGCTGATATCGACCGGAAGAGGGAATCCAAATATGTCTCACTGCCTGGCGAAAAAGGTCTGCCGCCGATGGGCATCGACGATCTTACCCTCGAGCACATGGCAAACTGGTTTGAGTGCATGCGTTCGCGCGAGCAGCCACACTGCACTGTACATGAAGGGTACGCGCATTCCGTTGCTTGCATGATGGCGACGGAGTCGTACTGGACGGGCAGAAAGATTTTCTGGGACGCCAAGACCGAGACTTTTGCGGACAACCGGCCGAGCTAGCCTTTGCACGCGTGCGTGTTGCCCAGGCACTGGCCGACGACGTGCGCGAAATCTGCGATAGCAATTTCGGGATCGGCGAGATCAGGGTGCCAGACTTTCTCCCATTCGAAGCAATAAAAGCCCTTGTAGCCGATCGATTGCAGCGCCTTGATCTGGCGCTCGATCGGCACATTGCCGGTTCCGGTCAGAACGTATTTTCGGTCTTCCCCTTTTCCGACCGAGTCTTTCAGGTGCGTGTGCCGAATCCACGGACCGAGTTGCTTCACGGTGAAGTCTGGGTCTTCATTCGAAGCGGCAAAAGTGTGATGGGCATCCCAGAGCAGCCCGACGTGCTCGGAATCAGCCGCCTTTAGAACATCTTGCAGCGTGGCTGAGGATGTGAAGTGATCATGGGATTCAATAATCACAGTCACCGCCTTTGGACCTGCATATTGGCCGAGTTCGCGGAGTCCGGCAGCAACTCGTGCCTTTGTCGGATCATCAGGCACCGGAGCGTTGTCAGACTGGGCCTTACCGCCGAAGACACGGACGTAGGGCGCTCCCAGAGTTGATGCCAGATCAATGAAGCGACGAGCATCGGCTAATTCCTTGGCACGCTTGTCTGGGTCCTCCATGTAGAGGTTGGCGGAGCTGCTGACACAGGCGATGCGCAGTTTGTGGTCTCGAATTTCTTTTTTCGTTTGCTCGATTCGATCGGCAGCGAAGATCGCGTGGGCAGGCAGGTCCAGATTTCCTTGTAAGCCCCGTAACTCGATCGCGGAGAAGCCGTGCCGATGAGCAAACTCCAGAATTCTTGGCCAATCCCAGGCCGGGCATCCGAGGGTCGAGAACGCTATCGGAATGCGGCTCTTTTCGGTCTTTCCAAACAGAGGAGACAAAACGGCCTGCGAGAGTGCCGCGGCCGAGATCGTTTTCAGGAATTGTCGACGGCTGCTCATGGAGCTACAGTTCCCCCTTCTTCATCTGCCGCACAGCATAATCGCAAGCCCGGGCAGTGAGGGCCATATACGTCAACGAGGGATTCACGCATGACGACGATACCATGGCACCTCCATCGGTGATGAAGAGGTTCTTCACGTCGTGCGTCTGGTTGAAGGAATTCAGAACCGATGTTTTCGGATCGCGGCCCATGCGGGCCGTGCCCATTTCGTGGATCGCGAATCCCGGCGGATCATTTCGTACAAAAGGCTCGATCTCTCTGCCTCCGACGGCCGCCAGCATCTCGGCGGCCGATATGGCCATGTCTTTGCGCAGAGCCAGTTCATTCTCACTCCATCCGGAATGAATCTTGAGGGTAGGAATTCCCCAGGCATCGAACTTCGCTTTATCGAGTTCGACGTAGTTGTTGTGGTTGGGCAGGCACTCCCCGAATCCACCAAAGCTGAAGCGCCAGGGCCCGGGCTTGCTCAGAGATTTCTTGAAATCTGCACCGAAACCCGTTTGCGTGATGCCCCGGTTCCAACCGTCGCGGTGAGCGCCGCCCTGAAAGCCATAACCGCGCAGGAAATCCGGATGCTTCGACTTCACGTTGCGAAAGCGCGGCATGTAGGTTCCATTCGGCCTTCTGCCAAGTTCAAGGCGACCTTCATTGCCGGGAATTAGTGCGGTCGCGCCCCCCGCGGTCACGTGGTCCATCAAGTTGTGTCCCAGTTCTCCACTGGAGTTTGCCAGGCCATTCGAAGACTCGGAAGTGGCGGAGTTGAGCAAAATGCGCACCGACTCAAGTGCCGAAGCACACAAAAACACAACCTTGGCACGAAACTCGACTGCCGCTTTGGTTTGTGCATTGATCACACGTACTCCCGCAGCGCGTCGAGTTTTTTCATCGAAGATCACGCTGTGCACCACGCTGAACGGACGCAGGGTCATGCGTCCCGTCTTCTCAGCGGCAGGCAGGGTGGCATTCAGGCTGCTGAAGTACGAACGCGTGATGCATCCGCGCTCGCAAGGACCGCAATAATGGCAGGCAGCACGACCGCGGTGGTCCTGGGTGAGTATCGCTGCTCGCCCGATCGTGAGAACGCGCTCTCCGCCAAAGTGTTTCGCCAACTCCGAGCGCACAAATCGTTCCGTGCAGTTCAATTCCATCGGAGGAAGAAACTTGCTGTCCGGGAGTTGCGCGAGCCCCAAGGCTTCTCCCGAGATTCCGGCAAATTCCTCGACGTAGTCATACCAGGGAGCGATGTCGGCATAGCGAATCGGCCAATCGACTGCGATTCCTTCACGCAGGTTCGCTTCGAAATCCAGATCACTCCAACGATAGCTCTGGCGTCCCCAGGTGATGGAGCGTCCGCCAACCTGGCGCCCGCGAATCCAGCGGAACGGCTTGCCCGGGTCGGTGGCGTAAGGATGCTCCTTGTCGCTGATGAAGAATTTCGAAGACCATTCGTCGCACGCGTAGCAGGTACTCTGGATCGGCTGGTCGACTGCCAGCTTTTGCCGGTCCCCCATTCCGCGGAATTTCATCTCCCATTGGGGAACGTGTTCCACATAGTCTTCCTCGGGCACAATGTTGCGCCCGGCCTCGAGGACGAGTGTCTTGAGTCCTTTTTCTGTAAGCTCCTTAGCCGCCCATCCGCCGGTGATCCCGGATCCGACAACGATGGCATCGAAGGTATTCGGATCACTCATCGTTGTTCAGGTTCCTCCTTGATGGGCTCCGCTGGGCATCCTTGATAACTGCCGGGAATTATTTCGAAGTGCAGTTCATCGGTTGCGCCAGCTTCGGAGGTGTAGTAAGCGGTCAAAGTGAGATGACGCAACATGGCATAAAAGTTGGCGGGCGCGGAAGCACCTCGCCGCCTCAGAGGCCGGGCTTGTTCTCCAACCTCCTCAACCATTTTTTCGCCGAGAGCCATCAGAATGTCCGACTGCTGAAGGGATGAGCCATCGACGAAGTCCTTTCCAAATACTGCTTGGCTACGTGAATCCACTTCCGCAAGGCCAGAGAGAAACCGCGTCCGCTCGGCTTCTTCGTACCATTCGGTTAAAATCAAATCGACGAACTCGGCGACGCCTACGTCTGAGGCGCCCGGAGTATCCGTGCGCGGGATGATCATGTCTGCCATAGCTTTCACGGTGGCATGCTGATGCGCATTCAAAGTGCGGGGTGAAGTCTGGCTTTGAATCAGGCCGTGCGCCTCGCGCAATACCGCAAGCAGATTGGGCGGCGCGAGCTGCAGCAGGCTTCCAGTCGCAAGGAGTCGCAATACTTCTCGTCTACGCATAGATTCGGATCGGCAGGGTCTATGTTACCCAATCTTCAGACACTGTGGCGTGGCCCAGGGGGAGATCATTATTCGGGACGGTTCGGGCCTGAGTGGCTGACGATGTCGATGTTGGGATAGTAGTGCAGCAAGATCTCCCGGAAGTCTGCTCCCGATGCTGCCATGGCTTTTGCTCCGGCCTGGCAGAGTCCAATGCCGTGTCCGTTGCCGATGCCTCTGAGTAAGACGCGATCGCCGTCTTTCGCGAAAGAAAAGTCGTTGCTGGGAACAGCACTCCAGCCAATTTGGCGAGCCACCTCCAAGCGAGCGGTCTCATCGGAAGCGCGCAACGATCCAGCCTGGTGTGCAGGAATGTAGGATGTCCAACGGTCCGGATGCCGGCGGCAGCGATTGCACTCGACGGAGAAATACGGGTAAGCCGCTGTGGGAAGTCCCACTTGAGCCGGGGTGCGGGTGCGGCCGCCACAACTGCGAGTGTACATGGGAGCGAACAGTCTCGATTGATACGCAAGGACCACGCCACGCGTTTCCCCGACGGCCACGGCGACGCGACTGGTTGCCGGCGGAGCCGCACGAAGGAACTGGCAGTGAGTCGTGTCGCAGAAATCGAAATTCCGATGCCGGCCGCGACCCGCGACGAAATAAGAACGCGCAGCAATCGCCTGCGCCTTGAGCGCCTCAGGTGGAGTGTCCGCCGAGCTCTCGGCAGCAACCACGGACGCAACCGCCGTTTCGAGATCGAGGGTGACTACCGACAGCAGGTTGCCCGATGAAGGTGTGATGTCCAGCGTGCCGTGATATTGGCGCTTGATTTTGCCGGGTATCTCGAGGATGAAATCCGCGGATTCATCCCCTCTTCTTCCCGCGACGGTAACTTTAGTCGCGTGCAACTCCCGCATTCCTGAGGAGATGCCGAGGTTGGAGCCGTCGCTCCGTATAGTCGCCGATGAAACCCCGGGGTTTTCCAGAACTTCTCTTTGTTCGCCAGCTTGCAAAATGAGCGCACGCCCGGCAGGCGCGGTCACGACGAATTCCCGAGGACGAAACAGACCGAACACCGAAATACTCACAGAATCATCCGCTCGCGCGGGGCCGTGCCCTCGCGCATATGCGATCGAAACCTGATGAACGGAGTTCGTCGTGACCAGCAGCAGTAAAACTAGCAAACAGGCCAGCAAAAATCTCGCAGTTAGGAATCTACTTCGCAATCCGGCTACTCCTCAATTCGCCGGAGCATCTTGCCGGCGGTCCTTGCGGCAACTGAACCAGGCACGCCGTGCACGCGGACCATCAACAGGAGGCGAGGATCCTCTGCAGGAACGAGTGCTACCGCGAAACCATCTCCCGGCGCAGGTCGCGAATGAGTGCAGGCCGCCGTTCCGGTCTTCACCAGCGCCGTTTGAGATTGCAGTGCGCGGTCCACTTCCGCGCCGGTTCCGCGCAGAGCAGACTGCCGCATTCCGGCGAGAATCTGGCGCACGGCGGGCTGGTGATGCACACCAAGCAGCCCTACATAGGCGTGCGCCATGCGCAACGGAGAAATCCTCCATTGGGGTCCCAGTCCAGCGAGTTCCGCGCCGTGAGTATCGCGATCGGGCAGCTCAAGTCCGAACTGGCTGGCGGTCGGTGATACGTCGGCGGCGGTGAGGTCCGATGTCAGAAATCGAAAATAAGAATTACAGGAAAAGGCGATCGCCGATGTAAGGTCCACGGTACCGTGTCCTCCCGGGCGCCAGCATCCAGTTTCCGAGCCGCGACAGGTATGAGAAGGATAGTGAAACTCATGCTGTTCCCCGTAGGCGAGAGCTGCAAAGGGCTTCGCAAGCGATCCCAGCGGAATCGGCGCATTCGCCCGCTCCCAACGTGACGCGAGCAATTGTCCTGTTTGGGCGTCGAGCAACAGGAAAGAGACGTTGGTATCGGGAAAATCTCGATTCAGCGCTTGCGCTGCAGACTGGGCAAAGAGTGATGTGAGAGCGGCGGTGACCTGCTGCGTGTCGGGGCGACTACGCGACACCACCGGCGTCAGCAGAATCAACGCCACCACCAGAATATGCTTCACTGAGACCATTCGTAGGTAACTGTCTGTCTAACTTTACCGCCATCGCTGCGAATTTCAATTCGCTCGGCAGATACGTCGGCCAGAGTTGCGCTCAGGCTCGCCAGGTTGCCCGAAAAGAATTGCGGCTCACGCTCGGATCCGCGTCCTGCATTTACCGGCACGTTGGGATGATCGACCAGCGCAGTGAAACGCGCAAAGTTCACCCGCTCTTGCTTATGATTAACGCCCGCGAAGTATTCGAGCGGCTTACGGTCTGATTTACGCGAAAGATTGGCCAGCACCGACTCCATCAGCGCCGGATCATCGCTGACCATCAGCTCTTTCCCTCGGATGGCAACGGTCAGCGGCCACAATCCATCCAGTTGTTGGTAACCCGATCTCTGTTGCCACGAAGTTCCCAACTGAGCGGCCGTAAGACCCGGGCGCACGAATTCGTTGAGCGCCGAGTGCGCGCTTTCCTCGTTCCAATCCGAGGCAGCGGCGAAGATGACGGCTGTGTGGGTCCTAACGAAAACACCGGCAGAGTCGCGCTGAGTAGACTGCAGCTGAAGCGAGGCCAGTATGGGCGCCTTACTCAACAGATCCTTGAGAGCGGTCGCTGAACTGGTTGCGGCGGCGGCTTCCGCCGGTGCCTGATCAATTCTCGTCTCAAGATCGGAACTGGCCTCCTGTTCACCCGAGGTCAACTGCACCTGTGGAGCGATCTGCGAGATCGGCGCTGGACCGAGGTGAGGCGCCAGGATTTTGGTCTCGAGCAGCGCAAAGCATGAATCCGCGCTCGGATTGGCCGCCGTCACGTAGACTCCGGCATTTTCCGGAATTAAACGCGAGAGATCTGCAGCCGCCGCCAGGCTATCGGCGGAAATCGCTTGCGCGGGCTCCTTTTTGCGGATCAGCACCCGCTCTTCGCGATATTCCTTGCCTGAGCGGAACAGATCGGAAACTGCTGCCGAGTACCGCGAGAGATCAGTAATGTTTTGCTGCACCCAGTAGGTTCGAAAGTAACCGTTCGGAATGAGTGTCTGGAGATTCATTACCATGCGCAACTCACCGGTATGGACTGCTGCGGCGGTCGATTGCGTCCACCAGGATTCGCTCTCGACCGACCGATCCGTTTTGCCGGAGATCAACTGCAAAGCGCCCGCAATCAGGTCTTGGCGAGTTGCCAGCAACAAGTAATCACCGGATATGGCGAAGGCAACTTCCCGCTCGGATTGTGGGTCGCGACGCTCGTAGAAGTCGATCCCACCGGCGTTCCGAGGCTCGAACTTCGCCCGCGTTTGATAGAGCGAGCTTTGTATGGACTTGGCCGATGGAAGATAGGTGATGTAAAGGAATTCCAACTTGCCGATGTCATAGATCGCAACTGCACTGCGCTGTCCCGCAACCTGGGCGAAGAAATCCATGTCGGGGGGTAAACCGGCAGCGGCGGCAAATTGCTCACCCGCCCCTTGCAGACGAAGAAACAGCCGCGAGCGCGAGAAGACCTCGTAGCTGTCGCTTTTGGTCCATTGCTTCTTCTGAGTCGAAGAATTCCAGTCGTTCAGTAACGAGGAGAAATCCCGTGCCTCGAGATAAAGGAGCGGCCCGGCGGGAACGAACTTCGATAGCGGCACATCTGGAGGCGATACGGCGCGGTAACCGGCCCATCCAATCCCGGCACATGCCAGTGCGACGCACACGATGATGAAGATACGTTTCATGGTTTCGCGCCTCCTTTCCCCGTGGCGGCATTCGTCGGGGCAGAGCGGGCCAGCAGCTTGGGCCGGACCACGCGGTCCTGCTCCAGAGCTTCATGCAGGAGCGGTTGTCGCGCTGCATTCTGATGCTGAATGTTCAGTATGGATTTCATTTCCGCGATCCTGCGATTAAGTTGTTTGTGATTTTCTGCAGAGGTCTCTAGGTTTCGCGCCGTCTGGTAGTAAGACAACGCGTCGGGGAAGCGGCCCACGCGAGCCATGGTGTCGGCGATCAGTTTCAAGACACGCGCGCGTTGCGCCGGAGATAACTGCTCCTCTCCGGAGTACAGACTGTTAGAGTCATTCCCTGATTCGTCCTCGTCTTCGCCGGAGCTGACGATCTGTTCTTCCTCGCTCGTCGCCTGTGGCACGTCTGGGCGGAGATATTGTGTCTGAAAAAGCGGCTCGATGACTGCCAGGCCGTAGTTGTCGGACTTTGCACTCGTAGCGGCTTCAAACAATGGCACGCGAGCGCCTTCGCGTCGGGGGAAATCGATGATGCAGTGGCTGAGCAGTTGGAGCTTGACCTGCGGATCCGCTGTGTTCTCCGCAGCTCGCTCGCGCGCTTCGTAGTAGTAGAACTTGTCGGCCGCAGCCACCGTGAGGGCAGACTTCCCAGCTGCGAGCAAGTTCAGTTCTCCGCTGCCCAAATCGCGGCTGGACATTCCTGTCAGTGAGGCCGCAGCTTTCAGCCGGAGATCGTACGTGGATGCCGGGGCCGAAGCAATTGCGGAGAGAGCATCCAGAACGTTGGCTGCATCGCTGCTCGCTGCGAGTTTCGCCTTCGCCAATCGCAGACGATAGGATCCGTCCCAAGGCGCCGACTTTACAAGTTGTCCGAGGAACTCGACGGCTTCGGCGTTATGGCCCGTTTTCTCGAGCAATGCTGCAGCCGGATCAAGATTCTCAAAGGGACTTCCCACAGCGACTACCAGACGGTGGAGCAAATCCAGAGCCCCGGCGCTGTCTCCGGCTGCAAGGCGAATTTCGGCCAATCCCAGGAAGTTCGCGGCGACAAGTTTGTGCTCTTCAATTTCGCGGGCGAAGACCAGTTCCAGGATTTTGCGCGCCGCTTGCTTGTCGCCCGCTTCAAAAAGTTGACGCGCGGCGGTGCGCAACAATTCCGCTGAGGGCGTGCTCTGTGGCTCCGTGCGGTAAGAAGTAAGTTTCGCATCCAGCGTGCCGAGTTGAGCGGCGACGCGCAGTTCCAACGGAACCAGAGTAGTGTTCTCCGCCGCGCGATTTTCCGGTGGGAGCGCGGCGATCGCGGCTGCCGCCTCGGCGTATTGCTTCGTCGTCACCAGGTAGCGGATCCATCGCTCCTGCCAGGAGCTGAGTTCCCGTTGCGCATTCTGACGCTCAATGCCATCCAGTTTGCCAATCGCGCTCTCTTGCAGTTCGAGAACGCGTTTGTAGATCAATGCGTGCTGCGCTTGCGGAATCCAAGAGGCATCAGCGACATCGCCAAGAACGCGGGCCGGATCTTGCGCCGATGACGCGACGTCGAGAAGCCAGTTCGTCGCTGCGGCCGGGTCTCCTTGCGCGGCGTACGCCGGGTGGAGGATGGCATTGGACATCCAGGTTCCGTTGTAGCGGAGATAAGTCCGCACGATGGCATCGGCATCCGGCTTCAGCTCGGGAAAAAGGCGGCGAGCTCTCAGCTGATCGCAAGTACGGCCAAAGTCTCTCCAGAAGCTCTCGGGAACGCGCGAGCTGTTGAGTTGCTTTGCGAGCACCGCCAGCGCCTGCCTCCACTGCGCCACAGCGGCGGTGCGATCTCCCTGCTTGTAATACACGACGGCGAGGCTATCGTAAATATCGGCGCGGTTCGGCGAGAGTTCGAGTGTGTGCGCATAGTCGGCGATGGCGCGGTTCGCGTCCCCCACCCCGGCGTAGTAGTCAGCCAGCGTAAGGTAACCGGAAGCGCTGGCCGGGCTTTGTTCCAGAACTCCCGCCAGGAATTCTTCGGGATTCCCCTGCTTTAACGTTCCGAGATATTCGCCGTAGCGCGAGCCGTAGTAGAACCACGTGTTCCCTGCGAGTTGCTGATCGCGGTCGACAGGCTTGGCAAGGCGCGCAGCGATCGGATCATCGCCAAGCGCCGCGAGAAATGCATTGTTCACCTCGGCCGTGGGCTCGGAGAAATACAGACCCACCAGCGCGTCATACGCTTTGTTCCATACCGCTGGACGCGCCTTGCTACGCGACTGTACCATCGCATGCGCCATTGCTGGGCTGCCGTGAGCTACCACATAGTTCGCCGCCTGCTCGCCCCACTGTGCACTCGGAGTCCATGTCGATGCGATCCGAATCAATTCCTGCGGCTGCTTTTCCAGTAGCAATTTGAAGTAGCGCTCCTGCCTGGTTTGATCCAAACCTGGAAACACTTTGCCAAGGAGGCGCATCTCGTTCTGCTCATCACCGGCAGCGTGATAGGCATCGGCAGCGGCAGTCCACTGCGAACCTCTTTCAATTGGGGGAAGAACTGCCGCGAATTGCTCCAATTGCGATCCCAGTTCCGCGAAGCGTCCCCGGCGTCGTTGCAGTTCGATCAAGGGCTGGGGATTTACTGAGTGATTGTGGGATGGTCCCCACTGCATCATCAACTCGAAGCGCCAGCGGGCTTCCTGGTCGGCTAGCGCCGCAGTGACTGCCAACGGAATGGCGAACTTCTCCAGGTCATCCAGGCTCATGGCGGCTCGTTTTGAATCTGCGAACGGTGCGAATGAAAGCCGCTCCTCGGGAGTGAAGTACGTGTTGACGGTGGTGCCTAGCTCCTGGAGCCCGCTCTCCATTTCATCCCGAGCAGTCGCGATCCGCTTGCGGCGCGTATTTTCGCGCCACTGCGCGTCGGTCAAGCCAGTCACGCCTTGCTTGGCTACCTGCTCTTTCAGAACTGGCAAGTCTGCCTTGGAATCTTCCAACGCTTTTTGCAGTGTGCCAAACGCCTGCTCGTGCTGACGAAGGCGCGTCAAGATTCGGATGTAGGTCTTCACCCCGGCGTCGTTCTCTCCGGTGGCGAGCAGATCAGAACCGGCTTTGGAGACGCCTTGCTCGGCGAAGATGCGGGCCTGGTCCAGCATTCCCCACAGTTCCAACCGGCGGGCCACTTCGAAGTACTTGCCCGCATTGTCCGGACGGCCTTCGATCAAGGCAGCCTGCAACGCTTCGACAACCTCTTTCACTTTGCCCTGCCGGGCTCGGACAGCCGCAACTTTTTCCATCCACTGCGGATCCTTGTACGCGAGTTGGTAAATGTGCTCGTAGTCCGCAGCCGCTTCATCGAACCGCATGAGGCGCTCTTCCAACTCCGCGCGCGCGGTGTATAGATCGGCGCGATCGGGTCGAGTCGCGATTGATTTGCCATAGGTCTCGATGGCGGCGGTATAGTCCTCGAGGTTCGCCTGTGTGCGCGCCAGCACCATGGACCAACGATAGTCCCGCGGAGACTGGGCCACTGTCTTCGCGTAGAAGCCAACCAGTTGCTGCTGCCGCTGGTATCGCAGCGCGTAAAGAGCAGCTTCGGTGACGAGGGCGTCGTCCTCGGGGAAGTTGTTGATCAGTTCGATGTATTGATCCACTGCGCCTGAGTAGTTGTTCATTCGCGTGAGTGCCGGAATCAACCCGCGTCGAAGGGCTGCGATTTGAGCTTTCCGAGTATCGCCGGGCAGCGGAGCAGAACGGAACATCGTGATCTTGTCGAGATAGAACTGCTCGAGTCCGTGATCGTCGCCAGCCTGGGCGTAGGTGTCGGCCATGGCGGCAAGGTACTCGCCATTGTACGGAGAGTCCTTCAGCAGCCCGGTCAGGAGATCTCGCGCCTGCTGAAAATGTTTCGCCTCTGTCGACTTGCGCGCAGCCTCGTAGGTGAACCGCGTGCCGAGCGCGGGATACGCGTCTTTGGAAGTCTGCAGCAGCACAGTGATGGCCTGCGACTGCATCTTCATGCGCCAGTAATAATCGACGGTCGAGCGAACCACCCCGAGGATTTTCGGGTTCTCGCGATAGAGCGCTTCGACATTCTTCTGCGCCGACGCAAAGTCCTTGCGTCCTTCGTACAGCCGGATCAAGGCATAGCGCAGTTGCAAACGAGTAACGGGATCGGTTGTGAGCGCCGCCTGTCTTTCGATCGCGTGCTGCCGCACCATCTCCAGCGATTTCTGCCCCGCGAGGCTTTCAATTTCTTCCGCCTGCTCGATGGAAGTCGTTCCCTTCGCCAGAGAATCGAGGAAAGACTCCATTTCTGGTTTTCGGTTCTGCGCCTCAAGAACTTTCACTCGCAGATTCACGGCCGAAGTTGCCGGACTTGGCGGCACCGCAATCTTGGCCGTGCTCTGATCGACCAGATCGCGGAACTTGGGCCTCCGCGCCAACTGCAGCAGGCGCTGTTCCGCCGAAGAATCCGGAGCGCCCAGCGCGCCTTTCACGTATTCATCGATAGCCTTGGGATAATCGCGTTGACTTTCGTAGATAGCTCCCGCCTCGTAGGCATACAGGCTCGCGTCACCTAGCCGCGTGCGTCCCTTGCCCAGCAGGCGCAGCGCGTTGTCGAAATCAAAGTAGTCCCAATAGATGGTGGCCGCTTCGAGATATCCGGAAGACTGACCCGGCGACACTTGCGGGATCCTTTCCCAGTAAGGCGAGGCCTGTGCAAATTGCTCGCGATCGGCATAGACGTCGCCGATACGGGCCATAGTCTGAGTGTCGGTCGGATTCGCCTGCAACAAACCGTCCTGAATCCTGACGGCAACCGCAGTGTCGGCGGGTTCGAAATACGCCAATGAGCGATATACCGACGACGCGACGCCCGCGATCTCGGGCTCAGCTGGATACTGTGCAGCCAGCGACTTCAGCACTGGAGCGCTGTCTTCGAAATGCGAGCGCCACAAACTTGCGTAAGCCAGAAAGTGAGCCGCGGCAGGATTCTTCTCCCAACTCGCGGTGTTGGGAGCCGCCTCTCGAATCGCGCTCAGCTCTGCTTCCAGCTTGCCGCTTCTGGACAGGAATTCGAAAAACTGATTCCGGAGCATCGCATCTTCGAAGCAATGCTGCCGCAGCAGCGCTTCCCAAGCCGCCTGATCGTAGGTTTTAGCTGATTGATACGCATTCAGAAGATTGCGAACGAACACCGGATTGTGCGGGAACCGCTGGTGCGCATAAAGGTTCAGGCGCAGAAACATCACCGGTCCGCCACCCAAAACATCGTTGAAGTGTTGTTCGAGTTCGCTGCCCTTGAAGCTGGCGATGGCATCGCGCATCAGTTGCTCGAACTCGCTGTCTCTTTTGTGACGCAGGTAGAACCGGGCGAGCTTGTCGTACCAGGACTTGTCGGGAAACCTCGCCATGGCCAGGCGATAGATTTCTTCCTGCTGCGAGCCGAGCCGATTCTGATCAAGAAACGTAGCGAGCCGTTCATAAAGCCCAGGGTCGTCGGGGTTACGATCGATCTCGTGGCGCAATACGCCGAGAGCCGCAGGGATCTGCTTCATCTCGACCAGCCGCGCTAGATAGCGCTCCAGAACTCGCGCATACTCTGGGGACCGCGCGCCGCTCTGTCGTTCGGGCGTGGTACTCGTGCCTAGCTGGAACGACTGGCTGACACTGCTTTGGGGGGCAGCGCTTCCTCGTGGAGTTTCACCCGATTCACCTTCTTCGCCTTCGTCTCCTTCCAACTCCCCGGTGTGCTCATTCTGATATGCCGAGGCCGGAGCGTAAGAACCGGAGCCGTAGGAATCGCCGGGCGTACCGAGCGGCACGTTCTGCGCGCTTGCAGCCAATTCCTGTAACACGGAATCGTAGATGGCAAATTCGTCTTTCGTATCGGCCTTGCGTGCGTAAGCATCCGCCATGAGCAGAGCGACAGTGGTGCGTTGCAGGGCCCTGGGAAAGGCCGCCAGAAAGTCCCCTCCGCCCTGAATGACGGCGTCGCTTTCCCCCGAGTTGGCATAGAATTCGAGCAACTGGGCGTGCAATTCGGGACGCCGCATGGCATTTGGGAACTTGGCATCGAGTAATGCCAACAGTTCGGCGGCTCGTGATCGATGGAAATAAGGTATCGCGCGTTGCTCTTCGTCCGCATACTGATTGGCTGGCTGCGTCGTGTTCAGGATTAGCGAGAGAATTCCGTTGAGATACCCTGGCCCCTGGTCGAGCGTCGCGATATCGCGGTACATCGACAGTTCACCGGAGCCGAGTCGGATTGGAGTCTCGGGCGCGGTCAGGAGAAGGCCAGTAAGGCCGGCGATCGCCGTCTCCTGTGCGTTGGGTAATTCCTTGCTGTTGTAAAGGGCGAAGTAATAGCGGGCCGACTCCGGATACGAATGAATGTCCTCCAACAGGCGCGCACAAATGTAGAGTTCCTGCGAACTCCACACCGCCTTTACGGATTCCTTGTGCGAGCGAAACTCGGCGATCGCCTGTTGCGCCGCGTCATTCTTCCCCTGCTGCTGGTAGTAATAGAAGATACGCGCCGTGGCGTTCAGGTCCTGCGGATTGGCCACCAGTGCGGCATGCGCGTCATCGCGAAACTTGCGCAGATTCTGCGTCTCGCGCAGGAGATCGAAATAGCTCTTCACCAGTTGCGGATCCCAGAGCGGCTGGAAACTCTGCTCGTAGACGGCCAATCCTTCACGGACCGATCCCTGGTGATATTCCACGATCGCCTTCGCCTTCACGGGGAAGATCTGATCCTCGGGAAATTGCTTGCGATAGTCGCTGATCAGTTGCCCGGCGACAGCGTATTCCTTCCGCACGACCAGGAATTCCAGGAAGCGAGCGTACATCGACTGTTCCCTGGGATAGCGCAAAATCCACGCGCGATATTGAGCGACCGAAACGTCTTTCGTAAGCCCCTGGTCCTGAATCAAGGCGAAGATTCGTTCGAAGGTCCGCCAGCTACGCTGCTGAAACGGAGGAGTCAGCTTCTCCTGCGGGATGGGCGGCGCCGTCGCCACGAAGGAAAGTATTTTGATCTCATCAGCAGGGCGCAGGCGATGGTGATAGAAATCCGCAAGCGCCAGTTGAGCACCGATCTTGTCGGAAGAATTCTCGACGTAGGCCTTCCAGTCGGACTCTGCCGCTGTGAAATCAAGTTGCTGCTGGTCTTCGAGTGCTCGCAGAGAATAAAGCTCCGCGTTGTGCGGCTGTCCTTTGATCAGTTCACCAAGGGCTGGGCGAGTCTCGCTCGGAGGCCGCCGGAACGCGACCGCCCCGTTCGGCAGCGACATCATGCGGAAGAAAGCTGCTTCAATCGCTGTGTTCGCTTCAAGGTTGCGAATCCAAGAGGGCAACTCAGCCATCGCGGTAAGAGTCACACCCACTGAGACGACGAGGACCCCGAGCAACAGCAGCCGAGCGCGGCTGGTCGATGAATCAAGGAAGTACTTCAATCTGCACCTCCTGCGTTCCAATGTTGTGGGCGATGTCTTCCGCCGTGACCGTCAGTTTGTAAGTTCCGGGAATCATCTGCTCCGGAATCGTCAGCGAGCCCGTATTGGCTCCAGACCTGGCGTCCCAGCGGAGAGGAACGGGCGCCGCGCCATCCATGCGCGCAACCAGCGTCCGGGTGCTGCTTGAGGCGCTGACTTTCATGACGATGCTCTGACCACGCTGAAAGCGCTCGCGGTCGAGTTTCACCTGGACTACCGGCGGCTTGCTCGCAATGACGAATGTCTTCGACTCGCGATAGGTGTGACTAGCCTGATCGCGAAGGATCAGCCGAACCGTGTAAGTTCCATCCTGCATGTCCGTCGGAGCGAGAAACCGCGTCTGCCACACATCCTCGGAAGAAAGGTGACGAAGCGGCTGCACCAGCCCGAAGGGAAAAACCGCAATGACGGAGACGATCGATTCGTCAGTCTTGACGCGGAGGACAGGGTCACCCGGCCGGATGACGCGAGGCCGCAGCAGCGCCCGCGGAACAGCCAAGAAGGATGTGTAAGGCGTAACAAACTTGTATTTGCGTGCCAGACGGATGATCTCGTCGATGGTCGCTTGATCCTCGCCATCGCGTTCGATCTTATCGAGCAGCGCGTCGACGCGGGCGCGGGCCCAGAGCCGCGGCAACTGTGGATGATCAAATGATTCTTTCGGCAGGCTGCTCTTCCCCTCGATCTGCAGGGGAGCTCCATCGCGCACGCCATGAACGGTGAATCCGACGTTTTCCTGCGGCTTGTCATACTGCCCCACCCACGAGGCGAGCGCTCCGGAAAACGTGGCCGCTTGGAGCGGATAAACAGTATGAACCGCATCGCCTGGACTGATCGAGAGCTCCAGTTGCCCAACCGGGCTCCGGCCGATCTTCGACAGGAAGGAATTCAGCTTGAACTCCATTGGCTCGGTCGACAGCACGTGTTCGAGCAATCCGTCCTGCTGCGCGAGCAGGCGGAACAAAGGCAGATTGGCATCGTCGCCGACTGCGAGAATGTAAGTGCGGGGCCGCTGCGTATCAGGAAGTTGCTTCCATGCAGATGCATACCACGCGGCGAGTTTGCCATTCAGAATGGGGCCGCGCGTCGCCCCGCCGTCGCTGAGAATGACCAAGTAAGTGTTGCTGGCCCCGGGCGACGCGGACTGTTCCAGTCCAGCCTTCAGCGCAGCCTGCAGATCAGTGCCACCACGCAGGCGGGTGGTGCGAACGGCGTCGATCGCGTGTTGGATATTGGCTTGCTCCGCCGAGGCCACTGGCACTACATGCGTTTCGCTGTTGAACAGCACCAGACCGAAGTGATCGGTTGGACGCAGTGTGCGTACGAGAGTTTCAAGAGCCTGATAACTGCGCTCCAGCTTCTCCCACTGCATGGAGAGCGATGTGTCGAACAACGCAATGACCGTCTTGGGCGTGCGTGTCGCTGAACCGTCCGCAGCGGGCGGGTTCGCGCCGAAGCCGAGCAACGCTTCCACTTCGAAGAACCCGGGCTCGTCGGTGCTGCGCACCGGGGCCGTCTCCGTCGGCGATGGCGGGCCGCTGACCGGGTTCCTGTAGGTCAGGAGTTGCAGCGTGTCAGCCGCGGCCGGATCAACATCGTAGGTGGCGACAAGATCTTCACCCAGATTGATGTTCCGCCCTTCGAAGTGCCCCTGCACAAGATGAGGCGTGTTCTGATCCAACTGCAGCGGGAACGTCTTCGCGGGTGCCTCGAAATTACGAATGGGATGCGCCGAGTGTAGTTCGAAGTTGATGCGCAGATGCGCGGCAGCCTGGGCCGAGTACGCATCCGGACGCAGTGGTATCGCAAAATATGATTTCAAATTCTCGACGGGGATCGACTCGTGATACTCGATCTCGAGCCGCTTGGTCCCGAAGGCGGGGATCGGCACAATGCGCGCGCTGAAAACCGAGGTGCGCTTGGCTTCTTCGCTGCCGCGCTCTCCCATCTGCAGCAGGCCGGGGTCGATTGCCTGCTGCTTCAGCTGGTTGTAGATCTCTTCGGCGCGTTTGCGTTCCAGAATGACCGCGGGAAGGCGAACCGGACCGTCCCAGGTCGCAAAATCAGAAATCGTCGCATGACTGGGAAGCGCAAAAATATAGTTTCCTTCCTCGATGCGACCGGTATGATTCGCGAACACTTGCCGCACGAAAACCCGCGCGTCACCATTGTCGATGCGTATGGTGATTTCCATCTCCTCGAGCGAGAGGATCGCCGGATTCGGCTGTTGCTTGTCGCGCGGGATTAGCACTCCTGCATCGGCGAACAGGAGCGAGGGGCCGAGTAGCGCAAGTACTAGGATTAGCAAAAGGTTCTTCATGAGTGCAGCTTCTGCTCTGGTATGCGGACCAGGCCATTGTCCGTGCCTATAAAGATGTAGCCGTTGGAGGCGGCGAATGCGGTGACGTTGAGCGATGGCAAGCCGTTGCGGATCACGGACCAGCGGCCGGATTGCCGGTCGTAAAGATACAAGCCCTTTCCCAGACTCCCGGCCAGCACGTAGTCCTGCGTGACCAGCATGGCATTGGGATTAATCTCCAGCGGACCCGACGCGGTTTCGAAGGAATGAAACTTCCCAGAAGAATCCAGCCCAAGCACACCCGCGCCATAGGTGCCGACCATCCATTCGGATCCGACTGGAACGACGGAAGTAATCCAGTTGTGTTTCAGGTTGGACGAGGAGGTCGTGTAGTTCACCTTTACATCGCCCTGGTCGAGACGCGACAGTCCCCCCAAGGTTCCGGCCATCATCTCGTCGCCAGAGACGCCGAGTGCGTAGACGTGATTGTTCACCAGGCCGTGGAAGGCGTACATGCTGTGAGCGCCACTGGCATCAAGGAATGTGAGACCCGCAGGAGTGGCGAGCGCGAGGCCACCACGGTAGGTGGCGACGTCAGTAACATGATCGGCGATCAGGCCGTCAGTGCGCGTGAGAATCTGCTGTTCACCACCCGAACCGTTGAAGCGCACCAGTCCATTTGCGGTCGCCACATTGATCGCGCCCGTCTTCGCGTCCGGCAGGACGCGATTTATGCAGAAGACGTGCTCGTCTTCCACATGTCGAACCCGGTGTTCGTCGGGTGCGAGCAGATCAAGCCCTCGGTCGAAATAGCCGATCCAAAGTTGCCCGCTCGAATCGGTTGCCAGCGCTGAGATGTTCCGGTCACTCAATACGGACCTCCCGGATGCGAGAACTCGCTCCCAACCAAAACCATGAGGTTTCATGCGATAGAGACCGTTGCGCGCAACCGCAAACACGGCTCCGCCCGAGTTAAACAGTTGGCGGACTTCCGCCAGTTCGCTTCCCTGACCCAGACTGGGATTTGGACGCCGTCCTGCGAGTGGAATCACCAACACGCCTTCATCTTCGGATCCGACATAAAGATCGGTGGACGTCGAAAACAGAGCAGTAGCAAAAACACCCGGAGCAAGCACATGCGAGAGGCGGCTGTCATCGAATACAGCGACACCGGAAACCGTACCCACGTAAGTCTTCTCGCCGGCGACCGCTAGCGATTGCACATCTGAGTCGGGCAGTCCTTGATCTTCGGTGAAGGTCTCAGCTTGTCCTCCATGAAAGTGGATGACGCCGCGATTAAGAGTTCCGACCCACAAATCCGACTCATCGCCCGCGAGCACCGTTACATGCATCCCATCCAGTGCGGGATGCAGGATGCTGATCTTCTTTCCGTCATAGATCAGGACGCCACGTTTCTTGGTTCCGATCAGAAGATGCCCGGAAGGGACTGGCAGAATGGCATTGATGCCGCGAGCCTCGCCACTCGCGGGCAATATCTGACGGAACGCCCGTCCGTTGAACGCAAGAATTCCCTCACTTGCAGTAGCAACCAACAGTTCCGGTTCGCGCGAGTCCGGAAGAACAGCTTGGGCAAGCGCGACAATTGGGGAACCCGGCAGATCGCTGCCAACGGAATACTGTCGCAGCAAGACGCCGTCAGGTTCGTACTCCAGCAACCCCGCGGGACCGGCGATGTAAAGATGATCCTGAAAGCGGGCCTCCTGCAGAAATACCTGGGGAGAGCTGACGACCTCGAAGCCAAGGTTGGCCGCCGGAGCATAGGGCTGGACCGTAATGGCGAATTCGTGTTCTGCGCGAACCTGCTCAGTGGCGCTTCGAATCGCCTGCGAACTGCGCCAGATGACTGTTACTCCAAAAAGAACAGCAGCACTCAAAGCAGCGGCTATTGCCGCACGCACTCTGACGACCGATGCCCGCTTCATAGCTCCTCGCGGCTGGGACAGTGAAATATAAACCCTGACTCCCGTCCTGAAAACTGATAAGCAACGCACGAACCAAAGTGATCTCTCAGTCTGAGGCCACATTTTTCGAACTGACACCCTGCCAGAGGTGTGTGTTGCGGTAGACACTGCGTCACTCAGAACACATTTAGTCGTGGAGACAGAGCTGAATGCATCAGTGGACGCTGGAGTGAGCGACTACTGTGTGGCCAGGCCAACCTTGCGCATTCCCTGCTGGAAGCGCGGGTCGGAGCGCAAGCCATCGAACACGGGATCAACCGCAAGCAGCAGACACGAACTCGAATGCTGGTCCAACGCCCGGCGAAGCCAGTCGAACGCAATGTCTTTATCGCCGAGCGCGGCGTGAACCACCGCGATGTTGTAGGCCGATGTGTAGGAGTTCTTAGGGGCGCTCTCCATTTCTTTGGCTAAGTCCTGAGCCCGACGCCGTTCTCCCGAGTCTGCATAAGTCAGGGCTAGCCGCATCAGGGCATCCGGGTCGCGGCCGGAAAGGTCGAGATACTTCTGGAACTCAGCGATCGCCTCAGGGAAGCGCTTCTGTCGTTCGTATGCCATTCCCAATAGATCGTGCCCCATGGCGAAGTCCGGATCTTGCGTCAGAGCCTTCTGCGCGAGCTGGGCGGCGGCGTCCTGATGTCCGGAATAATAGTGGACCTGTCCGATGTCCAAAACGATCATCAACGACAAGGGATCCGAACGTTGCGCCTGTGTGAACTCTCCTAACGCCTCATCAAACCTGCGCTCATAGAGCAACAGGAGGCCATACCATTGATGGGCGGTCGCATAATTCGGGTTGAGCTGGAGGGCTCGCCGGAACTCCTGTTCCGCGCGGGGAAGCGCCCAATCGTGATAAAGGACAGCGGCCGCCAGCGCGGCATGGGCCTCGCTCAAAGTTTCATCCAGTTGGAGAGCCTGCTCCGCAGATGCGCGGGCCTTGGGAACGACTTCGTCTGCTGCCGCCTGGTCATTGAAACCTAACACGGTATACGCCTCTGCGAGCCCCAGGTAGGCTTGTGCGTACAGCGGCTCCTTCTCAAGGGCCTGGTTGAAATAGGCGACAGATTTCCATACCGCCGGAGGCGTGCGACGGTTCCACCAATAACGGCCACGCAAGTAGAGGTCATGAGCTTCGGAGTTCACTGGACGCCGCCCGACTCCCGGCTGTCCTAAGCTAGCCACACGGATACGCAGTACGCGGGTAATGGCCTCGGTGATGTCATCTTCAACTCCGAAAGGGTCGCTTGCATTTCGGTCATACGTTTCTGCCCACAGGTGTGCTCCGTCGCTGGTGCGTATCAGCTGGACCGTAATACGCACTTGTTGTCCGCTTCTTTGCAGGCTCCCTTCCAGCAAAGAGGTGACACTGAGCTGGCTTCCGATAGACCGGACGTCCTCGGCTTTGCCTTTGAACTTGAACGCAGACGTGCGAGCGATGACACGCAGTCCTGGAATGCGGCTCAAAGATCCCGTGAGTTCGTCGGCCAGACCATCACTGAGGTATTCGTCATCCTGGTTGACGGTCAGATTCAGGAAAGGAAGAACAACAATCGAGGATTCCTGGGATGCAGCGGTGCCGGGCCTCCGCTGTCGCAGCCAATACATCGCGATGATCACTACTGCCAGAAGTAAAACAGCCGTCGGTAGAACCAGCCCAGAATGCTTTTGCTTGGGGTGTTCACCGGCAATGCGTCGCGGGTGCAGAGGGGCCGAGCTGAACGCTGCCGCGTATCCTCCCTTTGGGACATCAATATGGATAGGGTCGGTCGCTCCGTCGCCCTCGTAGTATTCGTGCAGCTTCACCCGCAATCGCCGGGCCGCCATTCTAACTACAGGGTCGAGGCGAGGATCGAACGACGACTCGCGGTCGAATACGTCTACCCCCAGCCTGTATTCCTTTAGTTGATCGCCTTCCCCCTGGAGAGTGTGTTCGACGCTGAAGCGCAAGAAGCGTTTCAGGCCTTCGGCTTCGCGGAACAACTCGCTGGCGAGGATCTTCTCCAGTTCCTTCCGAACCTCGGTCTCTGCGAAGACATTCTCGCGGGGGACGGCCGACTCGGCCCCATTCTCAATCGGCGATGGTTCCATCGCTTGCTCCGAGCGGGACACTCGGACGCCCCAAGGAAAGGCGTCGTTCTGGGGCGCCGAGTCGCGCCAGTTTACCGTAACTTTACCCCAAGTTGCTTGTTTGTCGTTCCCGGCTTGAACAAAATTACCCCACCTGGAATCGGGGGAGGTGGATCATGAACCAGCGCGTCCATAACTACTTACTCTGCTTTGGACTAAGTCTCTATCTCTTGGGCGCCTCGGGTTGCATGATGGGCGGTCACGGTGGGGGTGGGGGCGGTGGAGGCAAGGGCATTCCGGGGGCCACCCTGACATCAATTGCGCCGTCGAATGTGGTTGCCGGCGGCCCTGCCTTTACCCTTGACGTCAAAGGCTCGGGATTCGTCCCCGGTGGCTCTCTCTTTTGGAATACCAGTGGGCTGGGAACGTATACGTTCGTTTCATCGTCGGAAGTCACGATTCAGATCGGGGCAGGCCTTATCACAACTCCGGGGACGGCCAACATCACTGCCACAATCCCGACGCCGAAAACCAATCCGTCCAATGCTCTAACCCTAACGATCGGTTCGTTCAGCTCGTCGGCGTGTGTGCTGTTTGGCAGCTACAACTTCTTTTTTACCGGTTTTGATGCCGCCGGCCCTGTGACGATTGCGGGGCAGTTTGGAGTGGACGCCAATGGCAACGTCAACGGCGAAGAAGACTTCAAGGATCTGGCAGGCACTCACACGGCCATTCCCATCACCGGGGGCTCATGTGCTAACAGCACCACTACTAACGAAGGCACTCTCGGCTTGACGACTTCGATGGGAACATCCCATTACACATTTGCCACGCAGACAAAACCCGTTCCCGGCGTAAATGGTCAGATCGCGGAAGCCACCGATGCCAACGGAATCTCCGGCTCGGGCAGATTCAAATTCGCTCCTCCCGGCGCCTATCTCAACGGGAGTTACGTCATCGCCGTGGTGGGCGCTGATCCCAGCGGCGGGCGAATGGGGCTGGTCGGGGAGTTCACGGACAACGACAGTTGCTCCAACTGCGCGGGCTCGATTACCGCAGGAGTTGGCGACAGCAACGACAATGGCACCCTCACTTCCAGCACGTCAATTTCCGGCAGTACCACCGTCACCGATCTGTACTCTCGTTCGGCGGTCACTCTGAATTTCGGAACCCAGACGCTCCAGTTCGCTTTCTACATCGTCAGCTCGTCACTGGCGTTTGCTATTGAAACAGATTCTGGCACCTCCAGCCCTCTTCTGGCCGGGTTCGTTGGCACTCAGGCGAACCCCGGTCTTTATGCCAACAACCACTTGAATGCTCCCGTAGTATTCAGCGCGTGGGGGGCGAATGCGGGACCGGTGTCTTCTGACACGTCAATTGGCTTGGTTTCCGGCTTCAACAGCCTTGCTGGAACCTGTAATCTGCAAGTCGATGCCGTGAGCGGAGGTGTCGTAAGCCTCAACCAGATGGTTGTTGCCACCTACCAGGTGGAAAGCAGCGGGAGGGCTACGATGTCCTATACGGTAGGCGGAAAAACGCACAACGGAGTCCTCTATCTGGACGACCAGAATGATGGCTACATTCTGGAGAACTCAGGCAGCGTTCCTTTTGGATTCTTCGAAGCTCAGTCCGCTGGACCGTTCAGCAATTCCTCTCTCGACGGAACGTATTCTGGCGGAACCTGGTTTACACCCGCTCCGCTCTCGCCAAACTTCACTGGCGCAATCACGATGAGCAATGGAAACATCACTGGAGATATCACTGGAACCTATACGGTTGACCCAACCACCGGCCGAGGAACGGCAACCGTCAATCTCCCAGTCTTCGGCAGCAATGATGTGGTGTTATACATCGTCGCGCCGAATAGTTTCTACATCATGGGGAGCGATGGAGTATCGAACGACACAATCGGATTCTTACATCTCTAACGTGGAGGTCGCAGCCCATCCGCTCTAGAATTTCCCGAGCTTGATTCGCACAACTGCGAGATCGTCGGCGTGAAACTGCAAGCCTCGATCCGTTTCGTCGCCGTTCCACAGTCGAACGGGCTTCCAGACTCCGTCTTGATACGAACCTTCTTCCGCGGAGAGGATCTGCATACGTATTCCGGGTAGGCGTCCCGGAACGTGAAAACTAACGCTCACATCGACTCCCGTAACCAGAAATTCATCTGGCCCGAGTTGCGCGCCCAGGGCGACACCGTGCGCGTCACTGGTTCCCGGCGGACGCCGGCCATCGTGTTGAGGAAATCCGTAGGCGATGGTCGCTTGCCAGGGTCCGAAATCCAGTTCTTGCTGCGCTCGACCAACTTCTTCCATCGAAGTTTTCAGTTTGCCTTCAAAGTTCAGTTTCGCGAGCTCTCTCGCCATCGGAGCCAGTAGCGCGAAATTCCTGGCGTGCCCGGCGGCCGGTACATCACCGAGGATATTCCAGCCGCGCGGATCGACGCCGAAGGGCGCAATTCCGATCGCACCTTCGCCTATAGCCAGGAAGTCGTATCGCGCGAAAGCGTCAGGCCTTCCGATCTCAGGCACAAGCAGAGGATTGTCCGGACGGTGATAAGCGGCGAGGACGTCACCAACGAAACCTGCATCGTCTCCATAAATATCCGGAGCAATCGCACCGATGGATGGAGCAAGCGTCCGCCACAGGCCTACCCAACGCTGTACCGCCCCTCCGCTCGGATATTGAATACCGGGAATCGCCAACCGGCGCTCCGGCAATTCCGCCGGAGGATAGCTCAACCACACGTTCATATAGAGCGGAATATCGAACTCGGCTTTTCCCGCCCCCGCGATTTCATTGAGATAGTGCGCCTGGTGATAAAGCTGAAACAGTTCGTCAGCGTCACCACCGAATACTGCGCTCCAGGTGCCAGGCTGCTTATGGGCTGCGGCAAGCATATCCGCCGGAACCTGTCCCGCAAACTCCTTGTTTGAGTCCGGAGAGAAATCGCGAACACTACCGACGATGCCAGATTCGTTTTCCACTTGAACCATCAGCACCGTGTGCTCAGTTCCATCGAGATCCTTAAGGTGTCGCATGAGGGCGACAAATGCAGCTTTGTCGGCCTCGAGATTGGATCGAGAGCTGGCCGAGAGTACATCAATCGGTTCCCCGTCGGCACGGATCACGCGTGGAAACCGCTTGGGATCGGTCTTCACCCATTGGGGGACGTAATGCATGTTGCCGTTCTTCCACGTCCCAAACCAAAGCAGCACCGCATGAAGATTGTGCTCGCGCGCACCCTTCACCACTAGATCGACATTGCTCCAATTGAATTGGCTCGGCTGCGGCTCAATCTGCTCCCAGTAGACGGGAGCTTCGACAGTGTTGGCGTGCAATTCGGCGAGCGCCTTCCAGACCCTCGGCAGCTCCGAAGGCCAGGCGCTCGAATTGTGCACCTGTCCCCCAAGCATCAAATAGGGTTGGCCCTCGACCAGCAGCGCCCAGCGCCCATCCTTTTCAACCAACTTAGGAGCTTCGGAAGCGCCAGAGAAAAGACAGGCCGCAGTCACCATCAGCAGGAGAGCCAAAGCATCACGCAGTCGCACAAGAACAGAAACCATTTTTCGGTGGCCCCTTCTCAATTGTTATCGCACAGGGAATGATGCTCTCTTCGTCGCAGGATCACAAATGGGAATCTTGTCTAATCGTTCAGCTTGAGATCAACTGCCTGGCCACTCTTCCCTTCAGGTAGTTTTCAGGTTCAACCACTACCGTTATCCTGAACAGTTCGCGCGACCTACTGGAGGATCTCGATGTACTCTCGGAGTGTATTGGCTGGCTTTCTGATCGCATTGTTCACCTTAGCGCTTAACAGCTCCGCTGCCGCGCAGGGCACATGGACGGTCGAGAAGACTTTTCATATCGGCGGCGAAGGCGGCATGGACTACATCACCCTGGACGCCAACAATCACCGGCTCTACGTTCCCAGAAGTACTCACACGATGGTCATCGACGCCGATTCCGGCAAGGTTCTCGCCGAAATTCCCGGCCAGAAGCACAACCACGGTGTCGCCCTGGTTCCCGAGGCCGGACGAGGATTCATCAGCGATGGAGCGGGCGCAGTCGTAATTTTCGATCTGAAAACGAATGCTGTCCTGGGAACACTGAAGGCGCACGCTGATGCTGACGGCATCATCTACGACAAAGCCAGCGGCCTTGTGCTCGTAGTTTCAGGCGACGATGGCGTCCTGATGACGCTAAAGCCCGATGTCGATCCGAAAACCGGATCCCTTGATCCTGATATTGCATTGGGCGGCAAACCCGAGTTCCTCGCCACTGATGGCGCTGGCAAGGTCTATATCAATTTGGAAGACAAGAATCAGGTTGCAGTCGTCGACTTGAAAGCAAGAAAAGTATTGGCGCACTGGCCAGTGGCTCCCGGCGGCGCACCCGTGGGCCTATCGATCGACCCAGAGAAGCATCGGCTTTTTGTCGGATGTCGCAATCCGCAAAAGCTGATCGTGATGAGCACTGACGATGGCAAGGTAATCGCTGACCTGCCGATCAGCGCCGGCGTCGACGCGACGAGGTTCGACGGTCATCAGACCTTCGCGAGCTGCCGCGATGGCAAGCTTCACGTTGCTGGCGAGACAGGGGCCGGCAAGTTCGAAATCCAGCAAATAGTGACGACTGCGGTAGGCGCCAAAACAATGGACGTTGACGCGGACAAGCACAAGATCTATTTGCCCACTGCGGAGTTCGAAGAAGCGAAACCAGGAACTCGCCCGGCAGCCAAACCCGGCACCTTCATGATCATCGTTGTCGCGCGCCACTAAGAAGCGCGCACGACAGCAAATATCGGGAAGTCCGCATGAACAGCGGACAAGAGAATGATAGGCCCGAACGGATTCGGGCCACCGACCTCTTTCGCGTCAAGGTTGGCTTAGCCCACAATTACGGCAACTTCGACGTTCGTCTGGATCTTCATTTACTTACTCGGCTGTGCACGCGTCGGCCTCCCCTACAGGCAGGGACTCGCGGGGGCCTTTGACGTTAAGATGCCGGCTGCGAATTTCCGACCCGCCGAGTTCTTTCAATCCGATCTTCACGTCGAGCATTCCATCTTCCTTGACAAGGACATTGACTTTATCGACCCGTGTCAAACGTCCCCAAAGGTGGTTGTAAAACAGTTTCCCCTGCGGACGGGAATCGCAGAAATTGACACAAGCAGTCAACTTCTCATGAACGACGTTGTTTGCGTCGACGTAGCCCGTCGCGATCCGTTGTGGCGGAAGGCATGGCGCAAATTGCTCCTCGGTATCGAGCTTATGGGGTGGAAGCTGCGCCACATAAGGTTTCGCTGAAGGCTCGCCTTTCCAGAATCTTGCAACCCAGGAATCGGGAAGGTAGAACCGCACGTTGTCTCCCTGCTGAGTGGGCGCCAATCGAGTACCGCCGGTGGCCGAAGGCGTGGCTGATTTCTTGGGTTGCTCCTGGGCAGGCCCTGGAAGCACCAGCGCCAGCAGCAGCGCGATCGTGCCGAAATACGCCGAAACCTGCAAAGTCGCACGCGGCCGCATGCCGAAAACCTCGTTCCAGAATTTCCGCAACGACTTAAGGCACCATGGAATTAAAAAACGGGTTGCCCAGCACCAGGAAAGACGCCGGCAGTTCCCGCAATGTGTACTTGGTTCCGGTGTCGGAAGTGTGCCACTGATCAATGTCGGTTTCGCGGTAGCCGGGCTTGCCCGTGGGTATGTTGAACTCCCGCACCACGCCATTGATCAATGTCACGATGTGATGGTTGTTCCACATCAGGTAGGCTCCGACGGGATTATCACCCATGAATTTCCTGATGTCCTTGAGATGCACATCCTTCAGGACTTCCGTCCTCGCCCCGATGGAATCAGCGAAGTCCGCCGAAGTGCCTGCCATCCCGTCATGTCTTCCGAGGGCGCTGCCGACAAAGCTTGTACAGTCAAACCCGCGATTGCCGGGATCGATTTCAAGCAGCCCTCCATAAATGAAGTAATATCTTCCGTTGATTGCGTCAGTCAGCATGCGTCCGTATCTCGGACCGTCCTTAACGTAATTCAACGGTGGATCCACAGCGCCAAGTTCGGTGAGAGCGGAGATAGTCCCAAGGTGCTCGACTTCCACCGGTTCGACCGGGCATGGAAGCTTCTGTTTGTTGGATAGACTCCCAGGAATCATCTCGTTGTCAAAGTAGGCAGCCACCTGGCAATCAACATAACGGGTGCCGGTCTTCGACCAGTAATCGTTCTCGAACAGAACGTCCAATACCACCTTCAGATGCGATGGCAAATAATGCGGAGTGATATCCACGGAATCTTCGTCGTTCCCGATCAGAAGACGAACTTTCGCCCCCTTCGGAATGCTTCCGGAAAATTGAATCGTGTACCCACCTTGCTTCCACCACTTCCTTACGATGGGGCAAAAGGTGAGAGCTTTCATTGATACGACAGCAGGGATAGCAGCCATAGATCAGCACCTCCGGATACCCCGGATTCTGCGCCGGGGAGATTACCAGACATCGTCTGTTCTTACAAGCCTGCTCGTTGATCGACTTGCCGTGCGGACAGCCTAATACTGGAACTCTCCGTTTGCCTTCTGGGGGGACCTCCCACCTCGAAAAAGCGTGGGGGCTGCAACGGAACTGTCGGGCATTATCTCACGAACCGCTGGATATGCAATGGTAGGCCCGAATGGATTCGAACCATCGACCTCTTCCGTGTCAAAAATGAAGTCAAACACCTAACCCCTACTAGCTCCCTTGTTTTCCGCAGCATTACACCCAGAAAAAACCCCGAAAATCGCTTAGTTTTGGTGACGTGCCCCTTTGGGAACGTATAGCATCCCGTCCGGAGACCGGCATTCTCACCCCATCTGACTTCGCTCAAAACCTGGAATTGGATATGGCAATCAACCTTCCGTCCCGGTCGCCATCAAAGTCGTTGACGAAGCTCCGGCAGCTTTGCGCATCCGAATTTCTGCTCCGTTGCGTTCGAACGAAACCTCGTCCATCAGTTGATTAATCAGATAAATTCCACGGCCATGAGTGGATTGGAGATTCTCAGGAGCAAGTGGATTGGGGACAGCCGCGAGGCCGAATCCATCACCGGGATCGCGGACCACGATCATTATGTCCGAAGATTCGCTACAGGCCACGCAGCATTCCACCTTTTTGCTGCGGTCGTTGTTGCAACCGTGAACGATAGCATTGGCAAGTGCCTCGCGTAGGGCCAACTCAACCTGAAATTCACTGCCTTCCGCACACTTCATCTCGCGGGCAATCTGCATGACTCCATCCACTACCCCACTAATCGCGTTGGGATCGGCGGAGATCGTCACATCTAACTTACAGGCCGAGCATGCGGGCAGCAGTCCACTCAGGCGATGCACGTGATCAAGGGTATGGCGCAATTCGACTATGGTGCGGTCACGCTCGGCTTCGGCTCGGTCGCGCTCATGGAGGGCGTCTCGCAATTCGATCAAATTTTTCCTCAACTCGAACTGCGCCCGCACTTGGTGGCTCAGCGCGATCAGCGCATCCTCTTGATTGTCGGTGAGCTGGCGCGGGACCACATCTACGACGCACAATGTACCCAGCGGGTGGCCGTCGGAGCTGGTGAAAGGCGCGCCAGCGTAGAAGCGAATCTTGGGATCGGACACGACGAAGGGGTTCGAACTGAACCTCGGATCCTTGCTGGCATCGGGCACGACAAAGAGTTCTGATTGCTGAATTGCCCTGGCGCAGAATGAAACCTCGCGCGGTGTTTCGCTCACATTCACGCCCACTTTCGACTTGAACCACTGCCGGTCCGAGTCAATGAGGGATATCAGCGCAACCGGGGTTTCGCAGATGTGCGAGGCCAGAATGGTGAGGTCGTCGAAGGCTTTTTCCGGATCGGTGTCGAGAATCTTGTACCTGCGTAGCGCCTGAAGGCGCCCTTTCTCATTGAGTTCCATGGCGACTCCCGCGATGCAACCTTAAAATGCTGTAAGTTTACCCTTTCGCACGGCGCGGGCGAAAAGGGGACGGCCTTCCTTGAAGCTGAGTCATGCTGGCCATTGGCCTAACATCCGAACGTCATTTTGTACGGTGGATTTCTCGATTGATCCTCTCCGCTAGAATGCAACAGCCGCTCACGGATTACGGTTTGCCAGAACGCGATTGCAGCCGCAGGCGATAATCCTTGTCGTCTGGAAGGCGGCCGTCAATGCGGAGAATCTTCACGGAAGGATCAACGTCGGTTCCCCTCACATACCCGATTGCCCCTGGGACATTGAACACGAACTTTCGGACTTCGGCTGAGCTGCCGAGCGTTTTGGGGGGCGTCAGAACACCGCCGGCAAAAACGCCCTGTATGAAGTGATTGTTCAAATCCTTCTCCGACATGTTATAGATCTCGCGCAGGACGAGCTTCCTCTCCGGCTGGGCGGGATCAAGCATGACCAACGCGATTCGACGGCCATTTGGCCAGTGGCTCTTTTCGCCCATAAATATTTTGCGCAGGTCCTCAAACGAGCAGTTCTCCACAGGATTGGCGGGGTTGACTATGATCGCCAGGGACTGCTCGGCACCAGCTCCGCTCACACTAGGCGGGCCTAGGGTCAACAACGCCGCCAACACCGGCAGGACGCCCGACATCAACACAATCGAGAGGCGTCGCATCGCCGTACTCCTAGAAAGTGAACGCAAACTGAAGCTCCAATCCATTCACCGATGACTGCTGCCGGAAACCGGAATGATCATATTGTAATTTCAAGGCAACTGCCTCGGAAGCATCGAATCGCAGTCCCACCGATGGCCCCTGTTGCAGTCCGACGAGCGGAAACACCGGCTCTTGGGGAGACGCATTTACGTACTGATACCGGAAATAAGGTCGATAGGGCCCGAAGGCCTTTGAGATTTGCGAATAGAACCCGGGCGTATCGAAGACGTGTCCCCCCTCGACGGCGTGGCGGATCACCAGCGCTTCATTGAGCCATTCAAAGTTCGGGCGCTGGAGTACAGCGTGTGCGGCCAAGATTGTTTCTCCAATTCGGGGCGCTCCCACAGGTTGCAGACCGTCATGGTATGCGGAAAGACCGACTTGCAATCCTCGGACAGCATTCGGACGAGCAAACAATGCAAAATTGACCGCCTTTCCGTTGTTCTCGTCAACAACGTTCTGCACCGCCTCGGCCGAAGGAGAGCTCGAGGCGCGGCCGTTACCGACCTCTGCCACATAGTGCAGCCCCAGCCGTCCAGACGGGATCATGCCATTTACCGACACGCCCACGTTGTGGATTGGCAAGATTCCGCCACCATCCTCAAACTGAAACAGAAATGGCCGTCCCACCGCGGTCTGCAGCCACGCACTGTGATGATAGGCCGTGTTGTAGAAGCCTATATCCGTGTGATAGCGGCCAACAGCAAAATTGAAGTAGTCATTGTGCGAGTACTGCAGCAAAAGACGTTCAACATCCACGCCAACACTATTTTTTTGATCCGCCTCAAATACGATTTCGCTCAAGAGTCGGAATTTCTCGGAGATGTCTGAGGAGACGAATAGATTGAGCTGACCCAGGCTGAACGCAGTGTGTGTGCCCGGTGCGTTGCTGCCGTGAAAAGTGATATCTCCGAAACCGCGGATTTGCATCAGGGTGCGCGTATCCATTCGCTGCGGCTCTATCATGCGCTCAGATTGCTGCTCCGGTACCGGCTCAGATGCGGCAGCGGGCGGAGAGGCGGGGACAGGAGTGGGCACGGCCGTCGCGGGTTTCTGCAGCGCTTCCAGTTGAGACACACGAGCTTCGAGTTGCTCGACGCGACGCAGAAGTTCCTTGATGGTTTCCTTGTCGGAATCTGGAGCCTTCGAGTCCCGCGCAAAGAGCCTGCTAGAGAAGCTAGGGAACCCCAGCAACAGAGCTAGTGCCCCGGTCAGCAACGTTCGACTTGGTATCACCGGCCGAGCAGAAAACCGCATATTAACCTCCAGCATGGAATGACTCCTGGGACTGCGCGGCAGGCAACCATCTTCCGGATGATCCGCCTGCAAGCGGGCAGGACTTCCGGCTCGCAGCCTCTAAGTTATTGGCATCCACAACAAAAGAATTTTGGGGCCTGGGAAAGCGGGACCTGAACGAACCCAACAGCAGAACCCGGGAAAGATAATACCTACCAACCTCTACGGCGCACTTTCAACAACAAGAACGAAAGCAAATTTACGACTTATTCCTGCTCTACCGCGCCTATTGCGCCGACTCGCGAATCAAGACAACATCAGAATCAATGTGACCTCGAAGAAGTCCAATGCTTCTGCCATCGGGGGACCAGTGAAAACCGAGGATCTGTTCTGATGCAAAAGAAGTCACCTGTCGGCCGGTCAGTCCTTGCAGCGGCTGGGTCCACAGATTGTCGACGCCACTTTCACGTATCGGATAGGTGATGGCCTTTCCGTCAGGAGTAAAGCTCACACCACCGCTGGAAATTCTCTCGTCCGCATCCATCGTTCGCGGCGCGTTGGCGCCGGCCGAGTCAACCAAGGCAATCTTGTATTGAGGATACGGATCTTCTGGCGTGGGCACAGTTGCAAGCACGTACGCCAGAGTCTTGCCGTCGGGTGAGACGGCCAGACCTGTTCCGGCGGGTAGGGTGCGAGGAACAACGCTTCCCGGCTGCAACGCGGGTACGCCATTTCCGGCAAGCGAAGTGCGCCAAAGCTGCTGTTGTTCCATATTCCAGTAGTAAACCCACTTCTCGTCCGACGAGCACACCGGATTCCGGTCATTCTTGCCATCGGTTAGCTTTACCGGATTGGATCCGTCCAGATTGGAGCGCCAGATATTCGTGGAGTTCGTGCCGCCATGAAAGGCCCAACTGAATACCAGATAATGCGTGCTGCATCCCGCGACTTCGACCAATGCCGCAGCGGGATCGCCTAAAATGCGTGTGGGGGCCCCCTGTCCGACCGCTGTTCGAAGCACACGTGTAAAATCGGAAAACAGCAGGTTTCCCTCTGCGGTCCAGTCGAACCAACTCACCACCTGTCCTTGAGGAAGCACCGGAATTGGTTCAGAGCCCTGGTTATCCGTCACGTGAGTGACATACAGATTTTGCGACGCCTTGGTCTGAACCGTCGCGATAGTCTTCCCATCCCCGGAAACGGTCAACGTTGCGTAACTGTTCGTGTCACGCGTAATCGGGCTCAGATGGCCCCCTCCGTCCGATATCACCCCTATCTGCGCACGTTGAAAGTAATCAGGACCTTTTTGTGAATAAAGTGCCAGCAGTTCATCGCCATCGGGTAGCCATTTGAAATCAGAGGGTACAACATCATCGAAAGTGGCAAAGCGGCGAATCTTCGTTCCGCCAATGGTCAACATTCCTATGCCGCCCAAAGCCTTGTCAGGTTTGAAGAGTCGAAGACCTATTTCCTTCCCGTCGGGCATCCAAGAGACTGCCGTCGGCATGTCCGCCACAGGCGCGGCGGTCCATAGTGTCTGTTCATCACTTCCGTCGAGGCTGACGGAAATCAGGCTGTACTTACCCATCTCTGGAGAATTGGCACGAGCAAACGCAAGCCGCCGTCCGTCAGGTGCAAAAGTGATATCGCTGTCGATCCCGCGAACGATGGTTTGCGGCGTACCTCCTAGTACCGGTGCGCGAGAGAGATCAAAATTTGTGTTCGTAGCGTCCACGGCCTTGATGAAGTACAGGTAGTTACCATCCGGAGAGAACGCGAGTGATTTGTAGGATGAGGGCGCCGGCGGGATTACCTGCGTATCGCTCCCCGTGGGAATGTTGCGAAGCCAGAGACTCTGGAGTCCTTTGTCGTTAATCACCGACAGGATGTACCGCGCATCCGGCGATATGGCCGTCAGTGCTGCCTTTCCGGAAGTCGTCACTTGCGTGATACTGAACGACTGGTAATGCGTGGCGCCTCGCGAATGCAGCAGCGAGTAAATACCAAATGCGCCAATCGCCAGAACCAGGAGTGTGGCGACGCCGATTCCGACGGTGGCCAGTTTGTGCTGCTTCATTACGGTAATAACAGAGCTATCACTCTGCTCGAATGCGGTCGGTGTGGGCGGAGGAGGCGCCGCATCTCCGGCGAACCCCGAGCTTTTTGCCCCGCTGTGGCTTGAATCTGTCTCCCGCTTCAATCGTTTCAGATCTGCCCGCAACTCGGCCGCAGTCTGATAACGCAGGTCGCGATCCTTTTCGAGTGCTTTCCCGATGATCTCTTCCAAACTGGGCGGAAGGTCCGGATTCAGCCGCAAGGGTCGTAGTGGAGGACGGTTCAGGATTCCATCGAAGATGATCGCAGAAGTGTCTCCGCGGAATGGCCCTGTGCCAGTCGCCATTTCGTAGAGGACCGCTCCGAATGAGAAAAGATCGGTGCGCGCGTCCAGTTCCTTTCCCGTGGCTTGCTCGGGCGACATGTACGCAACAGTGCCCACGGTTGAGCCCGGGTTGGTCAGGTAAGAGGGGGCCTCCGAGGACTCGACGGTCACGCCAGTGTGCTCTTTATTGCTTATCGGGACCAGCTTGGCGAGGCCAAAGTCCAGGACCTTCGCATGACTTCTCTTCGTGATGAAGATGTTGGCCGGTTTTATATCGCGATGAACGATTCCCTCCGAATGTGCCGCATCCAGGGCATCAGCGATTTCAAGCGCAAGAGTAAGTAATCTTTCGTTGTCGATTCGCGGCCCGCGACAAACATTCTTGAGTGTCGCGCCTTCGAGAAACTCCATTGCGATGAACGCCTGGCCGTCTTCCGCTCCGATGTCGTAGATCGTGCAGATGTTGGGATGATTCAGCGCGGAAGCAGCGCGGGCTTCTCGTTGAAACCGCGCCAGCGCCTGGGCGTCGAGGCACAGATCGGGTGGAAGAAACTTGAGCGCGACGGGTCTTTGCAGGCGCGTGTCCAGCGCCTTGTATACGACTCCCATCCCACCGTCGCCGATTTTTTCGATGATCTTGTAATGCGAAATTGTCTGGTTGATCATTCGTCGCGCGCCACAGTCCCGCGCGGGCAATTCAACCGGGGAAGAGACAAGATGTTATGAGCAAAACCGGGGGATGTCAACGGATAAAGGGCTCAGTCACCTGACACGGCAAGTAGTAAGCTTGGCCGACTAGGCACATCGCGCTATTCCCGGACTTGTCCTATAATGCTCGCCTTGAACCGTCCCGGGCTCGCTTTGCCGAACTAGAGGGGTGTTGCGAGCGGTGATCTCAGAAACCACAATTCACTTCAACATCCAGACCCTCTTCCGAAATTTGCTGGAGGCGGCTCCGGACGCCATGGTCGTAGTCAATGTAGACGGCCGGATCATCCTGGTCAACGCCCGCACCGAGAGTCTATTTGGCTATGCAAGAAAACAAATGCTGGGACAAGGTGTCGAGATGCTAGTTCCGCCTCGTTTCCGCGACAGCCACGCGAGTCACCGTAGCGTGTTCATGGCGGAGAGTCGGGTCCGCGAGATGGGAGCAGGGATTCAGCTCTATGGCCACCGTCAGGACGGAACTGACTTCCCGGTCGATATCAGTCTCAGTCCGCTCAAGACAGAAGACGGAATGCTAGTACTCACCGCGATTCGCGACGTGAGCACACGCGTTGCGATGGAAGCCCAACTCGAGGCAAGTCGGATACAGGTGGTTTCTTCCGCGCGTCTGTCAGCTTTGGGGGTGATGGCGGGCGGCATCGCCCATGAGATCAATAACCCCTTGGGTATCATCCACGCTTACGCCAGCGACTTGGCCGAACTGACCGCAGAGGGCACACTATCGGCGCCGACCGTCGGCAAGCTCAGCTCTCGCATCCTCGAGACGACGGAGCGAATTGCGTCGATCGTCAAAAGCCTGCGGTATATCGCGCGTGAAGGCTCGGGGGATCCGTTTTCTCTCGCGTACGTGGCACCAATGATTGAACGAGCTCTCGAGTTGTGCCACGAGCGATTCCGAATCCGTTCGATAAAACTGATCGCTCCGGAAGTTGACACTACGTTGCGTATTCGATGCCGTGAAGTCCAGGTTGTTCAAGTCCTCCTGAACCTGCTGCAGAATGCGTTCGACGCCATATGCGAGGTCGATGGCGATAAATGGATTGCGATCACGGTCGGTCTGCACGATCAAAATCTCAGTATGTCAGTGATCGACAGCGGCCAAGGCATACCACTTGAACTCGTCGAGCGCATTATGGAGCCTTTTTTCACAACGAAGCCGGTAGGGCAGGGAACCGGCCTCGGCCTGAGTATTTCTCGCACTATTGCTCAGGAGCACGGCGGCGAGCTGCGCTACGAAGAACGGGATGGGCATACATGTTTTTCTTTGATTCTTCCGCATCTTCAGGAGGAACGTTCCGGTGCAACTTAAAGACGCAACTCTGCTGGTGGTCGATGACGAACCTTATTATTGCGAAATTGCCAAGGATTGGTTCGAACGCGAAGGCTGCCGCGTATTGATCGCCGAGAACGGAGTGGCTGCGCTTCAACTGCTGGAGAACGAGAAGGCAGACGCGATCATCACCGACATCCGTATGCCTTGCATGGATGGAGTCGACCTCGTCAGACACCTCAAAGCCAGCGGTTCCTACACTCCGACAGCGATAGCCCTGACCGGATTCTCAGATGTGTCGGCACGGGACGCATACGATCTCGGCATCGAAGCTCAACTCTCGAAGCCTGTTTCCCGCAAAGTTTTGATCGCTGCGGTGCAAGCCGCACTCAACGACCGAAAGCAAGTCTGGACTACTCCTGCCATAGACGTACGTTCAGGATGTCATGAGATCAGATCCACATTCGGCAGCCTGCAATCTGCGCGAGACAATCACCAAATTGCATTTGGACGTGGAGGATTCTGCTTGCGCTCTGAAGTCACGATTCCAGACGACACCGGGATTGAGTTTCAATTCTCGTTCGAACTCGACCGGCAAAGGTTGTGCGGACACGGAATTGTCCGGTGGATCTGTGTGGAGGAGCAACATATCGGAGTGGAAATTATGTCCATTGAGGAAGGCATTGAATGGATCGACAAACTCGCGAAGGAGAATGCATCCGTCTCGTTCATACCGCGAACTACTTAAGTCGTGTCCAGCTTTTGTAGCCTTTTAACAGCCCCGCTTGGTCTCCGAACGGCAGAACTATCGCGACGGTTGCCTTACATGCCGAATCTGACGGTTTCTGCTCGAATTTGATCGAAGTTCCAATTCGAGGTGGATTGGAACGTCCACTCACCGACAAACAACATTGGACAGGACCTTGGGACTTGGCATGGCTCCCAGATGGGCGCGGTCTGATAGTGAATACTAGAAGAACAGGGAGACGCGAGATCGACTACGTTTCAATGGCAAAGGGGAACTCCGACCGATAACTACGGACACGAATGACTATGACGGAGTTAGTCTCACGGCTGACTCCCATGTTTTGGCGACGGTTCAGGAGAAATCTTCATTCGACTCTTGGGTCGCGCCTGTCGCAGATGTAGGAAACTTCAAGCCAATCACCTCTGGGGGTAGCTCCGCGCGAGAGGCGTGGGTCCTGATGGAAAAGTGGTGTACGACATGCGCGGTGGTCGGGGAGAAACAAACCTTTGGATGATGGAGTCGGACGGGTCGAACACTAAGCAGTTGACGGTCAATGCCGGGCTGATAAATCAAGCACCCTGCGTGACGGCTGACGGCCGTTACATCGTATTCCTCTCGGATCGTAGCAAGTATCCACAAATTTGGAGAATCGACATCGACGGGAACAACGCTAAAAAGCTGACCAACATCCCACTCGACCCTTTGTGGTCCAGCTCCTTAGAGTGCACGCCGGACGGCAAATGGGTGTTATTTCCCAAGAGTGAGCCGGAATGGGGAATTTCTGCCAAGCCGTCTCGCAAGACGGGAAGATGCTTGCCTATTCCTATCAAGATTTGTCGGGAAGGGATGTCGTCGAGGTCATGCCGCTAGAAGGTAACAAGCCCGCCAAGCAGCTCGACACCGCAACGCCGACGATCCGGTGGACACCAGACAGTAACTCTTTTCTGTACGTAAAGAATCGAGACGGTGTCTCCAATATTTGGAGGCAGCCGATATCTGGCGACCCGCCGAATCAGATTACTCACTTCAACAGCGATGTGATCCGCAGTTTCGACCTGTCACGAGACGGTCAGCAGCTTGTGATGAATCGTGGCACGGCAAACAGGGACGTGGTGCCGTTTCGGGATGTGCGCTAAACCAAGCCAAAGCCGCGCGAACGTGCGATAGCCGTATCGGCGACGGGCTCAAGATCGTCACTCGAGAAATTTGGTTCCTGTTCGGATCGGTGCGATAACGTTCGTCGAGCACACGTAGGTTTAACTCTTGCTGGCCTCTTTGTTGTAAAAATTGGATTAGAAAACTACACGTTTCTAACGTTGGAACCCCCGGGGCAAACGGTCAACATTGATGCGATTCCGGAAGCGGGATTCTGAAGGGGTCTTCTGACACGGACATCTGCGCGCAACCCTACAGATCCATCACGTTTGATTACAGTCAAACCCACAGTCAAAATCTCGGCTCGGCAAGACTGAGAGAGGTTCTACAGACCACGCCAGTTTCAGGCGCGTCCGCGTTGGGGAAAAGCAGTCCGAGTCTCTTTTCGACTTGAATGATATCCCGCAGTATCAAGGAGGCATCGCTGGGTGGAGCGGGCTCACACCCGATGGATCTTGTCTGTTCGTGAGGAATACCAGTACCGACGAAATCTCTTCCCTGGATCTGGATTTGCCGTAGTGCAACCGCAGTTTGCCATCTCTCGCATTTAGCGGTTGGCGAAATCAGTTGTTGGCGAAACCAGGCGTGGCTGTTCAAAAAGTCCAGTCTCGTATGAAATTCACCCAAAATCTTGGGACAGGGATGGTGACGAGTCGGACCAGCGCTTGGACAAGCTGCCGCCAGCAACGCCGCAATTTCAATGATGACCGACCCGACACATAGGTAACAGATCGTACCGGACACATAGGTTACACTTTCTCCCTTTTTCTTGGGGAGGAAAGTGGATGCCGTGGAAAGAGTGTTCGGTCATGGATGAAAGAGTTCAGTTCGTGGCTCGGCGAT
>DATEHP010000050.1:0-29066 GCA_035279505.1 Candidatus Sulfotelmatobacter sp. | reverse complement strand
TGCGAACTCGTCCTGCTCTTCGCGCGTGATTCCATATTTCTCCGCGACGTTCTCGCCCGTGATACCCATGTGGTAATCGTTGTAGATATCCCACAATCCATCATGAACCATCGAGTCGATCACCTGCGCGTTGCCCAGACGATATCCCTTGCGCGCTTGCGGTAGAAGATACGGCGCGTTGGTCATCGATTCCATTCCCCCCGCAACCACCATCGAACTGTTTCCGGTTTGCACCGCTTGCGCTGCGAGCGCCACAGATTTCAATCCTGAGCCGCACACCTTGTTGATTGTCATGGCACCTGTCGCGGGAGTGAGTCCGCCGAAGATTGCGGCCTGTCGCGCGGGATTCTGGCCAAGTCCGGCGGAAACGACATTGCCCATGATGCACTCATCAACTTGCGCGGGATCGACGCCAGCACGCTTCACCGCTTCGCGCACCACCATCGCGCCCAGTTGCGGCGCACTGAAATCACTGAGGCTGCCTTGAAATTTTCCAACCGGAGTGCGACAGCCGGAGATGATGACAATATCGTCAAAAGAGGCCATGAATCGGGCTCCTCGCGAAGATTTCGCGTCTTCATTATAGATGAGCAAGCGTGAGCGTTGGCTTCACGCGGAATCAGCGCCGTTGCCATCGTCACGATTTCTGCTTTCGACTCTTTCGGGTCGTGTGCGACTGGAAATTGCTCCCATGGTTCGATGAGTGAGGTCGCAACTCGAGACTCGCGACGTTTCCTGCAAAAAAATGGTTGACAAGCGTCGAAGAAATTCTTTCAGCGTGACTTTCGTGCCACCACTAGCGCGAGTCGATCATCATTTTTTTCTTGACTTCATTTTTCATTAACTCTATACATCAACTAGTTGCAGTAAAAGACCACGGCAACGTTTCCATGAAAAATGGAAGGGAGAATAGGAACAATGGCAACCAAGAAAAAGGCAAAGAAGAAAAAGAAACACTAGCAAGTTCAGTACGAAGTCAACAGGGGACGCTCAATGCGTCCCCTAAGTTTTTTCTTCTGTCATGCTGAGCGGAGAAGGAGATCACGAAGCGATCTCGTTCGGAGTCGAAGCATCCCTACCCAAGAAGCATCGCCTAGATAGAGAATTCCTTGCTGCGTTCGGAATGACAGCCCCTCATTGTGCGTCACACGAACTCCTAAACTTTCACGACGGCCAGCCGTGGAATGCGCTTTTCCTTTTCAGGGCAAAGACTCCGATATGCGCAGAAGTAGCAATGCTGCCCAACCTTCGCCTCGAACACACCGTCCGCAATCCCCTGGGCCGCATCTTCGACGCATGCGCGAGCCGACAGCAACTGTGACTCCGACCGCGAGGTCATGACGGGGACGTTTTCTTCGAGGTTGTGAAAAATCAGGGCACCCACGCTGTACTTCCACTTCTCTTTCGCTGCAATGGCGTACAGGGACAGCTGCAGACTCTCATCCGCCGATTCCTGGTCGCGCGCCTTGCCCGTCTTGTAGTCGATGATGGCGATGGTTCCATCCGGGCGCTGATCGATCCGGTCGATCCGACCGACCACGGTAGTCTCTCCGATCTTGATCTCGAACGACTCTTCCGTATGCAGGACCTGCGAGGCAGGGATCGATCGTGCCTTTGAGAGGAAATCCTGCAATTGCAGGATCCCCTGCTTCTCGTAAAGCTCGTGCTGATATTTTTCCTGAATCTTGGCGCTGGCAAGATCCATGCAGAATAGTTCGATGATTTCCTGATCGCTCTTCGGGCGGCCCAGCCGAATCGACTCGAAATAGGTTTTGAGCACGCGATGAATCGCGGCGCCGTATTGCATAGCCGCCGCCGGCCTTGCAGCGATGCGCCAGTCTCGCTCCAGTTTGAACTGCAAACCGCACCGCTGGTAGGTCTCGACCGCCGACGCGCTCAGGCGCTTGCCCAGTCCTTCCAAAACCGCCAGCTCGAACCAACGCGTGGTTTGTGATTCTTCGGGATACAGCGGGGACGCCGCGGCAGCAATGTCTAGGGTCGCTTGTGCACCCCCCGCTGGAATCGCGCGGAACCATGGCGCCACGGCCTTGTTCTTGATCAGCTCCCGCAAATAGCCCGGAGGAGTCTTGTCATTCTTGCCCGTTCCCTCGCGTGCGTAGATGCGCAGCGAATCCCGGGCGCGGGTCATGGCGACATAAAACAGCCGCCGCTCCTCCTGCTCATGCAGTGTCTTGTCATCTGCCTCGGTCAGCGAATCGGGATCGCGCAATTCCCGCGGAAAGGCAACCAGTGTCTCCTTGTATGAGGCCGGGAAAGACGGAGACAGCGCGCGCAAAATGAAGACGTGGGGAAACTCAAGCCCTTTGGCCCCGTGAACCGTCATCAGGCGAACTGCATTTTCGTTCTCGTCCGACCGCAGCGGAATAACCCCGTTAGCCTCGCGAAAATAGCCGAGATAGTCGACAAGCTCTTCAAGGTCTGCAGTCTTGTTGATCTTCTTCTTCTCCCAATCCTCCACAAAATGTAGGGCTGCCTGCAGGATGGGCGAGGACGTGTCGAGGGCAAATTCCCGGACCACAATGTCGAGCGCAGCGCGTCCCTTGGCGTTGCGAGCCTGCACGCTCTCACGCACTCGCCGCACCCGCGCTACGACCTCTTCGCCACCCTGCACGCGGTCCAGCGCCGTGAACAGAGGCACCACTTGGGCCTCGCGATTGTCTCGCGCGATTGCACGCAGGGTTTGCCGCAACTGCTCAGGGTTGACTCGAAAGCACGGCAGGCCCGCCACCCGCATGAGGCTGACGTCATCTCCGCTGGAAACGATCACGTTCAAGCAGGCAAACAGGTCGCGAGCCTCTGGAGTATCCGAAATATCCATGCTCTCGATCACGAACGGAATGCCGACTTCGGCAAGTTCCTGCACCAGATCATCGCGGTGCAAATGAGAGCGATACAACACTCCGAAGTCCGACCACTTGCATCTCGACCTGCGCTGCGCCTCCCGCAGATAAGCGACGAGGTCGGGACCTTCTGTACCTCGATCCTTCAGAAGTATCGCAGTCACCGGCGCATTGCCCGATTGCAATCCCGAAGCGTTCGATTCCTCATCGCGGGCGGATTTCAGCGGCACGCGGTCATAGGTAAAACCGCTGCCGCGCATGGCAAATAATGGCGGGTTCTCATTAATGACGGTGAAAGCCGTCTGCAAGATCGAGGTGACCGAGCGCCGGTTCTTTTCCAGCACCACACGCTTGGCAGTGGGGAAATTTCGATAAAAGACTTCGAAGGCTTCACTTGATGCCCCACGGAATCGGTAAATCGATTGGTCGGGATCGCCCACCGCAAACAGGTTCCCATCGGCACCCGCCAGGCGCGTCAGAATTTTGATCTGGGCGAAGTTGGCGTCCTGGAATTCATCTGCCAGGATGAACCGGGCGCCGCGGCGTGCCTCGGCCAGCACAGACTCATCGCTGTGCAGCAGGGCGTGCGCCCGCGTGATCATATGACTGAAAGTGCCGAGATTTTCTTCCGCGAGCCAGCCCTCGATCGTTGAGAATACCCGGGCAATCTCCCGGCATCGGCCCAGCACCTCCTCATCATCAAGCGCGGTTTTGGACTTCACTACGCGCGGAATCGGGACTTCGCGCCGCTCGATGCGTCCGACATAGTCGGCGTATTTCTCCGGCGTCACCAATTCGTCGTGACAACGGTTCGCAAACTCCAGCAGGTCATTGAGGAACTGCCCGATGTTGGCCGCCCGAATGTAGTGCTCAAGACGCAGGTCGTGAATACGTCGGCGCAGATAAATCCACAGATCCTTCTCGTCGAGAACGCCGAAATCTTTCCCCACGCGTCTCAGCAGTTTCAGGCAGTAGTCGTGAAAGGTCAGGGCCTGCACCATCTTTCCACCCAGCAACCTGCGCACGCGCTCCTGCATTTCGTCGGCGGCGTTGACCGTATAAGTCAGCGCAAGAATCTCATCGGTGCGGGCATGTCCTTCTCTCACCAGCCGCTCGATGCGGTGGGTCAGAACCGAGGTTTTACCCGTGCCGGCTCCGGCGACGACCAGCATCGGACCGTGGACGTGTTCGATCGCTTCACACTGGCGCTCGTCAGGGATGAAGGGAATCAGGCGGGAATTGGACTTCGACGTCATTGCGGGCAGGATATCACCTGCCGGGATGAGGAAACCTGTGCGGAAGAAGGCAATGATTCGGAGGGTGCCCCACCCTTGTCGCGCTTTCTGCGACAGGGTGGGGACTTTGACTTTCTCAGAAAGACATCGCTACTTCGCGTTCGGGTCCACTTGGAAAATTCCGAACGTATTTCCTTCCGTATCCACGAAATACCCCTGCCAGCAGGTATTCGGCACGGCAAATTTGGGCAAGGCCACGATTCCGCCAAGCTGCGTAATGATTTTCGCGGTCGTGTCGAAATCCTCGACCTCGAGCGAACACACGAACGCATTCGAGCCGCTTTGCGGCGGAGGAGTCTTGGCAGGCCGTTGCAGCAATCCGCCTCTTGATCCGCCAGTTTCGATGCGCCAGTAGGGGATTGGCAATCCCATAATCTCGTCGAACTTCCAGCCGAACACCTGGGAATAAAACCGAACAGCCCGTGCAGGATTGTCGGCCTGTATCTCGAAATAGATGTGTCCTTTGTTCATAAGAACATTCTATCGATTGAGCGCCGACATGGTAATGGCAGTCGCCGCGATGGCAGCAGTTTCAGCACGCAGGATGGTCGGGCCAAGAGACGCAGACACCCAGCCGTTCTTCTGCAGAAGCTCCAGTTCGCCCTCTGTCCACCCGCCCTCGGGACCAATGGCAAGCAAGACGTCCCCAGTGGGTTGAATGTCGCGCAACTGGGACTGTTCCTCAGCTTCCGACAAAACGATTTTCAATGCCGCAGGAAGCACCATCGCCTCGCCCAACTTGATTGGATCAGCCACCTCCGGTGGAGACGCGCGACGCGATTGCTCCGAGGCCTGTAGAGCAATCCTGCGCCATCGTTCCACTCTTTTGGCGGAGGCGGCCACCAGGTGCGAATCAGTTCGCCGGGCGATGACGGGAACGATTCGTGACACCCCGAGCTCCGTGCATTTCTCGATCGCCCATTCCATGCGGTCGAACTTGAAGATCGCCAGCACCAACGTCAAATGGATCGCAGCCGGTTCCGCCGGAATCTCTTCGCCGAGTTCGAAATCGACCAGGCTATCCGCGAGCGCCACAATCACTCCTTGGCGGACGACTCCGTTGGCGACCACATCGAACTCCTGTCCGACCCGGGCGCGCAGCACGCGAACCAGGTGGTCGGCGTGTGCACCGGTGAGGACAGCCCGGTTGCCCGAAACATGATCGGCGATCCATCGGCGACGGGTCATGCGAGTGTCCAGTACTGGGACGCCATCTCCTGAATGGATTCTGAGCTTCAGCCGTAATAGGCTTTGAATCGGGCCTAGCTTCAGCCGTGCCGTTTACGCTGCAAAGGACCCGGGCTTTGGGCAACTGTAACGCAACCCCTCACCGACTGTTCATCGACTTCGATTCTATCGCACGGGGAAGTACGCTCTCGCCATTCGCCGCCCCGGTGATTTCTTTATCCCTATTTTGAGTGAAATCGTGGTTTCGACAGTTACGCAGGTAATCATCGTTAACACCAGACCTCGGTGTCTAATGCAAGCATGAGGAAAGGCGGACTGACCTGTGTTGCCGTCGCGCTGGCAATCGGCTGCAGCAGTCCTCTGCAAAGGACCAGTAGCAACACGGCCACTCAACAGCCTGTTGCAGCCCCAAGCGATGTGAACAATTCATCGCTCCGATGCGAGCTTCGCAGTTCCGTGAAAAACGTGTTGTTGTCTCCTAGCTCGCGCCACCATTTGCACTTTCTTTTGTTTTGGCAGATGAGCGGAGTAAAGGTATATGAGGATTGGAACTCTTGGGGCTACGGCGCACGTTCATTTGTCGGCGGGGATGTCAAAGGACACAACTATGAACTTTGGCCCCGACGCAGGGTGTTTACCAGAAATTACCCGTCGACGGTTGCGCTCAACGCAGGAGATTTCCTGATTACTGATGTATACCCTTGCGATGGCTCATGGTTCGCGTCTCCGAAGCTCCCGTCAGAGCAAACAGCAACACTTAGCCTTACGGGGCGATTTCGAATCGCACGGAATGAAGACGCAGTGAAGCACGGTGTCTGGACCGGGGAAATTCAAACAGCAATGCCTATGGACGTCTACTTGGGGCAGGACTGGGTTCGTGCCCTCAATGCAAAAGACGAGTGGCAATAGCGGAGTTTCCTGCATGAGTGGCGTAATATCGCCTGGCTGTTGAAAACCTCATTCGCGGGACAACGCTAGAAAAGCTTTGCGCCATGCTCTCCGCGTGCGCGGCAGAAAAATCCTCTCATCGTAAAAGAGAAAATGGGGTTCCCGTATGCTTGCCGGCGATGACGAACTGGCTGCCAACTATTGGCGCGAGACGACTTTTGTTCGCCAAAGCACGGTTCCCAGACCGATGGCCAGAAGGCTAAGCGTGGAAGGTTCGGGAACTGCGGTGTTGCTCACAAACGATGCGTCGCCGGCATAGTAAAGTCCGTCAAAGAACGAGAACGACATGGTGAGCACGCCGGGTTGAGTGATTACGTTGAAAGTCGTGCAGCCTTGGTCATTGCAACCTGTCAAAACGATAAGACCGACTGACGCCGGTACGGACATCGTGAAGCCGCTGCCGTCGGTGGGCAGGGTAGCACTGCCAGCGTTGAAAGTTGCCGCCTCGATAAACAGGTTGGAGTCATCGTAGGTTTTCTTTCCGATAGTGCCAAAAACGTCGTCGAAAAAAATTGTGGTGGTACCGCCGACAGCCGAACCGGGAGCGACTCCGTCTGTTGCCGAAAACCAGCCAACTGGCGTCCCGCCGCCGACCGTTAGGCTCACGCCCTTATTCCAGATCGTACCTCCCAGGTTGTCACCGGAGCCGTCATTCGGGCGGATGACCAGACTCACGTTCAGCGTTTTCAGCGTGGTGACGGAATCCGCAAGGCATAATAGAGAAGTGAGAATCAGGCTTGCGCACAAAAAACGCAGAAGTCGATACATACACACCTTCACAGTTATGATTTGCAAGCACCCTTAGAAGGCGAGGCACGTGGGACTGCGAGCCTCGGCCGGCAGAAGTTACTCTACACCCGAAGCCACGTTTGTCAATGCCCTTGTGCTGCGTTTCGTAAGGGAAACGAAAGACGATTCGAAAGGGCGGGCTACCGGTCCGATCTCCCAGATCCAGTCCGATGGTCAGTGTCTGCCGAGAAATATTCCTGCTCTGCTTTGCCACTGCGGTGCTAACCTTCTTCATTGCCGGTCTCCTTTATCTCTTGCGCTTCGAGCGCGTCGATAACTTGGGAGCGTACAGCATCCCGTCGGAGACCGGCCTTCTCATTGCATCTGGTTTCGACAGTTAACTCGCCATCGGTACCATTTCAAGGGCCTTATCTCTTGACACGCATAGTGGCTCGATATTTAATATATAGGCAATCTATATATGAGCCGACTCGATTCCAGGGTGAAACAGGGTAGTTCGGAAGTGATTATCCTGACGCTTCTGAGCCACCGCGACATGCACGGATACGAAATAGGGAAACAGATCGAGGAACTCTCAGACGGCGTTCTGCGCTTTGAAATGGCATCCCTCTATCCCGCACTCTACCGCATGCTGCACAACGGCTGGTTGGAGGCGTATTGGGAGAGGTCACCGGCCGGGCGAAAGCGGCGCTACTACCGGCTGACCAAGAACGGCCGCCGACAACTCCGCCCACTCCGCAAAAGCTGGCAGCAGTTCCTGGGAGCCCTGAACCGCATTGCGAGGTTACAAAATGCATGATTTCCGGAAACTAATTGCTCCTCATCGGAAGCAAGACCCGCGTGAAAAGGAGATTGTTGGTGAGTTAGCTTGCCACCTTGAGGAGATGTATACGGATCTCCGAAACCGTGGCGCCTCCGACGAGTCTGCGCTTGCGGTTGTTTCAACAGCGGGGAAGAATCTAGGTCCAACCATTCGCAGACTGCGGTGGGAAAGCGAAGACGGCTTGAGAACCTGGGTCCGCGCAGTGATGCTTCCCGGGCTCATCTTGGCCCTTTTCTATGGAGTTTGTAACATTGCGTTGGGCATCTACTGGGAATATCCGTCGCTGTGGCGTGAAGCAGGCCTCGTACTAGTCAGTGTTGCGCTCGGGTTTTGTGCATCGTCATTCTCGAGGGAGCTCGGTGGCAGGAAGGTACATCGCCTTTGGGCCGCGGCGGTGGTCATCTTCTTTCAGGCCGGGGCCGAGTGCACTATGATTTTTGTCGTGACCCCGATGCAATTGTCTCGTGGCAGTCAATATCTCAACGTAGTTTTTTGGTCGCTGCTTTATATACTCTTATGGGATGTCGTGGTGCCTTCGGTGGCGTTGGTCATTGGCGGCCTGATATCCATGTGGGCCTTTCCCTCCCAAACGCGGCCGATGACTCTGAAGAAAACGACGGCATGAAATCCAAATACGTCCGAACCTAACCGGGCTCGGAATCCTCCAGCAAAGTCTCGACCAAAACAGTCAGGCGTCCCAGCCGCTCTTGTGTGGAAGCAGTGGCGGGTGGCCCAGCCTTTGATCTCGTTGGCACAACCATCACCCGTGGGTGGCCCATTCTTCGCGTTTTTTGCGAAGGGTGGGCGCGATGCCGTATGTAGCGCCGGCTTTGACTCATACAAACCTCATGCTAAAAGCAGCATCGTACCTGCCCGGTCTTCTCATCCCATCTGATTACAAAAACTGGCATTGGCGATTGAGTATTCACCTTATGATCACGTTACCGACGCGCGAACCGGGCACCAAAAAAATCATTCGCATTCCACGCAGGTTGCTTCGGGTCAATGGCAATGTAGTAGGTAACCAACGCGGCAAAGCGCGCGAAGCGAGCACTGTTGTCGTACTCGATGGATTGTGAAAGCTCGTCCTTGGGCGAATGATAGATCGTCACCATCCACTTCTTCATCTCGGCGACCGCATCCACTCCCGGCTTCTCACTCTTCAACCCCAAATCTAGTTGCAAGGACGGCACTCCTGTTCGAATGAAAGAATACTGGTCTGAGCGTATGAAGGAACCCTCATCAGGGAAAGGGTCGGGACTCAGTGCAAGCCCAAGTTGTCCTGCGGCACGCCGAGCAATCGGTCCCAGCGACGAGTGCTCCTCTCCGTAGGCGACAACATCCTTGACGGGAACGATAAATGCACCCCCGTCGACGTTCACGTCAGCAACGATGACCCCCGTAATGGGAGACTGGTTGGCGAAGGCAGAGGAACCTAGGAGGTCCTGCTCCTCTCCGGTCAGTGCAACAAAGGCCACGCTTCTAGCTGGCGGCTTAGGCAAGTTCGAGAACCAGCGCGCCACTTCTAGCATCACAGACACTCCCGCGGCGTTGTCCAGCGCACCGTTGTAAATATTGTCCCCGTCAACGGGTGGCCCGATACCCAGATGGTCCAGGTGAGCGGTCAACACAACAAATTCCTTGCTCAGAATAGGATCCGACCCGCGAATCACGCTTAGGACGTTGACGCTATTCACGGAAGTGTGACTAGCGGTGTATTGGACCCTCACAGTTTTATGTAGTGGGAAGGTATGTACGCTTCCTGCCTTCGCGGCCTCAAACACCGACTCCAGCGTCTCAGGTTCTCCTTCAAACAACGCAGCAGCACCGGACCGGTTCAATAATGCATCGACGCGAATCTCATCCACAGTTCCGAAAGCATGATCGGAGCGGTCGAGCCACCGCATCGAGTTGAAGCCGATCTTTACCTCTCGTAGCATGAACTCCCAAGGGAATTTCTGCTCCATTTCCGGACCCTGAATTTCGATGATTCCGATTGCGCCGTGGTCGCGTGCGATCTCGCACTTGACGTGGCTGTCCATATAGTAGGCACGTTCAGTCGCAGGGAACGAGGCTGGCGCCTCGAACCACAGTACGGCTACGATTTTGCCCCGGGCGTCAATACCCGTGTAATCATCGTATTGGAATTCTTTGGCTGTGACCCCATACCCGGCAAACACAACCGGCGCAGATATCGAACCGCTCGACCGCGCATGGGTGTCGAAGAGAACGAAGTCGTTGTTATACGCCAACTGTTTCTGATGTCCATCTGATGCAACCACAATGGAACTCCTGTCGGCATCGACGTTAGTCTGGCGGAGCGTGACGGGCTGAAAATAGCTTGCGTCGGCAACGCCGCTCTTTAGTCCAAACGCGGCGAACTGCGCACGCACATAGCGCGCCGCCACGTCGAATCCGCGCGATCCCGTGTGCCGCCCTTCCAGCGCATCATCGGCCAGGAATTCCAAGTGAGACCGGATAGCGTTCGCCCGGATGGAGGGCAATGTCTTTGCGAGAGCAGGGTCAAGATTCTGGGCGGCTGAGCCTTCGGCGGTAGCAATCACCAGCACTAGAGAACAGAGCATTGGTAAGAACGGAAAAGTACCTCTCAGATCTTCGTTCCTCCGTCGAACTCTGCCGTTATAGATCTCGTCCATAGCATCTTCCTTTCAGGCGTTATTCCACGCAGCATATTAACCGCATGACTGATTCTGAAGCCAGACGTGCTGACAGGTGTTAAATTCCGCGTCTAAGCAGCTACCGACAATGTGACTGTTGAAACATCCCCATCTCTAACAATGTCGGCGGTGTCAAGCACGTTTTGAGCAACGCTTGTGTAAGCACTCATAGAAGAGCGCCATTTCGCTCTCGTAGATGGTTTGCGCGTTTCCAACCTGGGCTCGCTTTGAATCGTCAGGGTCAGGAACTCAGCGTAGGCCGCCTGGCAGACTACCACTACGACGACGATTGTTGAGAAATCGCCATTTCACTCAAAATCCCCCGGCAGAGGTTTGGAGCGTGGTCGCCTGTTTGCAAACGGGCTGTGTTATAGACTCCTGCTATGCCGCGCATCCCCATCCCGACATCGACCTATACGTACCCACGGGGCAAGCCGATGCTGCTGATCGTGCTCCCGGTACTCGGTGTGATGGCCTTCATAGGATTGACCGTGCGGTGGACTTGGGTTCACGGGCGATTAGGGTGGGATGGTGTCCTCGCACTCGCAGCGACAGTCGTGGTTTTTGCAGTTATTGATTACGCGTTGCTGCGATATTACGAACGACGAGGACGAGCACTACGAACTGAGCCCTCGGTCGGTAAAGAACCTGCCGTCGCCCCGAACGTTCTACCGTCATATCGGGATGAAACGGTAGATGGCTAAGAGCGTTGTCGTTACTCTTCACCGCTATGACCGTGTGTCGCCACCTCCCCGCGCCAACTCGGCAACCAAGAGCTATGATTCTGGCCCCACGGGGTTCTCCATCCACCACGTTCCAGACTTTGACGCACGATGAAACGGCGTACCTTCCAGTGTCATCGATTTCGGCAGAGCGTTCCCCAGATAGTGAAGCCCGGAACGAAACGTTAGTGTTTGAATCGCACCTTCTCGTTCGCGACAGCTCTCTCCGGCTTTAGCCCCTGAGGGAATCTACGGCTTACTTCGTCGTTCCGTTGTGAGTCTCCCCACCACCCGCGATCATCCGAAGATATCTTTCACCTTCCCCAGCAGCGACCGCAGCAACGGCTGGTTGTCGACTTTTGAAAGAACGTCCAGTTCCTGCAGCAGTTCTTTCTGCCGCTTGTTCAGCCTGCCAGGGATTTGCACGCGGACCTCAACGTACAGATCGCCCTTGCCGTGGCCGTTCAGCACGGGAACACCTTTGTTGCGGATGCGGAAGGTCGTACTCGGCTGTGTCCCCTCGGGAATCTTCAGCGTGTGCTCGCCTTCCATGGTGGGCACGCGGATCTCGGCGCCCATCGCAGCCTGCGCCACTGAGATCGGAACAACGCAATGCAGGTCGTTGCCTTCACGCTCGAAGAATGGATGCTCCTTGACGTGAAGCACGACGTACAGATCACCCGCAGGACCACCGAACTGACCGACCTCGCCCGCGCCGCCGAAGCGAATGCGAGTCCCGTCTTCTACCCCGGCGGGAATCTTCGCGTCGACAGTGCGTTGGCGAAGCAGTCGGCCCTCGCCTTTGCACTTCGGACACGGATCAGTGATGACGTTGCCGATTCCCTGGCACGTGGGACACGTGCGCGCGATGCTGAAGAATCCTTGCTGGTAGCGAACCTGGCCGCGGCCGTTGCAAGAGCGGCAGCTCGTCGGCCCTTTGCCGGGAGCAGCTCCCGACCCGTGGCATTCTTCACAGGCTTCGTGGCGGCGAACGGTGACCCGCGATTCGCTTCCGAAGTATGCTTCCTCGAACTCGAGCGTCAGATCCTCGCGCAGATCGGCGCCGCGCTGCACACGGCTGCGGCGTCGTCCCCCACCACCGAACATATCGCCAAAGCCAAAGAATTCCCCAAAGATGTCGCTGAAATCCTGGAAAACGGTCGGATCAAAACCGGCACCGCCGCTCGCCGCGCCGCCCAATCCGGCATGCCCGAAGCGGTCGTACATAGCTCGTTTGTCCGAGTCGGCGAGCACCGCATACGCCTCGCTGACTTCTTTGAACTTTTCTTCGGCATCGGGATTGTTGGGATTCCGGTCAGGATGGTACTGCAAAGCCAGCTTCCGGTAAGCGGACTTTAACTCTATCTCGGTGACCGTCCGGGTCACCCCCAGTACTTCGTAGTAATCGCGTTTTGCGTTCGTCGTCAAATCATTCCTTCTTGAAATTGCTCAAGCTTTAGTCAACCGCCGGCCGATATGTGCCAAACGTCCAGGGATGACCTTCCAGGTCGAGCACGTGATATTCACGAGAACCGAAATCCGTATCCGTCGGCGGATACAGAATCTTCGCACCAGCAGCATTTGCCCGGTCATAATGCGCGTCCGGATCTTTCACATACACCGCCAGCATCTGCGTCGCCGCTCCTGACGCTTCAGGACTGGCGATGCCATCGTCTGCCCGAACCGACCCAAGCATAATGATGTTTTCGCCAAGCTGTAATTGCGCGTGCCGCACGAACGGCCCGTCCTGCGGGATACAACAGCGTTCCACGAAGCCGAATGCAGAGCACAACCAGCGAATTGCCGTCCGCGCATCCCTGTAGCGCAGGATGGGAAAAATCGTCTGCATGGCTCTCCTTGATCTTGGTCCAGCAGAAAGAATTCCACTTATTTTCCGGGATTCTTCGCAACCTTCACCATCGCGGGACGGAGCAGGCGGTCTTTGTACTTGTAGCCGCGTTGCCACTCTTCAAGCACTTCGTGATCCGCGGCATCCGGAGTCTCCACCATCTCGATCGCCTCGTGAACGTGCGGATCGAACTGCTGTCCTTTGGCCGAGATGGGCTGCACACCGAGTTTCGTCAGCACGTCGCGCAACTGCTTGTAGATCAGTTCCACGCCGGCGCGAAAGTCGGCAGCCTCAGACTTCGATTGCACTGCGCGTTCGAAGTTGTCGATCACTGGCAGCAGAGACTTGATGGCATCCGCCATTGCGAAGTCGCGAAAGTCCTGCTGCTCTTTTGCAGCGCGGCGGCGGGCATTTTCAAATTCGGCTTGTGCCCGCGCCAACCGGTCGAGCAGTGAATCGCGCTCGGCTTTCACTTTCTGCAATTCTGACTCTGGCCCGGCGGGCTCGGTTACGGTTCCGCTCCGGCTTGAGGCCGACGAGGCCTCGTCCCTTTCTCCCGGCGGAAGCTCGTGCTCTACATCCAACTGTTGCGTTTCAACTTCTGGCTTTCCGTTCGATTTCCGCATAACAGCTTCATTACTCCGATTCATTCAAGATCTTGTCGAAGAGACGCGCGATGTACGACACCGCGGTAATGGTGTGCTGATAATCCATGCGCGTGGGCCCGATCACCGCCAGTGAGCCCATGACTTCATTTCCCGCATGAGCGGGCGCGCCAATCAACACGAAATTCTGCATGGAAGGCAGGGCCTCGTCGAGGCCAATCACCACTCGTACCGCTTCCTGCTTCACGTTGAGGTAGGCGCTCAGTAGCCGGATAACTTTTTCTTTTTCCTCAAGCGTCTTGAGCATCTCCTGCAGGCGGTCGCGGTCGTGCTCAGCCGACAGCAGGTTGGCCGCGCCTTCCACGAATACCATTTGCGACCCTTGCTCGGCCGCCAATGCTCCCTGCTTGTACAAGGCTTCGATGGAATTCATCAGCCTGTCGTATTCGCTGCGCTCTTTTTCGATGCGCCGCCCGAGTTCCCCGCGCATGGACTCCATGGTCCAGCCGCGGAAATTCTCGTTGATGTAACGCGCCGCCAGGTCCAGATCGCTCTGCGGCAAATCCAGCCGGAGCACGCGGTCGCGCACCAGGCCCGAGCGCGTCACCACCACAGCCAGCACCTTCTGATCCCCCAGACGCGAGAAGTAGACGTGTTCCAGAGCGTTCTTCGGTCCACTCGTCGCCACTGTCACGCCGACATTCCGCGAAATCAATGAGAGCACGTGCGATGTGCGCTCCATAAATTCCTGCACGTCGGTGATGCCGGCGAGCGAGTCGGAGATCATGGCTTCTTCCTGCGGCGCGAGCCGGGCATTGCCCGACATCTGCTCTACGTAGTAGCGATACGCTTCCGTCGTAGGCACGCGACCCGCTGAGGCGTGGGGCTGCTCAAGGAACCCCGCATCGGAAAGGTCCGCCATGACATTGCGGATCGAAGCAGGGCTCAACCCTTCGCGGTTCGATCGCGCCAGCGTCCGCGATCCCACTGGCTCGCCTGTAGAGATAAAGGTCTCTACGAGGGCAGTCAGAATTTCGCGTTCGCGGTTCCCGATATTAGGGTCAGCGGGCATGTGTCACTTCTCAATTGTCTCAGATCGGGCGCCGGTGCCAGGGGAGCAAGAGCTTCTGGATCCATTCCTTAACTATTTTAGATGCAGAAGCTTAGGTTTTGGATCGAAGTTATGATCCTGTTGGGATTCTAGGAACGGGTCGCAACGGTGTCAAGCAAGGGGCACAAAGCTGGTCGGTGGTTATCACTATTTCGTGCTGTCATCGTGAATTTCGTGCTGTCATCCTGAGCGCAGCCGGAGTGGAGCGCAGCGCAACTCCGGCGGAGTCGAAGGATCCCTACCTGAATATCATCAGCGAAATTTCCCTCTGTCATCCTGAGCGTAGCCGGAGTGGAGCGTAGCGCAACTCCGGCGGAGTCGAAGGATCCCTACCTGAATGTCGTCGCCGAAACCAGGGATTCCTCGCTCCGGTCAGAATGTCAGGTCTGGGCGACCATCCCGCACTTCCTGCTATCCTCGTCCGTCAACCATTTGACATTGAAACCTTGAGTACTCCGCACATAGCAGTCATCGGCGCCGGAGCCTTCGGTGGGTGGACCGCCCTGCACCTTCTCGAACGCGGCGCACGCGTCACACTGATCGACGCCTGGGGGCCAGGAAACTCCCGATCCTCCTCGGGCGGCGAAACGCGTGTCATGCGCGGCACCTATGGCCCCGACCAGCCTTACACCGAGATGGCCGCACGTTCCCTGAAACTCTGGGCGAAGCACGAACGAAAGTGGAAGCGGCAGTTTCTCCATCGCTCGGGAGTCCTGTGGATGGCCGCCGGCCGCGACGACGCCTTCGAGCGCGGCTCGGTTGAGATGCTGCAAGCCGCGAAGATCAAACATCAGGAACTCTCCGTGCCGCAGTTGAAAAAGCGTTGGCCGCAGATCAACTTCGAAGACATCGAATGGGGCATCTTCGAACCCGAATGCGGCTATCTCGACGCGCGGGCAAGTTGCGCAGCAGTTGTCGAGGTATTCGTCGCGGCCGGAGGCCGATATCGTCAGGCCAGCGTCCTGGGACGCGCCTTGGAGGAAGCCCCGCTCCGCAGCCTGTCGCTGGCCGATGACTCCCAACTCAAAGCTCACAGCTATGTCTTCGCCTGCGGTCCATGGCTCGGAAAACTGTTTCCGCAAGCCGTGAGTTCATTCATCAAAGCCACCAAGCAAGACGTATTCTTCTTCGGCACTCCGGCTGGCGACACCCGCTTTCACAATCCCAACCTCCCCGTCTGGGCGGATCATCGCGATCACTTCTACTACGGAATTCCCGGCAGCGATCGGCGAGGATTCAAAATCGCCGATGACACGCGAGGACCAGATTTCGATCCTACCAATGGCGAACGAATAATCAATCCCGAGACGCTAAAGGACATTCGCGAATACGTCGCGTTCCGCTTCCCTGCTCTTCGCGATGCTCCACTGATCGAAACGCGCGTCTGCCAGTATGAGCAGACTCCCGATGATCACTTCATCATTGACCGGCATCCCACGAACAAAAATGTCTGGCTACTCGGCGGAGGCTCAGGTCACGGTTTCAAACATGGCCCGGCGATAGGAGAGATGATGGCCGATCTGATTCTGAGGGATCGCGAACCCGACGCGACTTGGAGACTCGATCGATTCAAGAAGAGCTAAACAGAGGATCTAGGAGACATTCCTCTGTGTACCTCTGTGCCCACTGTGGTGAATGATCTTCATTGGATCTGAATCACATTCCCCGGCGCATTTGCCTTGATCTCACCCACGCGCTCCACCACTTTGCGCGCGAATTCGTAAATCGACTTCGCATGCGGCGAGTTTTCCCCCTCCAGCACCACCGGCTTGCCGCCGTCGCCCGACTTCCGCACTTCCGGATCGAGTGCGATGCTGCCCAGAAAGGGCACTTCAAAGCGCTTCGCCATCAACTCAGCTCCGCCCTTGGAGAAAATGTCGACCTCGTGCGAGCAATGCGGACACACGAAGTAGCTCATGTTCTCAACCACGCCGGCGATATCCACCTTCATCTGCCGGAACATCTCAATCGCCTTGCGCGCGTCCTGCAGCGAGACGTCCGACGGCGTCGAGACCACGACCGCCCCCGTCAGCGGCACCGTCTGTACCAGAGACAGTGCGACATCGCCTGTGCCCGGAGGCAGATCGACCACCATGTAGTCGAGGTGTCCCCACTCCACCAAGCCAAGAAATTGCCGAATGATCTGATGCAACATCGGTCCCCGCCAGATTACCGGCTTGTCGCCCGGATTGAGGAACCCAACGGAAATCACTTTCAGCCCAAATGCTTCGATCGGCTCAATGCGGTTCTCGCCCACCATGCGCGGCTGCGAGTTCGTGCCCAGCATTAGCGGGACGTTGGGACCATATACGTCCGCGTCAAGCAGCCCGACCTTGTGTCCCATCTTGGCGAGCGCGACAGCCAGGTTCACCGAGAGCGTGGTCTTGCCCACGCCCCCCTTCCCCGACCCGACGGCGATAATGGCTTCGACTCCAGGCAGCGGTTGCGGCCCCGGCTGGGCGGGCCCGGGTCCGTGCTGATGCGGTGTATGAGCGCTCAAAGGATTAGCTCCTGATACGGATTAAGAACTGCGTTGACGAGATGCTGCAGAACCCCAAACCCAATTATACAGTCGGAACGCTGCCCTCCTGAGCCGGGCCAAACCCTGTCATCCTGAGCCGCGCCAGACCTTTGTCATCCCGAGCCACGCCAAACTCTGTCATCCTGAGCGGAGAACCTGATCCGCGCAGCGGATCAGGTTCGGAGTCGAAGGATCCCTATGAGCGCTCGAGCTGTTAGCGCCAAGCAGAATCCCATTCGCTCTCCGGAGACTGAACGGCATTCCTTCTACATCACGGGTGTTCTGATCTACTTCCTGGAGCAAGACTCCTGCTTAGATCGAAAGAGTTTTTGTGCCACGACTCATGACATCATCTGATGCTATAATTGATGCTATGCGAACCACCATTGCCCTCGACGATGAACTCGTCCGCACCGCCCAGGAGTTTACCGGGGTAGAAGAGAAAACGGCGTTGATCCGTGAAGCCCTCAAGGCTCTCATTGAGCGCGAAAGCGCCCGCCGCCTGGCAGCCCTGGGAGGCTCCATGCCCGGATTGAAAAACATTCCTCGCCGAAGACCGGGAAAACATTGATCCTCGCCGATACGTCGATCTGGATTGACCACTTTCGCTCCGGCAACAGGGACCTGCAGAAAGCTCTGAACTCGGGCCAGATTGTGATCCATCCCTGGGTCATTGCGGAACTTGCCTTGGGATCACTCCGGAACCGCGCCAAGACGCTTGCAATGCTGGACCTGCTATCGCAAGTGCGTGTGGCACGTACAAATGAACTGCGACTGATGATCGAGAGTCGTCACTTGTACAGCCTCGGCATCGGTCTCACCGACGCACATCTGATTGCTTCCGTCTTCTTGAATCCACCTGCGGTACTGTGGACACGAGACAACCAACTCCGCAAGACCGCTGAAGGTCTAGGCATTCACGCAAGTCTGCCGTGAGCGAGATGGAGGCGGGCGACGAAGAGCGCGCGGTGATCGTGTTCTCAGTACCCTTCTCCCTCGATCCGCACCTTCCCGCGAAACATCCGGTAGACGAAGAAGAAGTAGCCAAGAGCGAGAATCATACCCAGGATCCACCAGACAAATCCGACGCTCAGACCGTGATGTCCAGCAGCCGCGTTGTAGATCGTAATGCTTCGCGCCGGATCCGTGCTGGCCGGCAGCAACACTGGATAGAGTGCGAACGCCGCCCCCACCAGCATGCCGACGATGTAAGTGCAGGAGGCCAGAAAGGCAACGTGGTCCGCACGCTTGACGATGCCGTGCATCATCACCGCCAGCGAGCCGAAGACGAGCACTGGAATCACGAATCCCACAGGATGATGCTTGTAGTTGTCCAGAACTCCGGGACGGATCGAAACCGTCGCCACCAGTGCCGCGACAGTCAGGGCAAGCTGCAGTGGCCACACGTACTTCGCCGTCGTGCGGGCGCGAACGTTCAAGTCTCCTTCTGTCTTCGCAGCTATATAGAGCGCACCGTGGGCGGTCAGCGTCACCAGCGCAATCACCCCGCTCAGTACCGTATACCAGTCGAGAATGCCGTTGTCGGTTCCCACTCGAAAGTCAGTCCACAGTGGTTCGAAAAAGTATTGGTCCGGCCCGAGAGGCACGCCCCGCACCACGTTGCCCAGAGCAGCGCCGAAAAAAATTGTTAGCAGTGCACTCGATCCCCAGAACACGAAGTCGAAGAATCCGCGCCAGACGGGATTGTCCATGTGGGCGCGCAGTTCAATGCCGATGCCCCGCAGCATGAGCAGCCACAACACAATCATCAGTGGCAGATAGAAACCGCTGAAGCTGGACGCGTAGAGCAGCGGGAACGCGAAATAGAGCGTGCCTCCCGCAGCCAGCAGCCATACTTCGTTGCCGTCCCAGACGGGCCCGATCGCGCGCCTGATGGCCTGGCGCTCAGCAGGAGTACGCGCCGCCGTGAGATAGATGACGCCGGCCCCGAGGTCAAACCCGTCGAGCACGACGTAAGCGGCGATCATAAAAGCGACAATTGCGAACCAGAGTGATTCCATTTCCATCCTTCTATCCTTCTAAACCTTTGTCATCCCAACTCGCACTTTGTCATTCCGAGCGAAGCGAGGAATCTGCTGTCCGCCGCCGGAGGCACACACCCATACTCGCCGCCATCTCAGTGCCCAGCTTCCCCCTCCGGTCCCTGTTCTATCTCCCGCCTCACCAGAAAAAGAAACAAGATCCCCAGCACCGTATACATGCCCATAAATCCCAGCAGCGTGAAAATTCCGTTGCCTGCCGAAACTGTCTTCGAATATCCATCCACCGTGCGCATCAGCGAGTACACCAGCCAGGGCTGCCGCCCGAGTTCTGCGGTCATCCATCCGGCCGTATTGGCGATATACGGGAACGGCAGCGCCAGCAGCAGAATCCAGAGCATCCAGCGGCTGCCAAACAACTTGCCCCGCCACATCAGAAACACCGCCACCACAGCGATGGCGATGAACAATGTGCCCAGTCCCACCATGATGTGGTAACTGAAATACAGCAATTCGATATTCGTCGGCCACTGATCTTGCGGAAAGGCATCCAGTCCTTTCACCTCGGCATTCCAACGGCGGTAGGTCAGGAAGCTGAGTGCATTGGGCACCAGGACTGGATTGTCGATCTTGTGTTCTTCGACGTTCGGCTGTCCGATCAGAACGATGGGCGCTCCCGGCTGGCTCTGGAACAGAGCTTCCATCGCAGCGAGGGTAACCGGTTGCTCGTAAGCGACCATACGCCCCTGGCCATCGCCCGTAGGGAAGACCTGCAGCACGCTGGCAATTAGGGCCGCCACCACTCCGACCCGCACGAAGATTCGTCCGTATTCCTGGAACTTACCCCACAGCAGATAGAACGCGCCCACCGACGCCATTACGAATGCCCCGGTGATGACCGCGCCGCTCATGTTGTGCGCGTATTGCCACCACGCCCACGGATTCAATATCAATGCCCAGAAACTGGAGAGCTGCGCCGATCCGTCAGCCGCCGTCGTGTATCCCACTGGATGCTGCATCCAGGCATCGGTGGCGATGATGAAAAACCCGCTGAGCCATGAACCCACAAAGACCGCCACCGCCGACCACCAGTGGCCGCGAGGCCCGAGCCGTTTCTCGCCGTACAAAAACAGTCCCAGAAAAGCAGATTCGAGGAAAAACGCGAACACGCCTTCCATCGCGAGCGTCTGCCCGATCACCCCTCCGGCAAAGCGCGAGAAGTGCGACCAGTTCGTGCCGAACTGGAATTCCATCGGGATTCCAGTCACAACTCCGAGAAGAAAATTGATTCCGAAGACCCGCGCCCAGAAGCGAGCAGCGCGGTTGTAGGTCTCATCGTTGCGCCGCAGAGCGAGCGTCTTCAGCACCACAATCAGCGGCGCCAGCCCCATAGTCAGCTGAGGAAAAAGATAATGAAAGGTGACAGTGAATGCGAAGTGAAGGCGGTGTACTAAGAGAGCACTATCCATGCAAAATCCTCGGCGACCGATCTAGGCTAAATATTTACCCGAGGGCCAGATGTGATCCAAATCACACTTTGTCACCGTGGCTTGCGCCTTCGTTCCAATTCAGATCTGCGGATTTCGCGCCGTCGTCCAGCGTCGTCGTAACGTTGGCGCTGGTCCTCCGTCTCCGGAATCACCGGAGGTACCGGCACCCGCTTGCCTGCTGAATCGATGGCAACGAACGTGAGATGCGCCGAGGCGACGTGCTGCGCCGTATCGGCAATATAGTTTTCTACAAAAACCTTCACGCCGACCTCCATCGAAGTATGGAATACACGATTCACGGATGACCGGAGAATCACGAGATCTCCAACCCGCACTGGCACCAGGAAATCGATGTGATCGACCGAAGCGGTGACCACATGATTGCGCGCATGGCGGTGTGCGGCCATCGCTCCTGCCAGGTCGATCCAGTGCATCAGCCGTCCGCCAAGAAGCGCTCCGAGCGGATTGGCGTCGTTGGGCAACACGATTTCCGCCATTTCTGATTGTGAATCTCGGACGGGGCGTGGAGTCAGGTGATCTTCGGACATAGTCTTCTTTCGTTCTGCTTAGATCGCGTGATGGCGGGTCAGCTTCTCCTGCTTAAGTAAGTTTCCAGAAAACACTCCGCCATCTTTTGAATGCGCGCGTCCTCGTGGTGCTGCAACCAGGTCATTGTCGACAGATCGAATTCCAGCTCTCCCTGACCGGCAGGACGGTTGTTCCGTTCGAATACGACCGTGAGGCGAAGAAGTCTCGCCGCAATTTCTGACGGGATCAAATCTTCCCGCGAACTCCTGGCGGGAGAAACCACGGCAAATCGCACAGCGTCCCAGTGCCGCTCCGCCGGCGCCCAACTGCACCTGCTGGCGTAGCCCAGGTTGCAACAAGCTTGCAAAACATCTTGCGAGGGAATGGCGTTTTCATGACCCGGAGCGGTGCAATGGCCGCTCCATCCGCAGCCGAGCGGCAGCCGCGCCGGATGCTGCCAGCTGCCATTCTCCAGTTTTGCGACCGGCATGAAATAAGGACAGGCCAACTCGGAGCTTCCTCAGGGTGTGAATTGCTGGGACTTGCAATTGTAATCACGCCGAGGCGCGCTGACTAGTTGGCGAGAACTCGACGGGTTTCGAACTCTGCTTTTGTAGTAACCTCGTCTGCGGGGGAGTTGCACCATGGACCGTATCGCCGCATTGAATGACATCCTGACTGAGAATCCGAAAGATGCGTTTGCGCGCTACGGTCTCGCCATGGAATATTCGAAGCAAGGCGACTTCGACCGGGCACTGGCGGAATTCGCGATCCTGATCGAGAACCACCCTGACTACACCGCGGGCTATTTCATGGCCGCCCAAACCATGGTCAGGGCCGGAAGAATTGAGGACGCGAAAAAGATGTTGAACGACGGCATCGCTTCTGCGCGTCGGACCGGCAACCTGCATGCGCAATCGGAAATGGAAGCGATGCTTGGCGAGTTAGCCTCTGCCTGAAGCTAAAATCAGTTTCAGATTTCATATTTAAGATTTCCCGGCACCTATTTCCGGCCATTCCTTCACTCCGTGCCTGGCGCAATCTGAAATCTAAAATCTGCAATCAATTCATTTCGCCATCCCTCCCATGGCCCACTCAACCAGCCCAGGAAACAACTGATAAAGCTTCACCGGCACATGCATCGTCCACGGGACGATGACTTCCCTCTTCTGGTTCAGATACCCACGAAGCGTCGCCCGGGCCACACGCTCGGCGCTGATCCCTCGCAGCGAGTCGGGCCGAACCTTCTTAAGCTCACGGCCCCGAGTCGCGTTTTCGCCGAATGCGGTGCGTACATACCCGGGACAGACCGTCATCACACCGATCCCATCTTTCTTCAACTCCACCCTCGCGGCCTTCCCGAGCGCATTCAACGCAAACTTCGTGGCGCTATAAGCGGCATGAAACGGCAGCGGAATGTGTCCCGCGACGCTGGAAATGTTGATGATCGTACCTCCGCCCTGCTGCTTCATGATGGGAATCACTTTCTGCATCGCAGTCACGGCTCCGAAAAAGTTGGTCTCAAACATCTCGTGGCAAGCCGATATGTCCATTTCCGAAACGGAGTCGATCAATCCATGTCCGGCATTATTGATCCATACGTCGATCCGCTGAAAGTGATGCAGCGTCAGCCCAAGCACACGGTCGATCTCTTCCGAGTGGCGCACATCGCAAGAAAACGCGGCTGTCCGCTCCAGACACCCGATTCGATTGCGAGCGGCTTCCGCGCGAGATGAATCTCGCGATAACAAGACCACGCTCGCACCCTGCTGCGCGAACAGCTTGGCAATCGCTTCGCCGATGCCCATCGAAGCGCCGGTGACCACCACCACTTTCCCGGTTAGTTCCATCTTCGCGTTGTATTCGGCGCGGCCGGTGAAGTCAAGATGCTGCCAGCATAATGTCGTAGAATCAGGATGTCGCGCTCAGATCGCGCTGGAGACTTCGTGGCGCTTCTTCCCTTGTTCCCGCTCGAATTAGTTCTGCTTCCCGGCACTCCATTGCCGCTTCACATTTTCGAACCGCGTTACAAGGAAATGATCCGCGAGTGCATCTCCGCGGAGACGCCCTTCGGCGTGGTGCGCGCCTTCGACGAGGGCATCGCCGAAGTCGGATGCACCGCCGAAATCATTACCGTGACCAAGGAGTACCCCGACGGTCGCCTGGATCTGATTTGCGAAGGACGCAAGCGTTTCGAAGTGATCGAAGTGAATCGCGATCGTTCATTCCTGCAGGCAGAGGTGCTGATTGTCCCGGATGATCCCGAAGCTGCGATCCAGGAAGAGCGTGTGAAGGCAGTTCAGCTTCATCTCGAGATCCTCTCACTGGCAGGAGCTGTGCAGGATCTTTCCGCGGCCGACCAGAACCAGCTATCGTTTTACCTTGCTGGATCCTTGCCGCTCGATCTCGACTTCAAACAGAAGTTGCTTGCGATGCGCTCCGAAGCACAACGAATTCAAGCGGTCGGCGCCTACCTGGAAACCATCCTTCCCCAGCTGAAGCGTGCGGCGCGGGCGCGCCAAACCGCTGGAGGCAACGGCCACGTCCACTGAGAATGCCATCTCAAATTGGCCTTTCGGAGAAGTGCGGCTTCAGGATACAACTCCCCGGTTTTAGCCGCGAAGCGGCGCTAGAATGCAGCCCACCGGCGTAAGCCGTGGGTGGAACTGGGAAACGACTCAGCCCCAGCGGGGCGAAAGAGCAGCTCTCACGCACAGCCCTGAGGAAACGAGCAATCTACTTCCCCTCCAGCCCCGCCACGAGCTTCTGAAATTCCGGCTCGTTCTTGAGACTCTGAAGCTGTGGATCCGACTCAATGGTTGCCCCATCCTTCAGCCCGCGTCGTACCGCTTCCTGCAAATCCCTGATCGCAAGCTTTCGATTTCCCGCTGCCGCATGCGTATCGGCCAGTAACAACAAAGGCCAGGGATCATCGCTAACCCGCCTCATCAGGTCGAAGTAGGTCTCGGCTTTCTCGAAATGTCGCGCGGCGAGTTGCTGCTGCCCGTCTTCCATTGTGCTTACGAAGATGCCAAGAAATGTCCGGCCCGAGATCAGGCGCTTCTGCTCATTCTTGCTGTGCTTCGCCTGATCATTCAGCGCCCCCATCTGCTGCATGACACCAATTCGAACCGCGGAAGTATCGGTCGCTGAGTTATCGGCAATGGTCGCGATTTTCTCTGAGATCTCCTGTTCCAGCTTCAGCTGTTCCGACATCTGTTCGCGCTCACTCTTCAACGCCGCTTTCAGCGCAGGTGATTGCTGCAATGCCGTCAGCTTCTGAGTTGCTTCCTTCAAATCGCGGAGTCCACTGAAGTCAGTGATCAACGCGCGATACGCACTTAGCTGCGCAATTGGATCTTTTCTGGCTCCTGCGTCGGCTGCCTCCGCCCTGATCTTGTCCAACAGACGATCGATGAATGCCTCGTCCGCCGCGAGACTGCCGGCCTGCATCGCCTTCAAATTCATATACTGCACAGCCTCTTCCATGACTGCAGCGGGTGCCCACTGATGGCGTCCGGAATATACGCGCACCCGGTACGGCAAACCCTGCTCCTCGCGTTCGCGGCGAATGTTGATCACTTCCGGCCAATTGAAATCCTGATCGCCGACAGCAAAAAAGTAAGGCAGATCATCCTTCGCTGTCCTGTTGCTGGGATAACCGGCGCCGTGCGCGATCACGCCGGCGACTTGACCGGTGGACCCGCTGAACGCCATGGCGCCCGCCACACGGGCTCCGCCCGAGAATCCGCTTGCGTACGAACGATGCTCATCGATCCCAAGCCGCGCGTGCGTATCCTGCCAAATCGCATTCACAGACTTCCCTTGCTCGTTCGAAAAGTTGCGCGAGTTGTTCGAGCCCGCCAGAATGAATCCGTACGTTTCGGCAATATCCTTGTAAAGCTCCAGCGGACGCCGCCCGTGCCCACCCGGGTCGAAGAAATAGATGACTGGCCACCGTTTCGCCGCAGTGTAGGTGGACGGCAGATACAGCGAGTAGCTTTGTGTGGCATCGGAGGCACAGGTCACGTCCACGATCTGCCCCGGCGAGAGGTCAGCCGGTTTCTGCGTCTGCGAGACAGCGCTTCTTCCGCCGAAATACACGCAGAGCGCAATTAGCACGCTCACCCAACGGAATCGCTCCTTCGAAATCGCTCTCACGCAAAACAGTTTCACGCTTCAGTCGCCCTCAGCCCGTCGCTCAACAGCGGCGTATAATCACCTCATTGTAGTTCGTGGGGGTTTTCTTTCATGAGTGTTCCGCGCACGTTGGGGGATCTGCGCCGCAGTGCCTTCTCCGAAGAACGTTTACGCACACGCCGGGTCAAAGACGAACTTCGCGACAATCTGGTAGCGCGTTTGCGAAAAGACGGTGATGCTTCCGTCTTTCCCGGCATCGTCGGTTATGACGACACCGTCGTTCCGCAGATCATCAACGCCATTCTCTCGCGCCACAATTTCATTCTTCTCGGTCTGCGTGGGCAGGCGAAAAGCCGTATCCTGCGCGCGTTGACGACGTTGCTCGATCCGCAAATGCCGTATCTTGCCGGATGCGAGGTTCACGACAATCCCTACGCGCCAATCTGTCGCCGCTGCCGCGATGAAGTCGCACGCATCGGTGACCAGGCTCCGATCGCGTATCTCACGCCCGACGAGCGCTATGTCGAGAAACTGGCGACGCCTGACGTGACCATTGCCGATTTGATTGGTGACATCGATCCCATCAAGGCGGCGCGTGGTGGCCACGAGTTGTCGAGCGAGTTGACCGTCCACTACGGCCTGCTTCCCCGCGCCAATCGCGGTCTCTTCGCCATCAACGAACTGCCCGACCTGGCCGGAAAGATTCAAGTTGGATTGTTCAACATCATGCAGGAAGGCGACGTGCAGATCAAGGGATATCCCATTCGTCTGCCCCTAGACCTGGCGCTGGTGTTCAGCGCCAATCCTGAGGACTACACGGCGCGCGGAAAAATCATCACTCCTCTGAAAGACCGCATCGGATCGGAGATCCGCACGCACTATCCGGCGACCGTCGAAGAAGGAATCGCGATCACTGCGCAGGAAGCATGGACGCGCCGCAACGGTCACAACCTGCACCTTCCCAACTACGTGCAGGAAGTCATCGAGCGCGTGGCCTTCGCCGCACGTGAAGACAAGAAGATCGACAAGCGCTCAGGCGTCAGCCAGCGCCTTCCGATCTCCGCGATGGAAAATGTGATCTCGAATGCCGAGCGGCGTGCGATTCGCAATGAAGAAAAGCTGGTCGTCCCACGCATCAGCGACGTCTATGCTGCGCTGCCGGCAATCACCGGAAAACTTGAACTCGAATACGAAGGTGAGATGAAGGGCGCCGATCACGTGGGTCGCGAACTCATCCGCACTGCCATCGCCAAGACTTACGACGAGTACTACACTGGCGCCAACGTGCAGCAGATCGTCCAATGGTTCGACCTCGGCGGCGAGATTCAAATGTCCGACTCAGTTTCCGCCACCGAAGCACTCGAAAAACTCCGTGGAATCCAGGGCCTGATCGAGAAACTTGGACCTCTGGGCGTTTCGCCAAAAGAGAGCGCCGAGCAGCAGGTCTCCGCTGCAGAGTTCATCCTCGAAGGCCTGCACGCACACAAGCGCATCGGCCGCAGCGAAGAGCGCGTTTTCCGCGCCGGAGAAAAGAAGCCCGAACCTGTCCGCGAAAAATCGTTCGACGCCGAGGAGAGGCCATCCCGGCAGAGAAGACAATTTAATTGAGCAGGGGCCAGGGGCGAGGGATCAGGGACTAGCTCCTGCGATAGATTTCTAGCCCCTAATCCTTGACCTCTGATCCCTGTTTTTATGAAACGCATCCGTTACTCCAAATACGTCCCCGACCCCGCCGGCGAAATGAGCATGGAAGACCTGCTCAGCGCCCTCTCGGACTACCTGCTCCAGAGCGGATTCCAGGACTCCATGTGGTACGAACTGCCCGAGGGCGAGCAGACGCTCGACGAACTCAAGCGCGCCATCGAGAATGCATTGCTCAACGGCGAGATGTTCGACGAAAACCTGCGGCAGCAGATTGAACAGATGATGGCTGACGGGCAACTCGAGGAACTCATCGAGAAGCTCATCGAGCGCATGCAGCAGGAAGACTATATCTCGATCGACGAACCACATGATCCCGCGCGCCAGTCGAGTGTCGGCGGACAGACCGGCCAGGCGCAGCAGGCGCGATTCGAAATCACCGACAAGAGCCTCGATTTTCTGGGCTTCAAGTCGCTCCGCAACCTCCTAGGTTCGCTCGGCAAGTCGAGCTTTGGACGGCACGACACCCGCGATTTGGCAACCGGCATCGAGGCCAGCGGCTCGTCAAAGACTTACGAATTTGGCGACACTCTGAATCTCGACATCACCGCCACTCTCTCGAACGCCATCCAGCGCGAGGGACTCACTCTGCCGCTAAACATCGAGTATTCCGATCTGCAGGTGCATCAGTGCGAGTACCAGTCTTCCTGTGCAACGGTGCTCATGCTCGACTGCTCGCACTCGATGATCCTCTATGGCGAAGATCGTTTCACTCCCGCGAAGAAAGTTGCGATGGCGCTTTCGCACCTGATCCGCACGCAATATCCAGGAGATTCGCTCTCGCTGGTGCTCTTCCACGATTCAGCAGAAGAGATTCCGCTCTCGCAGCTGGCGCGAGTCAAGGTTGGACCGTATTACACAAATACTCGCGAAGGTCTGCGCATGGCACAGCGAATCCTGCAGCGCCAGAAAAAAGACATGAAGCAGATCGTGATGATCACCGACGGCAAGCCCTCAGCGCTCACGCTCGAAGACGGCCGCATCTACAAAAACGCATTCGGTCTCGATCCGCTGGTCGTCAGCCAGACGCTGGAAGAAGTCTCGAAGTGCAAGCGCGCCGGCGTGCTGATCAATACCTTCATGCTGGCATCCGATTACGGCCTGGTGCAGTTCGTGCAAAAGGTCACCGAAATGTGCCGCGGCAAAGCGTACTTCACGACTCCCTACACGCTAGGCCAATATCTGCTGATGGACTACATGTCCCGAAAAACCAAGACGATACACTGAGAGCCTTTCAACCACAAATGACACGAAGTCTCACGAAGGAATCGAGATTTGCCTTCGTGCCCTTCGTGGTTCAAGCCTTTAAAGCCAGCCCTTTTCACAACTTTCGCCACTACTGATAGTCTGATGATGAGCATGGCGAACTGTATTCGATGCGGACGGCAACTGCCTCCCCTGACATTCAAGAAGATCTGCCAGTGGTGCGTGCAGCACGAAGCCGCACAACGCGGCGAAGAGTCCGACGACGTCCGGCAACCAGTCATTACCCGGCCTTGGGTGCGCAGCGAGTCGAGCATCACGCTGACCCAACTGATCTTCGGCGCCAACATAGCCGTCTTTCTCGCAACGGCGTTGGCGAGCCACTCGGCCATCGATATATCCGGAGAAGTCAACTTTCATTACGGAGCCAACTTCGGGCCTTACACTCTGTCCGGAGAATGGTGGCGGCTGCTGACCTACATGTTCCTCCATGGCGGCGCCATGCACATTGCCTTCAACATGTGGTGTCTGTGGGATCTCGGGCGGCTCTGCGAATCGCTGTACGGACGATGGACTTTCGCCGCCATTTATCTCATCACCGGCATTGGCGGCGGGTTGGCAAGCGTTGCCTGGAATCCTCGCGTGCTGAGCGT
>DATEHP010000049.1:0-3945 GCA_035279505.1 Candidatus Sulfotelmatobacter sp. | reverse complement strand
CACGGTCACGTCCATCATTCCCTTTTCGCGCAGCAGTTCCATCAGGCGCGGGCACAGCGCATTGTGCGCGCCGGAGAGTATCGAAAGCCCGATCACGTCCACATCTTCCTGCGCCGCCGCCGAAGCGATCATCTCCGGAGTCTGCCGCAGGCCGGTGTAAATCACTTCCATGCCTGCATCGCGCAGCGCGCGCGCAATGATTTTCGCGCCGCGGTCGTGGCCGTCGAGTCCCGGCTTGGCAATCAGCACGCGTATCTTTTTGTCTGTCATTCGCGCTGAAAGCATACTTCAATTCGCTGCAATTTGTGTAGCGCAGAACAAGTCCCGCGCGTCGAGAAGGCATCTCCCAAATACAGTTTGGGGGGGCGGAGCCTGCCCTGCCGCAGGCAAGCTTTACCGGAGTGCCTCGGGAAGACGAACACGGACTCGGCAAGCCGCTACTCAGACACGCGCTTTTCGATGCGGCGGTCGGGAATGAGCCAGATGATGGCGACCGCAACGTAACAAGCCGCGGAAATCCACGGCCGCACAAACGCCAGCGGAACCGCCACGGCGTAAATCGCGACGGAAGTCTTGCCCTTTCGGTCGTCGCCTATCGCCGCTGCCAGCGTCGAGCCCTCTCCGTGCAGGGCGATCAGCGTCCGCACGAGTATGAAGTACGCGACGCCCGCGAGCATCAGCACGATTCCGTATAGCGCCACAGACCACGGGCCGAAATGGTTGTCGCCCATCCACGCCGTGGTGAACGGAACCAGCGAGAGCCAGAAGAGCAAGTGGAGATTCGCCCACAGCGTCGCGCCGTTGACGCGCTCGACGGCATGCATCAGGTGGTGGTGGTTATTCCAGTAGATGGCGATTATGACGAAGCTCAGCACGTAGCTCAGGAAAATCGAAGTGACCGACCGCAGCGACTCCAGCGTCGCTCCCTGCGGAGGCTTCATCTCCAGCACCATGATGGTGATGATCACCGCCAGCACGCCGTCGCTAAACGCTTCGAGCCGGTTTTTGCTCATGCGAATCTCATCCCCACAACAGCATTCTTTGTCTGACTGACGGTGTTGTCAGACTAAAATGGGATGTCCTCGTCCTCGACGTCGGGTTCCTCAGGCCGCGAAGCCTGTTCCAGATCATCCTTCCATTGTGGATCAATTTCCAGAGCTTTTGCCAAGGAAGCGTTCCCTTCATCGGTGCGACCCAGTTTGAGCAAGACTAAGCCCCTCCAGTGCCAAGCGCTGGCCAGTAGTGGCCTGACCCGGACGGCGGTATTGAGGCATTGTAGTGCCTCTTCGTAACGGCAGACTGCGGAGAGCATAAACACCTTGTTGTTCCACGCCCGCTCGTTCCCCGGTTCGATTTCTGGAGCTTTGTCCACACGACTGGTGGCTTCTCGCTCCAGGCCACGTGCCCAGAGGATTAGCATCATACCTTTGTCTTTCCAGGCGAACTCGTCTTCCGGTTCGAGTTCTAGCGCCTTGTCCACACAATTGATGGCTTCCCGCTCTAGGAGTTGCGCCCAGAGAATTTTGCTCTTGCAGAGCCAGGCTGGACTCGACTTTGGGTCGATTTCGAGGGATCGATTGACGCATACCATCGCCTCTTCACATCTAGCCATAACCCTAAGCAACTCGGCTCTACACCTCCACGCCCAAGCGTCCAGAGGATTGATTTTGAGGGCCTTATCGAAGCACGCCATGGCTTCTTCGCTTCGCCCGAGTGCCCACAAATCCCAGCCCTTGTTTATCCAGGCATCCGAGGTCTGAGTGGCCTTTTCAGGGATTTGGATTAGCGTCCCTGTTCGCCCACGGTAACTCGGCTCAAGTTCGTTTCGCAGTTGCTCGAAGCCTGCATAGCGGTCTCTAGGATCGGGCGCGAGACAGCGATTGATGGCCGATTGGATTGGGCCCTTCACACGCGGGACGCGCCCCTTTAACTGTTGATCAAGCACCCTGCGCATGTATTCGTCAGGGCCCGCGCATTTCTCGTAAGGCACGTGAAATGGCGGTACGCGACTCCCTGCTGCGATTTGCCACATTACAAGTCCAAAACTGTAAATATCACTTCGCACGTCGGCCTGGTGGCCCAGGACAATCTCGGGCGCGACATAGCCCGGCGTTCCGCAAATTCCCCTCCCGCCTACATTGAACAGACTCAAACCGAAGCTGCCGTCGCGCTTGCTGGTCAAAATTGGGTCAGCTCTTTCCTTCCAGGCTGCCTCCGCCGCTACCGCCAGACTGAAGTCGCTGATTTTCAGCGTGCCATCGCTTGTGATGAGGATATTTGACGGCTTTATGTCTCTGTGGCATTTCATTCCTCGCTGAAAGGCGTGCTCCATTCCGTAGCAGAACTGGATTGCCCACCTCAGCGCAGCATCGGTATCGAGAGGGCCACGAGTCGCCGCAAGGTGATGCGCGAGGCTCACCCGCCCTGCGGCATCGGGGGCTACATAATCCATGCCCACAAATAAGCGCCTAGAGAATTCGTGCACCCTGCGCGCGGCTAGAATGAACGGGTGTTGGTCGAGATTCACCCAGAGCAGGGCCTCTCGCTTGAAGGCGTCTCTGAAAGAACGACTCGACAGTAGATCCGTACGGATGGTCTTTAGGGCGTAGGCAGCACGCACGTGCGCGTCAACCGCTAAGTACACCTCGCCGAAGCCGCCTCTTCCGAGAAACCTTGAGATCAAAATGCCATTGGAAATTATCGTGCCGTTCTTGAATGTTGGAGTATCGTCGGCCTGTTGGCAGATGCGGTCCCCTCCGCAGTGCGTTTTCTGATGAAAAAACCGCGCAAATAGATTTTTCATGATTGCTTGGTTCAGTATGTACCTCCGGTTGCGGAATCGACCTCCGTTTTGGTAGGTATGCCGTTCGAGTAAACTATTCCCAGTCGGGTTCTGGAGTTGTTTTCTGAGGCGCTGCATATCTGGAGGTACTGTGAACTGTTATGACCTGCTTGGGATGTGGTACTTAAGGTTGAACGGATATTTTGTAATGCCCAATTTCATAGTCCACGGTCAGGGCGGCGGGTCGCGAACCGACGTGGACGTACTAGCTGTGCGGTTTCCGCACTCATGGGAGTACGAAGACGACGTGCAGAGGCTGAAAATCCCTGCGGAGAAGATCGACGTCGTTCTTGCCGAATCGAAATCGGGCAGATGCAGCCTGAATGTCCCTTGGAAAGTCGGCGGGGACCGAGAGGCCCTTGAGGATGTGTTACGTCGAGTGGGCATTTTCCAGAACGATGCTGCCGGGGCCGCCGCGGGCAAGCTTTATGAAAACCAGAGATACGAGGATGCGGTTTATGCAGTACGCCTCATTTGCTTTGGTGATAAGCGCAATGGGAGCCTTCCCAACGTAACGCAGATTTTTTGGCCTGACGTTCTCGCCTTCATGCATCAGCGGTTGTCGCATATTGCCAAGAAAAAGCTGACCATCAACACTGGGATCAGTTCGGCAAATATCTCTGGGAGTCGCTAAGCGGGGCTCGCGTCCCCGACGTTACTGATGTTGTTCAGGGCTGGAATGCTCGGTGTTGTTGTTGGCCGTAGCGGGCAGGGAGGCCGCCACACTCGAGAAAAGTAACAGCAGATTCCTCGTCGGATGCTGGTCGCATCCTCGCTCGGAACGACAAAAAATTACGTAATAGCCGTTTCTTCGTAGGCGCCGAAGACAGCGCGTAGGATACATCGCTTCGAATGCGTCAGAGGCCGTCTACGTAATCGCGACTTCCTCATACGCCCCAAACACATCCCTCATGCAATCGCAAATTTCGCCGAGCGTCGCGTAGGATTTCACGGCGTCGTAGATGTGCGGCATCAAATTTTCGTCGCCTTCGGCTGCTTTGCGGAGAGCCTTCAATCGGCGCTCAACTTCGGCGCTCGAACGCTCCGCGCGCAATTTGTTGAGGCGTTCAGCCTGGCGATGCGCGACCGTCTCATCAATTTGC
>DATEHP010000048.1:0-22557 GCA_035279505.1 Candidatus Sulfotelmatobacter sp. | reverse complement strand
CGATCATAGTGGCGATAGCCGACGAACACGCCTTCGGAATATTGAACTCGCGATTCGCCCTTCGCGGGATAGTAACTGTGGAAGACAGGGTTGTCCTCCCACCGGCGCTCAAACGATACCGGAAGCTTGCCCGAGGGACTGTAGTCGCCAAAGAGAATTTGCGCCAGCGCGGTGCCGCCCTCCTGACCGGGATACCAGGCGTCGAGGACCGCCGGGACCTTGTCGATCCATTGCGTCATATCGACGTTGCCTCCGGCAGTAATTACGACGATAGTGTTCTTGTTGACCGCACTCATCTGGCGGACCAGTTCGTCTTGCCCTCCGGGGAGTTGAAATCTCCGATCGAAACCCTCTCCTTCGGTCTTGTCGTCGAACCCAACGCAAATGATGACCGCATCCGCCTTGGCCGCCAGTGCCTTAGTTTTATTGCCGACGTATGAATCCGCTCGTGTGACTCCGAAACCGACGATGGCCGTGCTCACGGAGTCGAAATACTCGAGCCGAATCTTGTAGGCCTGGCCGGCTTCCAGATGCTTGTTGCAGGTATCGAGTGTCTGCGAATGAGGCAACCAATCGTCAATTACTCTTTCATCGTCGATATAGAGGCGAACTCCGTCGTCTGCGGAAGTGAAGAACTGATAATCGCCAGACTCCTTTGGAATGAAATAGCCCGTCCATCGGATGGCGAAGTGATCCACCGGCTGCCCCGGAGCAAAGCTGCCCTCTCCCCAATCGAAGTGCACGTGGCGGTCGGTGCGAACCAGAACGGGCGTACCCTTCAAATCCTCATTGTCGAAATATTCCCCCTTCAGACCGTTTTCGCCTCCGGGCGCAGTTACGAATTCGGAGTTCTCGAATACCGGATCGAGAACGGGTACGTCAACGTCATACAGGACTTTGACTTTCGGTCCGAGTCGATTGCTGATGCCTTCCAGATAGCTGACGGCGTTGAATGGCTTGGTTTCCGCACTGCCCCCTCCAGAGATGACAGCCGGATACGCATCAGGCCCGATCACAGCGATTGTCCTCAGTCTGGTCTGATCGAGCGGCAGCAGATTGCCCGCGTTCTTCAAGAGGACCATGCCGCCTCTGGCTTCCTCTAACGCGACTTGGCGGCCTTCCTCGCTGTAGAAGGGAATGCTGGTATCGGTCTGTTGTTGATCGAAGAATCCAAACTCGACGGCTTTTCGCAGTATCCTTCGCACCTTATCGTCAATCGTCTCGATGGAAATCCTGCCGTCTTTGAGCGCGGGCAGCAGCGTTTCACGATTCATGAACAACGGAGATGGCATCTCCAGATCCAGGCCACCATTCGCCGCAGCTATACCATCGTGGGTGGCGCCCCAATCCGACATAACAATGCCATCGAATCCCCACTCTTTTTTTAGGATTTCACTGTTCAGATGGCTGTTTGCGGTCATGTAAACGCCATTGAGCAGGTTGTAAGCGTCCATGACGGCACCCACTTTTCCTTCCTTCACGGATGCTTCAAACGCGGGCAGATAGATTTCGCGCAAGGTTCGTTCGTCGATGTCGGAACTCAGCGTCATGCGCGCGAACTCAGAGTTGTTCCCCGCGAAATGTTTGGCCGTCGCTATGACGCTTTGCTCTTGCATTCCCCTGATCTCATTGACCGCTATGCGCGACGCGAGGAAAGGATCCTCTCCGAAGTATTCGAAGTTGCGGCCGTTCATCGGTGCCCGGTAGATATTCATTCCCGGAGCAAGTACGAAGTGAACGCCACGCGCTCGCGCATCGTGACCCATAGCTGTGCCGAATCGGTGGGCAAGGTCGATGTCCCAGGAAGCCGTTAATGCGATGCCTGCAGGGTACGCCGTGGTGAGGCCATAGTCGTGAACTCCCATGGGCCCATCCGACATTTTGAGCGCCGGAATTCCAAGTCGAGGAATGGGACGCGTATAGAAGTCATTCACTCCGCCAAGCATCTCGATCTTTTCCTCGACCGTCATCTTTTCGAGGATCGAGTTGACACGGCTTTCCACATCGGGCTTCTGCGGCGCGGACTGCGCCACACAGCACTGCACTAACAAGAAGAGCAGAAGTGCAATTCGAAATTTACTCATCATGATTTTTGCTCGTCAGGAAGTTGAACGAATGCGAGGAGGAAATAGGTTGCGTCTGGCATGGCCCTACTGTTTCCATTGGAAAGTTGCTACTGCACCCGCGGGCAGAGTGTAAGAGAAGCTCTGGCCTTTCCAGTTCACGGAAAAATTAGTGTTGCTGCCTGAATTGAGCACGATCAGTACGATCGAACCGTCGGGATTCTGAAAAGCCACGTCTTCCACGCTGCCGTGACCGTAGCTGTTGGAATCGATGCGGTAGGCCCCCGCAACGACGAACTTCGCAGCATGCCCCAACACGTAGTACTCGACATTATTTGTGATCGTCGCAGGCGAGGTGCTGTCATCAATGGTCACTACTCCACGGCACTCTGTGCAGCCACCATTTTGCGGTCCGGATTTTTGATCGAGAGCAAGGTTCCATAGCGCCACGCTGCGTGCCCAGTTGCGGGTAGCGCCGATCAACAGGTTCTCCGTGTCCCACGCCAGATCGCCGCCAAAGCTTGATCCGACAGTTCCCGAACACTCCGTGAACCAGATGTCTTTGTTCGCATAGGCGGTCTTCACGCTGGACTGGGCGGTCACGTCTCCCGCGTAGCAGTGAAACGCGCTTCCCGCGACATACCGGGATGCAGCGGCATCCGCGAGCAGCGCTTCCGCGTACGAAGTATTGTCCCAGTTGTGGTCATAGCCGAAGATCTTTACGCTGCTCAGCCCCGCTGTGTTCAATGCGGGGCCCAGGTGCGTGCCGATAAATGTGGTCTCGTCACTGGCGGCGAGGTATTCCGTGGGATAGCTGCTGTTCGAATTAAGCGGCTCATTCTGTGCCGCAACGGCGTAGATCGGGATGCCTTGCTGCTGATAGCTCTGCACGAACTTGACGAAGTATTGAGCCAGGCTGGGGAAGTATGCCGTGTTCATGGTTCCGCCGTTCATCGTGCCCGAGGTCTTCATCCAGGCTGGCGGACTCCAAGGCACCGCCGCGACCTTGATGGCGGGATTCACCGCTAGTGCCTGCTGCAAGAGCGGCGTGAGATAAACCGTGTCGTGCGCAATGGAGAAGTTTGTGAGGTTGGGATCGGTTTGCCCGGCCGGCACATCGTCATAGCTATAGTTGCCGCTGGCAGAAAAATCCGTCGCCCCCATCGGCTGCCGCAGAAAGCTGATGCCGATGCCGGAGGTAGGGCCGAACAAACTCTGCCACAGACTATTTTGCTGCGCGGAACTCAGCTTGTGTGAGATCACCCACGCCGAGGAATCCGTAAGCGACGCCCCGAACCCGTCTATCTGCTGGTACTTCGTGGCGTCGTTCACCGTGATGACGGGGCCCGTGGAAGCCCCGCCCGCCCCGAATGTCGCACTCGGTTCCGTCTGGAGCAACATCGCGCGGTCGCCCGTTGTCTCCACGACTTGCACGGTTGGACCGGAAGGCCGAATAGGCGTAGTGAAATTCTGCCCACCAGAGCAGGAATAGCCGGCCAGAAACGCGATGCAAATCATCAGGGGACGGGTCATACGACGGCTGAAAACCGTGTGTACTACTACTCCAGATACTGCCATCCAACCACACCACACTCGCGCGCCCGAACTCGTGCCGTGATCACGAATGCAGGGTCGCGAATCATCGCCACAAACTGAGGGATTTGGAAAAAGGAGACGGCGCTGAATCGGCCGTCTCCTCTCAGGCTTTAGAAGTAGAGCTTAACCGCGAGTTGGAGGACGCGAGGGCCTCCGACCCCAGAGTACTGGCTGTTGAATTCGCCAAAGAAGCTGCCGTAATCGTGATTGATGGGCTGGCCCGCTGGACGGGTGTTAAGCACCAATTGCTGCGGCGTCGCTCCGCTGGGAGAATTCATCGACCAGTTCAGATTGACGCCCTGAAAATTGGGATGATTGAATATATTGAAAGCTTCTCCGCGAAGTTGGAGATGGCGCTGTTCGTTCGATCCCAAGGGAATGTTCTTAAAAACTGAGAAGTCCCAGTTTTGCATTCCGCCGCCTCGAAGATTGCTACGGGAGACCCCTAGCGGAATACCGAGGTTCGGAGCTTGGAATACTGCGGGATCATATTTGGAGGTCCCGACTCTGTGGTTGGCGTTGCCGGTAATCATCGGATAGATCCAAGCGCGCTGCCAGTTGATCCACCATGCATTGTAAGTTCCACTAATTGTGTTGGAGGGCGGCCACCAGATACCGGGATCGATTGGTTCGCCACTCATGAACTGAGTGACACCTGAGAGCTGGAAATTGTCGGTTACGTACGACAACCATTTCGGGCCGTGTAACCGCTTCGTCAGACTTGGGACGTCGTACACGTAGTTCAAGGCCAGGACGTGCGGAACGTCGAAGCTAGCCAGTCGGTAATCAAACTTGCGCGGATTGAAAGAGTCCTGCAGATCCTCGTCGGTACTGGCAGTGGTAAGTACTTTCGAGAATGTATACGCTGCGCCGAGTGTCAATCCCTGGCCGAATCGCCGCTGCAAAGAAACTTGCAGTGAATTGTAATTTGACGTTCCATCGAACTTGTAATACTCAATCGTGCCGTAGCCCTTGTAAGGAACGAGGAACGGGGCGTCGAAAGCCATATCACCGGCATAATTAAAGCCTGCCTGAGAGTAGGCGGTGGGTAGATTCGGCTCCACTGCGGGAACCGGTCCGCCGTATTTGGAAGGATCCTGAGCCGATGCGGAAAACGCAGTCAGGTAGGGCACCTGGTTGATATTGCGAGCGGTCACGAGATGGCGCCCGAGCGTTCCCACGTAAGCTATGTCAAGCGTCGACTGCCAGCCGATCTCTCGCTGGATACCGAGGCTGAAGCTATAAACGACCGGCACTTTTCCGTTTTTCTCGGCTCCCACAATGTTGCTGAGCGGTGGAATCACACCGGAGGACTGAAGGTTCGGCAGATTGGCGATATTATTTGTATAGACCGTGGGTGTAATGACGTTCTTCGGATTGCTGAAAACAGGATTGAAGACCAGGTTCCCCTGCATGCGATCATGAGAGGTCCCGAACCCGCCACGCAACACGGTCTTGTGGTCGTTCGTCAGTTGGTACGCGAAGCCCACACGCGGCTCAGGAATGATCCCGCTCGAATTCCAACCGCCCTTCGGATATCCATTTGCCGCAAAAGCCTCACCATTCGTGAGATTGCCGCTGTTGGGAACGATGGTCTCCAACAGGATATTGTTCGGATCAGCAATGACGGTGTTTGGATTTGCAGGGTCATAGACCCCGCCACCCACGGCAGGCGTGTATAGGCGTACAGCTTTCGTTGCATCGTAGAGAGAAGGATTGAAGATCGCAACCTGGTTATTGGCATCGTACTGCGGCGGAATCCATACGAACCGCATGCCGTAGTCGAGCGTCAGGCGTGAGTTCACCTTCCAGGTGTCCTGCGCGTAGAACTCCAACTGGTTGTATCGGAAGTGCCCGATGGGCCGACCGCTGGATTGACCGAAGTTGGAAAAGTCTCCCAGCAGTGCGCTCGCATAGGCCATTCCGCTGTCGTTCGGGCAGTTTGCAGGATCGGCGGAGGTTGCGCAGTTGCTGAAGCTGAACTGGCCGTTCGAATTGCCCCAGGCAATCTGGTCTTTGGCACTGTGTTGGTAAAACACTCCGAACTTCAACGTATGGTCACGTTTCACCCAGGTCAGGTTGTCGTTGACGTTGATCGTAGTATTCGATTGGAACCACGGATTCGCTCCGAAATATGACCATGGAAACGAAATGTTAGTGTTCCCGTTGAAGCTCATATCGGGAATCGAAGTTGTGGGGGACACAGGGTAGAGCAGCGGAAGGTTGATGTTATTCTTTCCGACTTGAAGATTGCCATTGGTACTGCTGGTGTCGCTATGCACCCGGCTGGGTCCGATTGAAAATTCGTTCAGCAAATTTGGCCGAAGGGTACTGACCAGGTCGAATGACAGATTCCAACTCGGAGAGTTGGACGTACATCCGCCTTGGATTTGAAGTTGCCCCATGCAGGTCAGGTTCCAGGTCTCCATGGGGGATACCGACGTATTGCGGTTGTTGATCCAGCGCCCGTAAAGACGGTGGTTGTTATTGATCTGATAATCAGCCCGCAGCACGTCCTCTCGTCGAGGATCACTGTAAGAAAGCTGTGTAGCGTAGTTGTAGTTGTTCGCGCCTGAGGCATTGGGCAAGGGATATAGGTTCAACACCTGTTGCACTCCGGCGAACACCGATTGCTGAGAGGCAGACAAGGTGGTCGGGTCAATCTTGTTTCCTGCAAACGGTTGCCCCGTAGAGGGGTCGTAAATCGTCAATGGGCTACCGTTCCCGTCCACCGTTTGTGAGAAATCCCCCTGTCTCTCCAGAGCAGTGGGTACACGGAACGTATCAATCCCACCGCCTGGAATTAGCTGCCGGTAGAATTCCTGGCTCCAGAAAACGAACAATTTATCCTTCTTAATGGGCCCACCGAACTGGTACCCAAAGTAGTTGTAGCGATACAAACCGATGGCGGTTTTCGGATCGTTCTGGTTACTGAACCAGCCATTGGCATTCATACCTTCATTGCGATGGAAGAAGCGTGCGTCTCCATGCCACTGATTGGTGCCGCTCTTGGTAGTGACGGCGACCTGCCCGCCTGCTGCTTTGCCGAACTCTGCTTGGTAGTTCGATGTAAGCACCTTCATCTCGGAAATCGCATCGGGGTTCAAGGTGACGTGCGTGGTCCCGTTGTCACCAGTGTCCACGTTCGATGATCCGTCGATCGTGTACTCGTGTTGGTTGGCGCGGGTGCCGTTCACGTTGAACGCTCCGATGCCCCACGTCGTGGCGGCCGAGCCGTCGAAGCTGCTGACGACGCCTGGTATCAACTTCATGTAATCCAGCACCATTCGCCCGTTCAAAGCTACATCATTTAGTTGTCGGCTGGTCACAACATCCGAACGCTCCCCGGAGTTCGATTGCAGCTGCAGCTGTCCGGCGTCGGCGACCACGGTCACGGAATCGCCAGCAGTTCCGATCGCGAGCTCAAATTCGCCCGCGTTCAACTTGTCCGCTGCTCCCAGTACGACTCCAGTGGTCTCTAGTTTCTTGAAGCCCTTCGCCTCCACTGTGATGGTGTAGGTGTCCGGGGGCATATTGGGCACAACGAAATCGCCGCTGTTGTTGGTGGTGACCGTTCTTTGAGCGCCTGTTTCTGGGCTCCTCACGGTTACGGTGGCGCCTGCGATATAGGCCCCGGAAACGTCTTTCACGCGGCCAAAAATCGTGCCCGAGGTTACTTGCGCGAACAGCAGCGCAGACTCAAGGCACACGAATAGCGCCACGCCAATGGCTGCGATAGTTCTTGCAGATCTGTTGCTCCAAAGATAACCACTCATTTGCGGCCTCCCGTTTCCACGGCTAGCTAAGCCTGCCTTCGCCCAATGTTGTTTCAGTGATTGCTTCGATCGGAAAAACGCATCATTGTAGAGCCGAAGTTAGGGAAAATCTGCTATGCACAAGACGGACGGGGATGCTGTACTTTCGTATAGGTAGCGGTGAGATTCTCGATGAGCCCGGTGGCTTGTTGACGGGTTGATAACGCTGAGCCGGTCATTCCAAAGCGATGATGCCTCGCTTGAGTGCTGCCGTCGCCGCTTCGGTTCGATCCTTGACGTTCAATTTCTCCAGAACATGGCTGACGTGGAGCTTGACCGTGACCTCCGCGATTTTCAAGCTCCCGGCAATCTCTTTATTCCCCATTCCTTTCGCCACCATCTTTAAGACTTCTATCTCGCGGATGGTCAAGGGACGATGAGTCAAGTGCTCGGCCAGCAGAGGGGCGACCACCGGATCCAGGTAGTGCTTGCCGTCTCGCACCTGGCGAATGGCTCGCAACAACTCCTCACGCATCGCGCTCTTCAAGATGTATCCGCGCGCGCCCGCTTGCAACGAGCGATAGACCTCTTCTTCGCCCGAATGCGTCGACAACATGAGGATGCAGGCGTCAGGAAATTCGCGAGTGATCGCTGCGACCGCTTCAGCGCCGCTCATTTTCGGAAGCCGCACATCCATCAACACCAGATTCGGATGGTGCTTGCGATACGCCCCGAGGGCATCTTCGGCGTTGCCGGCTTCGGCAATCACTTCCATGTCTTCCTCGGCATTCAGCGAAGACGACAGGCCCATCCGCACCATGAAGTGATCATCCACTACCAGAATTCGCGTTGGTTTCGAAGCCGTGATCAACGCGTCACCTGCTCTTTCACGGGAATCTCCACAGCGACTCTGGTCCCGCGCTGCGGTTCGCTCTCGACTTGTAAAACAGACCCCATGGAGTGCGCGCGTTCACGCATATCGAGTAGACCGAAATGTCCGGTTGGCATAGCGTCTTGCGGACGGAAGCCTTGCCCGTCATCGGTCACGGAGAGGCAGACTTTGTTTTCGTCGTACTGCAGAACGGCTTTCACCGAGTGCGCTCCGCCGTGCCGGATCGCGTTGGTCACCGCTTCCTGCCCGATGCGGAGCAGGTTCATCTCGATCGAGGCAGGCAAACGAACCGGAGCGCCGGTGACACTGACATCTACTTTCACATGATCTTGAGAAGCTACTGGTAAGACTGTTTGTCGCAGGGCTGACACCAGGTCTCCTTCTTCGAGTAAATGGCAGCGAAGGTCCCAAACCGAACGGCGAGCGTCGAGCATGCTGTGCCGGCTCATGTTGCGTGCCGTCTCAAGAGCTTCCTGCGCGACTCTCGGTGCCTGCTGAAAACAGTCCACGGCCAGATCGAGCTGCATGGTAATACCCGCCAACTCCTGCTCCAGGTTGTCGTGCAGTTCGCGGGCAATGCGGTTGCGTTCCTGAAGGACGCCCCCGCTGCGGATCTTCTGCCGGATCAGCTCCATCTGTTCTCGCAGCCTGCGTCCCAGCACTACGATCCACGCCATCACTAAAAGCAAGACTCCTACTGTGACACCCAGCACCCAAAGCGTATGACGCAGGTTCCACCAGGATGGCGCATGCAAAACCACCAGGTCCTGGGGGGTCCGCAGCAGCATACGAAAAGCCTGCGGCACCGACCAAAGTCCTCCGCTCTGCACCAGACAAATGCCTATCACGCGAACCTGACTGTTGAGAGGAACCGACAGCAGCGGCATCGCCGACCCCACGGGTGACAATGTTGCGTCAAACAAGACGTGATCCGGCTCCTGCTGGAAAAGAAAACGTACCCCGTCCGCCTGCACATCGCGGCCCAGGAGGGTCGCTTCCGTTTCGATCACTGCCCCGTCATATCGCTCCCACGGAACAGCGATGTCCAGACGAACCGGGTCCGCGCGCGCCTGCGAACCCACGCGATAAAACGCGGCATCTTTCAAGACGGGGGCGGATTCGCCCATGGCAGGGAAGCCCACTGCATCAACCAGGTCACCTACATTCAGTTTGGTGTCCTGTTCTGTAAGAACCCGTAGCCCTCTGCCTTCTGCCTGCAGGAACAGGGCCTTTCCCGGTTGCTGGTAGCCAACGACTCCGCGAACCCGTACGCGGTGCTCCATGCCCGGTCCGGGAGAGAACGTCAGCAATGAGGAGAGCGCCACTGCCCGTGGGTGTGCCGCGACCGTGATGAAAGTCAATCGTGGAACGTAGAGCAACACGGCGGTCAATTGCCGCTGCGCGTTGAACAGGCTTCCGCAAACTCCTTCGAGCAGCACCTCGCTGTCGATCCAGGATGAAAAATTCTGCTCGTCTGAAATCGGGACGCGAACGCTCAACTGTCCGCCCCCGGAAGCGATCCGCATCGCGAGGGTCGTTTCCCGCCACGATGTCCGGTCGACGGAGACCGCGCGCACAATTCCTCGAACCTGTACCCACTGACTATCCAGTTGGCCGTCGGCCAGTTCATCGAACGAATACGTGCGCGACTTTGGTAGAGGTGCTCTGCCGAGCGTGCGCGAGCTCTGCTCGATGACTACAGGTGCGAATTTTCCCGGCCCGGTGATTCCCTCAACCTCAATCAGATCGCCGAAATGATGAGTGAAGGTTACCGGTCGCGCGCCTTCGACATAGACTCCAGCCGAGGAATCCTGCACAAAAAAGTCCGGCGCCGGAACGTCGTCCGTCACCACGCCGCGAATATGCACGGGATATCCGATTGCCGCTTGTTCGGGGCTGAGCTGCCGAACCTGGTCAGCATGGGTCAGCACAGGGAGTGTACGGTTAGAAGTTTGCGTCCAGACGGTCGCGCTGAGAACCATCAGGCAGACAATGTTCGCTGAACTGCGAACGATTTCTCGAACGCGTCCTGGACCGAACGGCGATTGACGCATGGCCTGCATTTCTGCAGACATAGCCTATCGGAAAACCCGGTCGGAGCAAAAGGCCGATCTCGCACGGGATCCGAGAGCCAGGATGTTCGAACGGATAGGATGGCTTCGAACGGATCAGCCGGTCTCGACGGCACTCCTGATAAGCAGGCTTCGACAACCCTGCTGGAAATCGCCCGCCACGATCTCGCAATGCGAATGAATTGGGGTCCGGGAACGTCCACTTTTGAAACACCCTGAGTGCGACAATTACGCTGCAGTTCTCACTGCGCGAAAGGCTCTCATGATTGCTCTTCGCACTACGGCACTGATCTTGCTATTCGCTCACACATTTGTATTGGGCCCGGCTCTTGGCGATCAAAATACCAGTACGCGGGACCCCACAGAGGACATCGATCGCTCCATCAAGGCCGGGGACGACTTCTATCACTACGCGAATGGAAGTTGGCTGAGAACGGCAGTGATCCCTGCGGGTCAGGCCACCTACGACACACGCTCAATACTGATAGCGAGAACCACCCAGCGAGTCCGCGATCTCATCCAGGAGGCGGCCACGGCACAGCCCGCCAAGGGTGGCATCGCCCAGAAGGTTGGCGATTACTACGCGAGCTTCATGGACGAAAGTAAGATCGAGGCCAAGGGGATGACTCCGCTGACCGATGAAATGTCAGTCATCTCGGCGATCCATAGTAAGAAGTCCCTGTCAGCTTACCTGGGCACCACGTTGAATACTGAGGTGGACGGACTGACCGGCAATGCCGACCACGTTTTTGGCGTATCGGTGAATCAGAGTTTTACAGATTCGAAGCACTACGTTTTCCATTTGTTGCAGGGTGGTCTTGGAATGCCGGATCGCGATGCCTACCTCGACCAGTCGCCGACGATGGCCGCGTTGCGCGATCACTATCGGGCGCACATTGCAGCAATGTTGAAACTGGCGGGCATCGACGACGTAGAGACCAGAGCGTCGCGTATTTTGACGCTGGAGATCCAGATCGCCCGGACCCATGCTCCGGATGCAGACGCCGCTGATGTGTTCAAGCAAAACAATCCGTGGAAGCGCGCCGGCTTTGGCACCAAGGCCTCGGGCATGGATTGGGACGCTTATTTCCAAGCGGCCGGTGTTGCGGAGCAGCCGGAATTCATCGTGTGGCAGCCATCGGCTGTGACCGGAACCTCCGCGCTAGTCGGGAGTGAGAGTGTCGATTTGTGGAAGGACTATCTCAGATTTCACTTAATCGAACACTATGCCGGTGTCTTGCCCAAAGCCGTGGCTGACGAACGTTTCGCCTTTTACGGCACAGTTTTGTCGGGCACGCAGCAGGCCCCGGACCGCAGCCAGGAAGCGATCGCTGCCACCAATGCCGCGCTGGGGCAGGCAGTCGGGCAACTCTATACGCAACGTTATTTTCCGCCGGAGGCCAAGGCGCGAGCCAAGGCGATGGTCAGCCAGTTGATCGCGGCCTACCGTGTGCGAATCGCGAATCTCACCTGGATGTCACCACAGACGAAGCAGAAGGCGATGGCCAAGCTCGACGCCCTCCGGATCGGCGTCGGCTACCCTGATCGCTGGATCGATTATTCGACGCTCGAGGTCGCGCGCAGCGACGCTTTCGGGAATATGCGCAGGGCGGAAGCCTTCAATCGCTCGCGCAATCTGGCGAAGTTGAAACAGCCAGCCGATCCAGACGAGTGGAGGATCGATCCGCAGATCGTCGGCGCGGTCATTCTGTTTTCACCCAACACGGAAACCTTCTCAGCGGGCATCTTGCAGCCACCCTTTTTCGATCCTCAGGGCGATGCAGCTTCGAACTATGGATCAGCAGGAGCGGGCATCGCCCACGAGATCAGTCACAGCTTCGACGAGCTAGGCAATATTTACGACGACGAGGGCCGCCTCGGCAATTGGTGGACGGCCGAGGATCTCGCCAGGTACCACGCGGCAGCGGAGAAAATGGTGGCGCAATTCAACGCCTATTGCCCGCTTTCCGATGTCTGCGTGGATGGCAAGCAGGTCCTGACGGAAAATATCGCCGATATGGCGGGGCTGCTGACGGCGCATGATGCTTATGTGTTGTCGCTGAAAGGCAAAGCCGATGTTGTCATCAACGGATTGACCGGTGAACAACGATTCTTCCTTGCGTTTGCCCAGAGGTGGCGGAAAGCTCAGAACGAAGCCGCGCTCCGCCGGCAGATCAAAACCGACACTCATTCGCCGGGAGAATATCGAAGCGATACCGTGAGAAATGTCGAGGCGTGGTACCAGGCCTACGATGTGATGCCCGGCGACAAGTTGTATCTGAAGTCGGAAGATCGCGTAGGGATTTGGTGACTTGGATACATACTCAGACGGTCTCATCCGCGATGTGCGATGAAGCCAAAAGCAGGTTGCGCGCAATCAAACTTCAGGCTGCTATCATTGCGGGCATGTCCGCAGCGCAAACTTGGGACCCGGCGTCATATGCGCAAAACGCGAGATTCGTATCCGATTTAGGATCGCCCGTCGTGGATTTGCTTGCACCTAAACCCGGCGAAAGGATCCTCGATCTAGGTTGCGGAGACGGCGTACTCACGAAAAAGCTTGTGGATCTGGGCTGTGAAGTGGTTGCGGTCGATTCGAGCGTTCCCCAGATCGAAGCCGCGAGGAAACTCGGGTTGAACGCATTCGCAATCAGCGGCGAAGATTTGCCGTACCAGGAAGAATTCGATGCCGTATTTAGTAATGCTGTGCTGCACTGGATTAAGCGTGCGGATGTGATGCTGGCTGGAGTGTATCGTTCTTTGAAACCAAGCGGGCGATTTGTTGCAGAATGCGGAGGCCACGGTTGCATTCACAAGATCCGGACTGCTCTGGTTCAAGCGTTGGACCGCCGTGGGCTGGATGGCGAGGCTCGCGTTCCGTGGTATTTCCCCACTCCCGGCGACTACGCCACCAGACTGGAACGCGCAGGGTTTCGCGTCGATAGCATTGCCCTCATTCCGCGTCCGACCCCCTTGCCCGGCGACATCATTGGTTACCTGGAAACTTTTGCTCTCAACTTTTTTCAGGGCTTCTCCGATGAAGTGCGTAGCGACTATCTGCAGGAGGTTCGGATGGTCCTGGAACCGCAACTTCGCGATGCCGATGGAACGTGGGTGGCCGACTACGTAAGATTGCGATTCGCGGCAACCAAAGCTCGCAACTGAGATCGTGTGGAACAATGCAACGAGGCATTGCTCCTGTTTCGCCCCGCTCCTCGTGCACCTTCCCAGCGTGTGGAGGACTGGGGTTTTCCGAACAGAGACAGGACGACAGAAGATCGTCATTTTCCTGCCGAGCGACTGGAGTGCGTCACACCGGCGTCACAACTGCGGTTGCGGGTGATCGGGAACGAAGGACCTGGGTAACTTCTGTCTTGCTCGTCATCCACCCAGGTCGTGGTTTGATAACGTGATCCGTTGTATAAGCGTTCGAAGTTATGCGGTGGCTTTCCTGTTTTCCGTCACTTTTTGCCCCCTTGCACTTCTACAGGAGCTGGTGTAATTTCTTGTAGAAGCAATAGGGGAATCTCATGCCATCTCGATCCATTGATCTTCCGCAGGGCACGCTGGACCTGCTTATCCTCCGCACACTGTCGCTTGAGCCGCTCCACGGCTGGGCCGTTTCTGAACGTATCCAGCAGATCTCCAGCGATGTCCTGCGTGTGCAGCAGGGCTCACTTTATCCCGCGCTGCATCGCCTGGAGCGTCGCGGCTGGATCAAGGCCCGCTGGGGTACGTCAGAGAACAATCGCAGAGCAAAGTTCTACGAACTCACTAAAGCTGGACGGCGCCAACTCGAGATCGAACAGGACGCCTGGCAGAAGCTGACGGCAGCCGTGAGCCAGATCCTCGAAACTGCCTAGGAGGTCGCGTGTTGCTGCACGACTTACTCTTTCGGCTGCGTACCTTGATGCGGCGCCGTGCCACAGAGAACGAACTCGAGGACGAGCTGCGTTTTCACCTCGAGCGACAGACCGACAAATATGTGAGGTCGGGAATGAGTGAAGCCGAGGCGGTGCGTCGCGCCCGGCTGGAGTTTGGCGGACTCGATCAGGTCAAGAATGAGTGCCGCGAGGCTCGCGGTGTCAGCTTTGTCGAGAGCTTGGCGCAAGACTTGCACTACGCCGCTCGCACCCTGCTGCACTCGCCCGGGTTTACCGCTTGCGCTGTGCTGACGCTGGCCCTCGGGATCGGCGCCAACACGGCGATCTTCAGCGTGGTCAATACCGTTTTGCTGAATCCACTTCCATATCGCAACCCGCAGGAGCTGCTGGCTGCACGGCCAAACGATTCGCTGGCGAATCTTGAAGACATTCAGCGACAGACCAACTCGTTTGTCAGCAGCGGTGGAGTCAATATCGAGCCTATGGACTTCACGGGCAATGGTGAGCCGGTGCGCGTGCACGGCGCCTATGTTGATGCGGGCCTGTTTGCAACACTCGGCATCCAGCCGATGTTGGGCCGGTGGATCTCGGCCGACGAAGGGGTGAAAGGCGGGCCACGGAATGTCGTGGTGAGTTATCCGTTCTGGCGGGACTTCCTGGGCCGCGACCCTCATGTGCTGGGCAAAGCGATCCGACTGAGCGACAACAGTTACACAGTGATCGGCGTGATGCCCAAGGATTTCACTCTACCGAAGGAGCTTGCAGATGTCTTCGTTTCGTTATGGGTGGCATATCCCGATGCAGCTGCCGAGCGCGACGTGCATTTCATGCACACCTACTGGCGGCTGAAGCCGGGCGTGCCGTTAGCGCAGGCGCGAGCAGAGATCGCACAGGCGGACCACCGGCTTGCCGAGACGTTTCCCGACACTGAGAGGGAGCGCGGCACCGTACTGATGCCGCTGCAAGAGTGGCTGGTGGGGGATGTCCGCTCGGCGCTGCTGATTCTGTTCGGGGCGGTTGGGCTGGTGCTGCTGATTGCCTGTGCGAATTTCGCGATGCTGCTAATGGCCCGGGCCGTAACACGCCAGCGCGAGCTGATGATTCGGGCCTCGCTGGGCGCACGGAATAGCCGCCTGATTCGTCAAAGGCTCACAGAGAGCACCCTGTTAGCGCTGGTCGGCGGAGCTGCAGGGCTGATGGCTGCGAAGGCAGGCACAACATTGTTGCTGGCATTGAGACCGGCGGAGTTGCGTCGCTTGGACGCAATTCCCATGGACGCGCGGGTCTTCGTGTTCGTATTTGCCATCTCGCTGCTGACCGGGCTGCTATTCGGACTCATGCCGGCATGGTCCGCTTCTCGCGGCGATATCGCGGAAGCATTGCGGGAGAACGCACGCACCACCGCCACGGGCGTTTCGCGCAATGCCTTGCGCAGCTTCCTGGTGACCGCGGAGCTTGCCCTGGCGCTCATTCTGCTGGCGGGTGCGGGATTGCTGATCAAAGGCTTCATGCGCCTGCGATCCGTCGATCCGGGATTCAATCCGACAAACGTCATCACCATGTACCTTCAGCTGCCGGGAACCCGCTATCCGCAGATTCCCTTGCAGACAAATTTCCGCCGGGAGTTGCTCTCGCGGATTAACGCCTTTCCCGGGGTGGAGGCGGCGATGATAACCGATCTTCCCTTGGCCGGAAATTATGTAGGCCATCGCGTCGTGGTCGACGGACAACCGACGCCCGCGGTGGGAGCCGAACCAGAGGTGCAAACGCTATCGGTCATGGGTAAATACTTCGGAGTCATGCAGATTCCTATTCGCAGCGGACGCGACTTCAGTGCGATGGACCGCGAAGGACAACCGCGAGTAGCGATCGTCAACGAGACGTTCGTGCGACAACTTCTTCCCGGCCAGAACGCAATTGGGACCCGCATTGACTGGGCCCGATCGAACGAACCCCACGAATGGATGACGATCGTTGGTGTTGCGGGCGACGTGAAACATTCGGGGCTGAACCAGCCGGTGGATCCCGCCGTCTATGCCCCGTTCAGCCAGAATGACGAGGCGTGGCGAAAATTCATGACGCTGGTGATCCGGACGCGAGTTCCGGTAGCCGGCCTGGTGGAGGACGTGAAAAAGCAAGTCTGGAGCCTGGATAGCCAGATTCCAGTAAGCAGCATTCAATCCATGGACGATCTGTTGGCGGTGTCGGTAGCGCAGCAGCGCTTCAACATGTTGTTGCTCGGGAGCTTTGCGGCGCTGGCGGTAGCGCTGGCTGGAGTGGGCATCTACGGCATGGTTGCGTATCGCGTCAATCAGCGCACGCACGAAATCGGAGTCTACATGGCGCTGGGCGCGCAACATCGCGATGTCTTGCGGCTGGTAATGAAGGATGGAGTGAAGCTCGGTCTGCTGGGCATCCTGTTCGGGCTTGCGGGCGCAATCGCCCTTACACGGGTGATGGTCAGCCTGCTCTTCGAAGTGAAGCCTACCGATCCCGCAACACTGATTGGCGTGGCGTTATTGCTTGCGGCAGTGGCTATGCTGGCATGTTACATCCCGGCGCGGCGGGCCTTGAGCATCCATCCTATGACTGCCTTGCGCCGCGAATAAGCAGCCTCGCACTTGACAACTTCAGGGTGATCTGCGGATTCAATTGGTCAGCTGTCCGCGACTCGGAAGTTGCCCACTCCGCGTTTGTCCCAGCTCTTGTGCGAGTCCCGGTGTCTCGAGGATCGCATTCCCGACTGAGACAAAGCGAGGGACGATCATCAATCTGGTTGCCGAGTGATTGGAGGTGCGTCACACCGGCCTCACAATCGAACTGTGAATTGGCCAAGTCGCTGAAACGAAGAGTTTGTGGCAGCCGGACCTGTAAGCCGAATTTTGTCCGCAACATTGCTGCTGCGGGACGACCATTCCTCTGGGCCGGACATTGCTGCCCGGCTCTAGCGACCTACCCGAAGGTTTGACGCACCGAGCCGGCACGTGCTCGCGGCCGAAGCCGCGGGCTTCCTCCCTATTTGGTCTTGCTCCGTGTGGGGTTTGCCCTGCCCGCGACATTACTGCCGCGGCGGTGCGCTCTTACCGCACCTTTTCACCCTTACCCGCGGCGTCGTTGTCTGGGCTTTGTAATGGAGCGATGGCGCCCTCCTTTACAAAGCCCTAACAACGACACCGGGGCGGTATATTTTCTGTGGCACTTTCCGTCCATCAGGCTTGAACCTGACGTCCCGGACGTTATCCGGCACACTGCTCTGCGGAGTTCGGACTTTCCTCTCCTCGCATCCGAAGACGCGGGAAGCGGCCGTCCGGTCCGGCTGCCTACAAAACAATTATACGATGTAGACCCGCGGAGTTGAGCACCTGGGACCGGCAGGCGAATCGGTGCGAGAGCGGGCAATTCACTGTAAACTGATATTGCGCCGCCCAGCGTTCTCGGCCCTGAAGTCCCAGGTCGGGGTGAGTCCGGGGCCTGAAGGCTGAGATCCGACGCCTGTGGTCTGATTTCGTTCCATGAATTACATTGAAGCCATCCGCGTAGCCCTGCAATCGCTGTGGGCCAATAAGCTGCGCTCCGTGCTGACCCTGCTCGGCGTCGTCATCGGCGTCGGCGCAGTCATCGCGGTCGTCACGTTCGTCTCTGGAATCAACGACTACGTTGCGAAGAAGATCTTCAATCTCGGCGCAGATGTATTCATCGTCGCGAAAATGTCTGCGGTTGAAACCAACGTCGATCATTTCCTTGAAGCGGAGAAGCGAAAGAACCTCGACATGGAGGATTACCAGGCCGTAGTCGATGCCTGCCAGCACTGCCAGTACGTTGGCGCGCTGATGCAGGGCGCCGGCAAAGTGAAGCGCAACGAGCAATCAATTAATGATACGAACATTCAGGGCATCACCCCTTCGATCGCTACGATCCTCGACACGGACCTGACCTCCGGGCGCATGATCAGTGAGACCGATCTAAACAACCACGTTCAGGTCGCCGTCGTGGGAACCGATATTGTCGACCACCTGCTCTCAGGCGGCGATCCCCTGGGTAAAGAAATCAGGGTCGATGGCTGGACTTATCAGGTGATCGGAGTCGGCAAGAAGAAGGGAAAGACCCTGGGCCAAAGCGCCGACAATTATGTTCTGATTCCCATCACTGTGTACCTGAAGAAGTATGGAGCCCACAATCACAGCATCGGAATTTGGGGAAAGGCTTCGGCGACCGGAGTTCCGCTGAATCAGGCCATCGACGAAGCGCGCGTTGGTCTGCGCTCGCATCGCCACGATCGTCCCGGCCAGGAAGACAGCTTTGAGATTGAGACCAATGCCAGCCTGCTGGGAATCTGGTCGGGACTCAGCAACACATTCTTCATGGCGACGATCGGAATCGCAGGTGTCTCGTTGGTGGTCGGCGGTATCGTGATCATGAACATCATGCTGGTCTCCGTGACCGAGCGCACTCGTGAGATCGGTATTCGCAAGGCGCTTGGCGCACGGCGCGATGACGTCCTGCTGCAGTTCCTGATCGAGTCCGTAATACTCGCACTTCTGGGCGGAGCGATCGGGGTTCTTAGTGGCATAGTCCTGGCCAAGGGCGTTACCGCGATCATCGGGATGCCCTCTTCGATCAAGCTCTGGGCTGTCTTCGCCGGACTGACCGTGGCGGCAAGCGTAGGTGTGTTTTTCGGAGTCTATCCCGCCCGCAAGGCGGCGCGGCTGGATCCGATTGTAGCGTTAAGATTCGAAATGTAAAGGAATTCAGTAATTGGGAAAGTTAGTAACTGTGTAATTTAAGGTCGGTTTAAGTTGCTTTTGATTTTCAAATTACAAAATTACTAAATTTCCCAATTCCAAAATCTTTTCCATGATTCGCAAATCCGAATTTGGCGAGATCGTCCAGATGGCAACCGATACCATCCGCAGCAACAAGCTGCGCTCAGGTCTGACGGTTCTCGGAATTGTGATTGGTGTTGCTGTGGTGATCGGCGTGTCGTCGATTGGCCGGGGTCTTGACGACAACGTCCGTGACCTGGTGTCCAGTATCGGATCGAACGTTATTTTTGTGTTCCACTTGGATTTCTTTACCTTTGGCCGTATGACTGACGAAATGCGCACGCGTCGCGAACTCACCTATGACGACGCCATGGCAATGAATGACCTGCCGCACGTGAAAGCCGTCTCGGCGGGAATGCGCATGTTCCGCCCGGAGCTGGGCGTCGGCAGCTATTCGGTGAAATACCAGGACAAAAAAGTAAAGAACACGATCCTGGAGGGCGACATGGCGTCGGCCAAAGATGTCTTCGATTTGCCGATGGCCAGTGGCCGGTGGTTCAGCGACTTCGATGATGAGCACCACTTGCCCGTTGTGGTGGTCTGCTATGAAACGCAACATGAGTTATTCGGCGATCAGGATCCGCTCGGCAAAGAAATCAATATCGAGGGACGCCTATTCGAAGTCATCGGCACCGTGCAGAAAATAAAATCTGTGTTTGGCGGAGGCAAGGACCCGAACGACAATCGCGTCCTTATGCCGCTCAAGACTTTCAAAACGCTACATCCAGAAATGAAACAGCACATCATCAGCGTCAAAGCCGCCTCGCACGATGATATGCCGAAAGCGATGGACGAAATTCGAGAACTGATGCGGCGTCGGCGGAAAGTTGCGTTCGATAAGCCGGATAATTTTGCGATCATGACTTCAGATTCGATTACCGACGTCTGGAACCAGCTTACCGGCGCGCTCTTCATCGGCATGTTCGCGATTTCCAGTGTCGGCCTGGTGGTGGGTGGCGTCGGGGTGATGAACATCATGCTGGTCAGCGTCACCGAGCGCACGCGGGAGATCGGCGTCAGAAAGGCAATCGGCGCCCGAAAGCGCGACATCCTTCTGCAGTTCACTCTCGAAGCGATCATGCTGACGGCGGTAGGTGGTGTGATCGGCATCCTCGCCGGCGCCGTGGTGGTCTGGGTAATACCGATGGTCTGGCCTTCGCTTCCCGCCCGCATGTCGATGTTCTGGGTGTCGTTTGGTTTCAGCTCTGCCGCCGGGGTCGGGCTTATCTTCGGAATCTATCCCGCGTGGAAGGCCGCAAACCTCGATCCCATTGAATCACTGCGGTACGAGTAAGGTGGCGTACGCGCGGGGTTCAACCCATTGCTTCCATCTACTTGAAGGATTTTCTTCCCGGTCTGATTCTGCGGAACTCGAAATGTGAACGTCGTGTGCGGTTGTCCAGAGAGAGCAGGCAGTAACTCATCATGCGCAAGAGCGAGTTCGGCGAAATCGTTCAGATGGCGACGGACACCATCCGCACCAACAAGCTGCGTTCGGGCTTGACCGTGCTGGGCATTGTGATTGGTGTAGCGGTTGTCATCGGCGTCTCGTCGATCGGCCGCGGTCTCGACGACAACGTTCGCGATCGCCTCGCCACCATCGGATCCAACGTTATTTTCGTTTTCCATCTCGAGCCCTTTACCTTTGGCAGAATGTCGGATGAGATGCGGGCCCGCCGAGAGTTGACGCGGGAAGACGCCGACGAGCTCCGAGACTTGCCTCATGTCCGAGCGGTAGCCGCCTCGATTCGGCTCTTTCGTCCGGAAATCGGCACCGGCACTTACGCCGTTAAGTATCAGGGCCGCAAAGCAAAGAACACGCTCCTCGAGGGCAGTACAGCTTCACTGCTGGATGTCGAGGACCTGCCACTAACCCGGGGGAGATGGATCAGTGAATTCGATGACGAGCATCGCACTTCGGTCGTTGTCCTTTGCCACGACACTGCCGAGGAATTGTTTGGGACCGACGACCCGCTAGGCAAAGAGGTCAACATCGAAGGCCGGTTGTTTGAGGTCATCGGGACGATCGGCAAGATCCAGTCGGTGTTCGGCGGGGGCAAGGATCCCATCGACAATCGGGTCATCTTCCCGCTCCGCACCTTCAAGATGCTGCACCCGGAATTGAAGCAGCACTGGATTGTAGTCAAAGCCACGTCTCACAACGACATGCCCAAGGCCATGGATGAGATCCGAGAGGTCCTGCGGCGGAGACGAAAAGTCTCTTTCGACAAGCCAGACAACTTTGCCATCTTCACCTCCGAGTCGATCAGCGAAGTATGGAACCAGATTACAGGCGGCCTGTTCGTCGGGATGTTCGCGATTTCCAGCGTTGGATTAGTTGTTGGTGGCGTTGGCGTGATGAATATCATGCTGGTCAGCGTGACCGAACGGACTCGTGAGATTGGTGTGCGCAAAGCGATTGGCGCACGCAAGCGGGATATTCTGCTCCAATTCACATTAGAGGCCATCATGCTCACCGCTGTTGGCGGTCTGATCGGCATCCTGGTCGGAGCGATTGTGGTCTGGGTAATTCCAGTTCTGTGGCCTTCTCTGCCGGCCCACATGTCCACCTTCTGGGTGACCTTCGGGTTCAGTTCGGCTGCTGGAGTCGGTCTTCTCTTTGGCATCTATCCGGCATGGAAAGCGGCGAACCTTGATCCGATCGAGTCGCTCAGGTACGAATAGATGGCCGGCGTTCGCGCATGATTCAGCACACAATCGGAATCCTCGAGATCGTTGCCATTCTCGGTTGCCTTTCCAGTTGCATTTACTACATCGTTTGTCTGCGCAGCGCGGGCGCCTTTCTGCGCGCGAGAAGAGCCAGAGTCAGCCCTTACTCCACCCACGCCCCACCGATTTCCATCCTGAAGCCGCTGAAGGGAATCGATCCTGAAATCTATGAGAGCTTCCGCAGCCACTGTCTCCAGAACTATCCGGAATACGAAATCATTTTCGGCGTCAGTGACCCGGCCGATCCGGCTGTGGCGAGCGTGCAGCGTCTGAGACAGGAGTTTCCCGACCGTGCGATCCAGTTGGTGCTCTGCCCCAACATACTCGGCCCCAACGTGAAGGTGAGTAATCTTGAGCAGATGGTCCGGACTGCTCGTCATGAATACCTGATCGTCAACGACAGCGACATTCGAGTCGAACCGGACTACCTGCAACGAATCGTCGCACCCTTGGCAGACGAACATGTGGGGATGGTGACATGCCTCTATCGCGGAGTCGCAGCTCCCACTCTCGGTTCGCAACTGGAGGCGCTCGGCATTAGCACCGATTTCACCGCCGGCGTTTTGGCGGCCCAGTTCATCGAAGGCGGGCTGAGCTTTGGTTTGGGATCGACACTTGCCTTCCGCCGACAAAACTTGAACTTGATCGGCGGGTTCAGATCGATTGTTGAATTCTTGGCTGACGACTACGAACTCGGCCACCGGATTGCCAGTCTCGGACTCAAGATCGTGCTGTCGGACGT
>DATEHP010000047.1:0-7994 GCA_035279505.1 Candidatus Sulfotelmatobacter sp. | reverse complement strand
GCAAGCATACGCGGCGGAGGGCGTGCCGGTGCAGGCGGTTACGGTGCAAAACGAAGTGGATACCGATCAGGACGGCAGAATGCCGGCGTGCTTGTGGGGGCAGGAGTACGAGATGGGCTTCGTGAAGAATCACCTGGGACCCGCGCTGCTGCAAAACGGCCTCTCCACGAAGATCTGGATCCTCGACCACAACTACAACCTTTGGGGACGGGCCGTGGCAGAGCTCGAAGACCCCGCAGTGCATAAGTTCTGCAACGCGGTTGCCTTCCATGGGTACGTCGGTTCAGCGGATCAGATGAGCAAGTTCCACAACGCTTGTCCCGATGCTCAGATCTATTGGACCGAAGGCGGGCCGGACTATACGACTCCGGATTACGCCACGGATTGGGCGAATTGGGGGAAGACATTCACAGAAGTCCTTTGCAACTGGGGCCAGTCCATTACGGGATGGAACCTTGCTCTGGACGAGAAGGGCAGGCCGAACATTGGACCATTTTCCTGCGGCGGTATGGTAACGATCCACTCGGAGACGAAGGAGGTCACGCGCAGCGGGCAGTACTGGGCGTTTGCGCACTTTTCGCGGAACGTTCGACGCGGGGCAAGGCGGTTTGAGTCCGCGGGCAAAGTGCAGGGAGTGGATCATGTGGCTTTCGAGAACCCGGATGGGGGAAGGGTGCTGGTGCTAACGAACCCTGGTGCGGCGAAGAGTGTGCAGCTCAAGGTGGGGGATAAGGTGGCGGAGATTGCGTTGCAGGCGGGTTCCGTCAGCAGTCTTTCCTTTTGACGATGTCGCAGATGCTCAAAACGTGCTTGACACCGCCGACATTGTTAGAGATCGGGATGTTTCGCCAATAACCCGATGTGAAATGGATGTAAAATGCCCGGCGCCCAGGCGGTTCAGTCAGCTTCCTGTGCTATAAGGAGCATCCCATGGCATCACCAAAATGTCTGTCACGCGTGACACGTTGGCTGGTGGTCGGGACCTTGGTACTGCTGTCGAATAGTGCAATTTCCCAGTCGGTGTCGCCTCAAAGTCGTATACCGGGTAAGCAACTCATGATTGCCCGATACACCAAAACCCCTCCAGTGATCGATGGAGTCTTCAGTTTGTCGGAATGGGGGGCGGCGATTCCCGTTTACGTGGAAGGAACTAGCAGTCCAGCGACTCCGCCGGGAGTAGTTCCCAATATCGGCCTGCCGTACCTGTTCCCGCCAGACAGTCCAGCCGATTCGAGCTTCAGAATCTACACGCTTTATGACAACAACAACCTTTACGTTGCGGTAGATGTTACTGATGACATCGTGATTTGCGATGGCCCGGTACCTTATCTCGACGATGACGCGGAGATCATGATCGATGGCGACCGGCAGCCGGGCGACGTCCAAATGGCGGAGTTGTGTGGACCCAACAATCCGAATTGTCCCAATCCGGTCGTCAATAACGAAGGGTTTAAACTCACGACTTCGGTATGCAACCAAAGTCTCACAGACCCGTCGAACAACCCGACCATCGTGTGGGAGTCGAGAGCCGGGCTGCGACCCCACGGCTTCGTGGTCGAGTTTCGCATCCCGCTGAGTTCGATCAACACAATCGATACCAGTTGGTTCAGCAACCCGTTTCCAGGTGTTGGTTTTCGGAGCCCGCAACCCGGAGACATCATTGGTTTCAACGTCGCCGTAGGAGACGATGACAATGGAGGACCGAGCTACCTTCGAGGCTCACCAGCTCCCCATACGGACAGCTTCACCGCATGGGACGGCCGCAGCGTAGGGTGGTTCGTGTTCGCCGAACGCGATTGGGGAAATTTGTACTTGGCCCCACGCACAGACGATTAAAAACTCCCACACCCACGTTTGCGAACGTGCGCAGGCGTGGGTGACATCTGGTTGTTGAATTCGAGATATTTCAACAATCAATCAGTCACGATGTCCACGATGGAGGTCAGGGCAAAGCCCCGATTCGCTACTTGATGCCTTGGATGGCCAACGGGAAGACCGGCTCCATCGCGGAAGCGCCGCCATCAACGTACAGCAGCTGGCCGGTGATGAAGCTCGCCTGGTCCGTGCAGAGGAGAACTACGGCGTTGCCGACGTCGGCTGGCAGGCCGAGGCGCCTCATGGGCGTCCAGCCGCTCTCGTGCCAGTCCTTGATCATCTGGAACACCTGGGGCGGCAGCCCGCTGAGGACGCTGTCGTCGCAGGCGCCCGGACTGATGATGTTCACCGTGATGCCCTTCTGGGCGAGAGCAACCGCGAAATAACGAGCCAGTGCCTCCTTCGCGGCTTTCGCTGAGCCCATGGCGACCCAAGGTTGCCAGCTGCCGGTTTGCCCGCCGGGCGCATAGGTGATGGCGATGATCCGGCCGTTCTTGCCCATCATCGGCACCGCTGCGCGGACCGCAACCAGGAACTCCCTCGCCTGAGTGTCAAAGGTCGCCTGCCATGCCTCCAGTGGGATCTCCATTGGTTCCGCGTAGAAGCCTGTGGCGATCGTTGCCCTGGCGTTAGAAACGAAAATATCGAGGCCGCCGAATTGGGACTTGATGGTTTCGAACATGCGCTGGATATCCGCGACCTTGCCGACATCCGCCTTGATCACCAGAGGCGCCGCACCGCGCTCTTTGAGGACGCGAGCGGTCTCTTCGGCGGCCGCATCGTTCTCCTTGTAGTTGATTGCAATTCTTTTGACACCCTGTTCAGCGAGCTTCAGCGCGATTCCCCGGCCAATACCGCGTGATGCTCCTGTGATCAGAGCGGTCTGCTGCGTAAGCGTGATTGGCATGACACCCTCCGTCCCGTGTATTTACTGGGAATTCTACTTCACAACTGAAGAAAACATGCGTTCACACGCTTTGAACAGCAAAGTGGGATTTTGAGCGTGATGGAGATATTACCTCAGCTACCAACCGAATCGCTCTTCCCTCAGACCGGTTGCGGCATCGTTGAGACACTCTGACACGAATTTACTTCAAGAAGAGAACAATAGGGTGCGGATCTCAGCCGCACCCTGTCGTGTTCGGGGCTGTTCTACGGTAGCGGAACCGTCTCAGTTGAGAGCAGGTTGGCGCACTGTGCAGTCGGAGATCCTGCGATGTTTGCGGTGCCAGTAATTTTGGAATCTGCATCGCAGAAAAGATCGACTGCGTTCCCGCCGATCGTGGAAGGAGGAGTGTTGTTCGTGGATAGGTCGATGCTCGAGTTGTTGATCGCGACCAGGCCGGCGTGAGTTCCATACGTGATATTCGCGCCAAAAAGAGTAGCGTGCGAGTTGTTCATGGCCACGATTCCTTGCCCCAGACTGTTTGTGATGCGGAGCTCTCCGCTGGCGGCGTAGAAGCTCGCGCCTCCGTCGAGGAGAACGCCAGCGGTGGTTCCTCCCCAGGACTGGCCCGATCTGTTAACGACGAGCGTCGAGTTGTAGATGTTCAGCGATCCACCCGTTATCGCTACGCTCGCAAAATTGAAGCCACCGGAGCTATCGATGACAACGTCGGTATTGCCAGTGGCGACGTAATACGCGTTGGAGACGACGAGATCAACAATAGAATCGGTGCCCCCATTGATGCCTTGCTGCATGTTACGGATTGTAGTGGCGTACATCGTTACGTGCGCGGCTCCGAGGGCAATGCCGACATGCCACTGATTCTGCCCATTCGTCGTGTCCTCGAACAGGCAATGTTCGACGTGCACATCAGAGGAGTCGTAGATCTGTAGCGATGCGTAACCGGTATCCCGTACGTGCACGTGCGCGATGGATACTTGGCTGTTCTCAAAGATGACAATGCCTCCGCCTCCCCGGATGTTCAAGGAACGCAGGCGAATGTCGGAACTGCCGTGCCCGATCCCGATATCGGACAGACCGTCGGCGCTCGCCTGAACGGCGAACCCCTCAACCAGCACGCTTTGGGAGGCTTCGATATAGAGAGTGGCGTTGAAGAGGTTTCCCCCACCTGTGCTCGGTTGCACCAGAGTGGCTCCGGGCAGGCCTTTCAGCAATAAACTGTGAAAGCCGACGACCTGAACCCACTCGGTGCAGGTTCCATTGACCGAGACAGTGTAGGCCGTTTGCTTGTTCAGTATAGCGAGGGTGTGATTCAGGGACTGGCCTTTGTTGCAGTCGACAGTGATGGGCGTGGAAGCCGGTTGCTGGGCAACGGCGACACATGTCAAGGCCACGAGCAAAACCAAAACTCCTGCGAGTGATCTCTTCATAGCATCTCCTTTACGCGTACGTAAGAGCCTCTACAAAGAAAGCCGGACGGAATTAAGAATGTGCAGAATCTGAACCCGATCGAGGCGGAATTATGAGATGTTCCCGCCGGAAAGCCGACAGGACAGAGGGAAGGAATGACTAGCCCCGAAAACTAGCCCGGATGGTACCCCCGCGTTTAGCAGTTGTCAATGGCGATGGCCGATAATGTCGGTAGCACATGATATGTCCGGTTGAGATAGCACATGATATGTCCGCTTTGCGGGCGGCGAGGGTAGGAGACCATGCGAAGCATGGAAAGCTACCCGAAGGCCGCGATGGAGCGGGCGATGAAAGTACAGGACGTGATGTTGCAGGCGATGGCGAAGAAGATTACCTGGTGGCAGGCGGCGGAGATATTGGGCATCAGCGATCGGCACATGCGGCGGTGGCGGGAGCGCTACGTGGAAGAAGGCTACAACGGGTTGCTGGACCGTCGGCGGGGCAAGCCCTCGCGTCGCCGGGTGCCACTGGCGACGGTGGAGAAAGTGTTCGCACTCTACCGCGAGAAGTACTTCGATCTGAACGTGCAGCACTTCCACGAGAAACTGCAGGCCGAGCACGGGATCGGGCTGAGCTACACCTGGGTGAAGCAGGCGCTGCAGGGAGCGGGCCTGGTGGCGCGTGGACGCAAGCGTGGGGCGCATCGCAAACGGAGAGAGCGGCGGCCGCTGCCGGGGATGCTGCTGCACATCGACGGCAGCCGGCACCAGTGGTTTCAGGACGAGCGCTGGTACGACCTGATCGTGATTCTGGACGATGCCAGCAGCGAGATTTATTACGCGCAGCTGGTGGAGGAGGAATCGACGGCGACGGTGATGGCGGGACTGAAGGAGGTGATCGAGCGCAAAGGGGTGTTCTGCGCGCTCTACAGCGATCGGGGAAGTCATTTCTGGTTGACGCCGAAGGTGGGCGGCAAGGTGGACTACCATCGCCGCACGCAGGTGGGACGGGCGTTGCACGAACTGGGGGTGCAGATGATTCCGGCTTACTCGCCGGAAGCGCGCGGACGCAGCGAGCGCAACTTCTCGACCTGGCAGGGGCGCTTGCCGCAGGAGTTGCGACTGCGCCAGATCCGAACGCTGGAGACGGCAAACCGGTTTCTGCGGGAACATTACCTCGCCGATTTCAACCGCCGTTTTCAGGTCGCGCCCCGCCAGCGCGGAAACGCTTTTGTGCCCTGTCGGAGCCGAGACTTGGAGCGGATTTTCTCGCTGCAGTTCGAACGGAGCGTGAACCGCGACAACACGGTCAACTTTCAGAACCTGAACTTGCAGATCCAGCGGGTACGCTGGCGGGCGACGTTGGCGGGTTGCCGGGTGACGGTGCATCAACACCTGAATGGAACTTTGAGTCTCACCCACGGACCGCATTGCCTCGGTCGTTATGACGCAACCGGTGCGCCTCTGACTGTACCGGCTTCTACAGCGTTGGGCAGGGGAAGGGGAACTGCCCCCTTCCCCTGCATCCCCATCCCCAAAATCAACCCAACCCAATCGGCGAGGGCACAACTTTGAAACCGGACATTTCACTTGCTACAAAAACCGGACATTTTAACTTGCTACCAACATGGCGATGGCCGATAATTACGGGGTTGAGCGGGAGGCATTGTTTTTGGTTGGCACTCGCCCCAACTCAAGTTCGGCCATTACCGTTGTATATGCCCGCCGAGCAGTGTGGCCAACTGACGAAATCAGCCATTTCACGCCTTGAGCGGTAAAGCGCCCATTCTGAGTGAAATCGAGATTTCGCAACAATCGAGAGCGCACGATTGGCGCTTTACTAGTCTCCTTCTGGAATCGCCTTTGCATTGCCGATCGTAGATGGGGTCTCGGCTTTTTCGGAGCACAAACTGGGCTGTCTGTGCCGGGGCTCGGTGGTTGGTCGTCCCGGTCATCCGGCGTTTCATCCGGGTTCGGATCAATTCCGTGGAGGATTTCACTGATCCGAGACAAAGCGGCAACTCGTACCACCAGCCGTCTGCCCAACAGAAGGCTGATCTCGTCAATGAGTAGCAATTGGCTAGGGTCCGCGATGGCGATAGCGAGTCGTCCGTCGAACATGTCTTCGAGCGGCAGAAAGTTGTATCGGAACATCAGCTCAGGCGGGACTCTCTTGAGAAAGTTTGGGTTCAGTTTGAAGTTGAGCAGGTCCACGAAGTCGCAACGGTAGCGACGCGCCAATTCCTGCGCTCTAGCCAAATCGCCAGGGTTGGGGTGATTCATCTTAGTGAGAACGACGCTTCAGGTGCAGATTGCAGAATATCCGGGGTATTTTGAGCGTAATCGAGATGTGACAGTCAACACCGGTCGCGTGACTCACGAAATCCGCGCGGCTTGTGCCGCAATCAGAGCGGCACATAGCCTGCGGTTGAAAACAATCAGTTGCAATTCGGTGCGGCTACCGGATAGATTCCGCCGGGACCGTCACTCTTGGGGTATATGGTCGCCCACCAAATCACGGCATCAGTGTTGCCGGTGTTGGTAACGCTGTGCACCAGACCGGGAGACTCGACGAAAGCATTCCCGGACGGCACCGACTCCGAAGCGCACTGGTCAGGTCCTGTGAGGTGCTGCTCGGTGAGAGTGCCGTGCGCGAGAATGACATAGCTCACGCCCTTGTGGTAGTGCCACGGAACGGTTTCTCCAGGTTGCATCCGGAAGCCGTGGATTTGGACCAAGCCAGGCACAGGATAGCCAGGACCGTAGGCGCCAAAGTCATAGCTGGCAATGGTTCCCACTTTGAACACGATATTGGAGATAGCTAGCGCCGTACCGGTCAGGATAGTCACCAGACCTAGCGCCACACCTAACGAGATTTTTCCCTTTCGCGACATAGTCGACTCCTTTCGCTCAAGCATTTGCAATGGAACGGTACTCGGACCTGCCAGCGTTATCTCTTTCCAACTGATTCGCTGTGGCGATGACTCTAGTGGGGTAAGCCGGTTGGTGTAACGAAGAAAAACCAAAAAAAAGCCAAAAACAACAACGTCCATACTGGGTCTTTTTCCTGTAGACGGTCACCAGCTCAAAATTCGGATCAATCTAATAAGAGCGCACAGCGTAGGGGGCATTTTGAGTGAAATGGCGATTTTTCAACAGCGATGAGGTCTCCGTAGAACCGTGCTACCCTGTCCCGACACTAAGGAGAAGCAATTATGAACGACGATGCACGAGAGCGGAGTGTGAAGGCTTACTTCGACGGAATCGCGGCTAAAGACATGTCGCAAGTCCCGTGGGCGGAGGATGCGACCCTGCGCACGCCACTAAATCCTGCAGGAGGGGAGAACGCTCTGATCCGCGGACGCAAATCGATCCTTGAATTTTTTAATGGCATTCTTCCGGCAGTCAGTAGTCTTAGGTTCATACGCTACTACGGCGGGGACGGTGGCTGGTCTGCCGGGCAGGCAGAGATTAGCCTTGCGAACGGCAAGACGCTTTATGTAATGGATGCATTTCTCATAGAAAGCGGGGACATTGTCGCGCAGCAGAACCACTATGATTCGCGTGCCGCTACCGGGTAAGGTGCGGCATTTTAGTATGGGCGCATCTCGAAAACTGTCGAGAAGAGGCGATTCCACGCTTTGAGCGGCAAAATGAGGTTTTGAGCGTAATGATTCCATAAACAATGTCGGCTCCGAGGCCCGAGTAAACTTTGGAAGCGCTAACCACCAAAGGGCTCGGAGGAAAGGAGCCGAACATGCTGATTATAGATTCTCTCTTGAAATTCAATTTTTTTTCTCTCT
>DATEHP010000046.1:0-12673 GCA_035279505.1 Candidatus Sulfotelmatobacter sp. | reverse complement strand
GTCGCGGGGTCGTAGCGATAGGCGTAGATGCCTTTGCTCTTGCTGCCGTCCTGCGTGTACGTACCAACGTAGAGGAGATACTTACCGTTTTGTGGCTCGGCCGCGGATGCGACGAGGGAGATGAAGAATGCGAGCGAACAGAGAAATGCTGAGGAGCGGAGAAGATGCGATCGGGTCATCCCGATATAGAAACGCATCCGAGCACCTTCACGCAAGCTTTACTTACTGAGCACGACGGGGACTGTCTGGTCGTAGGGCCACACAACGGCGGCCAGAACCTGCCGTCGGTTGAAGTCGTCCAGAGTCATGGGAAAGGCGACGATGATGGTGCGAGCGGTGGTTTCCCCGGGCTGGATTTTGGTTTCGGGCGTGAGAGGCGGCTGCGTGCCGTTCTTCAGAGTCGGAAAGGCCTGGAAGTAGCGGTCGAAGTCGACGGCAGAGACGGCGTCGACAGTGGAGTCTCCGCTGGGCGCCTTCACCGAAGCCTGCAGGGTATGGACGTACAGGGTCTTGTCGCTGGTATTGTGAATGGTGAAGGTAAGCGCGACCATGGTGGAGTTTTGTCCGGGAATTTCCACAGCGACGACATTGTCGAGCGTGCCAGAAGCTTGTGGCTTGGCACGCTTCAGAAACGACACGAAGGCCACGACAATTCCGAGCACGATGATGGGGATGACCAGGATCTTGCCCGATGGGAGACTCTTCTTGGCAGTGCCGAATTCCTCTCCGATGTTGATGGTGGGCCCGGAGGGCGCGGCCGGTGGTGGGGTGGAGGGCGTAGAGGGCGGATTCGACATGGGATTATCCTTTGCGCGATTTTACGCTAACCCGAGTCGGCGAGGCACCGGGCGAGACGCCTGCGCTACGATCACCACGCGTGCTTCATCGCTTTGGCGAATTTTGATGCGGGCAGTGTATTCAGGACGTCATCTTTCGTGAGCCAGGCGCGGCGGGCTTGCAGGACTCCGAAGCGGATCTTGTCCATGTGCGACGTGTGATGGGCATCGGTGTTGATGACGATCTTCACGCCGTGTTGCTTGGCCTGCCGCAGGTTGGCGTCGTTGAGGTCGAGGCGGTCGGGATAGGCATTCTGTTCCATGGCAACTTTGTGTTTCGCCGCGGCGGTCAAGACTGCGTGCATGTCGAAGCCGTAGGAATCGCGGCGCAACAGGATCCTCCCAGTGGGGTGTCCGATGACTGAAGTGTTCGGATTGCTGATGGCTTTCAGGAGGCGGTCGGTCATCTTGGCCGGTTCCTGATTGAAGACGGAGTGGACACTTGCGATGACGATGTCCATCTGAGCAAGGACGTCGTCGGAGAGATCGAGGTCGCCGTCAGCGAGGATGTCGACTTCAATGCCGGCGAAGATGCTGATGCCCTCGATCTTATGGGCGGCCGCGCGAATGCGCGCGATGTGTTCGACGGCGCGCTTGTCATCGAGGCCATTGGCGAAGGCAAGGTTCTTGGAGTGGTCGGTAATGGCCATGTATTTGTAGCCGCGCTCCCTGGCGGCTTCGGCCATCTCCTCGATGGTATTGCGGCCGTCGGTTTCGACGGTATGCATGTGGACATCGCCCTGCAGATCTTGCTGCGTGATTAAAAGTGGCAGAGCGTGATTTTGCGCAAGGTCGATCTCGCCCAGGTTTTCACGCATCTCGGGCGGAATGTAGTCGAGCTTTAGCTTCGAGTAGATTTCTTCTTCGGTTTTTCCCGCGACCGGCTTTTCGCCTTCCAGAGTGGCGAGGCTGTATTCGTTGAGGGTGTATCCCATCTTAAGGGCGCGCTGGCGTAGGGCGACGTTGTGAGCCTTGGATCCAGTGAAGTACTGCATGGCGGCGCCGAAGGAGTCGGGTGGAAGCAGGCGAACATCGACCTGCATGCCGCCGCGCAGGTGAAAGCTGATCTTGTTGTCACCGCGGGCGATCACGTCCATGATCGGTGGATATTTGGCGACGTAGTCGATGGCTTCCTGGCGTCCGGCTTCGGTGCAGCACGATTGCCCGGTAACGAGGATGTCGAGGTCTCCAACAGTGTCGCGGCCTCGGCGCAGTGATCCGGCGGCCGTAATTTTGTCGATGCCTTTGAATTTCTCGATGTAGGCAGTGAGTTTCTCGCACTCGATTTCGGCGGCGTCGATAAGAAAGCGGCCGCCTATGCGGCGATAGTCTTCAATGGCTTTGAGGAGTTTGGCCTCGTGCTTCTCGCCCATGCGGGGAAGTTCGCGGATTTTTCCTTCGCGAGCAAGTTTCTCGACACCATCGACATCGCTGACATTGTAGGCGCTCCAGATCAGAGCGATAGTCTTCGGGCCGAGGCCCTGGATCTTGAGCAATTGCAGCATCGAGGGGTGATACTTCGCGAGCAATTCGGCCTGAACCGCTAGTTTGCCAGTGTTGAAAAGTTCCTGAAGGTTGGTGAGCATGCCTTTGCCGATGCCGGGGATGGCCAGTACCTGCTTGGGATCGCTGATGATGTCTTTGATCTGGTGCGAATGGTTCTCGATGGCTTGGGCGGCGTTGCGGTAAGAGCGGATGCGGAAGGAATCCTGCCCGTCGATCTCAAGCAGGTCGGCGGTTTCGAAGAGAATGTTGGCGATAGCCTTATTGTCCACGCACTTAAAGATAAACCAAACAGACGCTGAAGAGAGCCTGGGGCACACTTGTGCGCGTTGCGGTAGAAAGGTTGAGCGACCGACACCACTGGAGGGACTGGCTAAGCGTCAGACCAGGGCGGAGAAAATCGATTGGCGCGCTTGCCCGGTCTTACTGAGCTTTCACAACATTTGCAGCCTGCGGACCTTTTTGGCCCTCGGCGATCTCGAACTCAACCTGATCGCCCTCCTGCAGGCTCTTGTAGCCCTCGGAGGCGATCGCGCTGTAGTGCACGAACACATCGGGTCCATCCGCGCGACCTATGAACCCGTATCCTTTCGCGTTATTGAACCACTTTACGGTTCCTTTCATACGTTCCACGAAGAGCCCCTTTTCTGCACGCCCTCTTCAGGGCCCCGAGGACGTGCCCGCAGTCATAGGATGCATTTTGTAGCGGTGGGGTTAGGCTGTCAAGAGTATGCGTCAAAGATGTGGGCGAATCGCGCGACGTGAGATTGTGTGCAACAAAAAAGGTTACGCCTGCAACAAAACACGGGGTGCAGGTGACACCCCGGTGCGCTCGCGCTGCTTCGCTGGACGGCCGACGGCGGCCGTCCCCACATGAGCTTTGCTTGACGAGCCGGCGTCTCTACACGAGCTTTGTTGGACTACGGCTTCCGTTACCACGTAACGCGTGTTCCAGCCATAGGACCGACGCGATGGTTTTGGCGTCGCGGATGGTGCCCTTCATCGCCATTTTCACGACTGTCGGCAAAGGAAGCATACGCTTGAAGATCACCTCGTCGTCTTCGGGCTCAGCTTCTCCGGCGTGAAGGCCGGTGGCGAGATAGACAGCCATCGTTTCGGCGACGAATCCGGGGCTAGCGTAAAACTTGAGAATGCGGCGCCAGCGGTCAGCGCGGTATCCGGTCTCCTCGATCAGTTCGCGCTTTGCGGCGTGGAGTTCGCTCTCCCCAGGATCGATGCGACCCGCGGGAAGTTCCCACAGATAGTCGTTCGCAGCGTGGCGATATTGGCGCTCGAGGAGAACGCGTGGTACCTTCCCGCTGTCGTCGACTGCGAGCACGACGATAGAACCGGAGTGATGAATGACATCGCGGCGCACCTTGATGCCGCCGGGTTCGATCATGTGATCCGTGGTTACCCAAAAAACCGGGCCGCGATAAACGGTGCGAGAAGAGACGAGGCGGGCCTTGGATCGCCGGGCGGGGCGAGCCTTGCTCCGGGAAGAAGTTTTGGCCATGCCATCACTATAAAGCACGGCGGTTGAGACGACCGTCTACCGGCTGACTTCCTGCCGCAGCCTCTTCGCGAGCTTTTTAATTTTTTTCAGAGTCGGCGCCAGGTCTTATCGTGCGCATTTCCTTGAAGCTGAAGGAAAAGTTTCAGCACAGGGAACGGTTGTCCCTGTGCGGTGTGCTGTAGCGCAAACCGGGTTCTGCTATGCTGCCCGGCATGGCGCAGAAGCCGAGCGTTGCGATTGTGGGTGCGGGAAATCTGGGTACGGCGTTGGCTGTTGCGTTGCGCGAGGCAGGCTATCGAATTGAATCAGTAATTGCACGAATGCAGGGAAACTCATTGGCACGGGCCCAACGATTAGCGAAGTTGACTGGAGCGCGGGCAGTTGTGAATACGGGAGTGCTGAAGGCGCAGATCTTGTGGCTTTGCGTGCCTGACGGCCAGATTGCTGGGGCAGCGGCGTCGCTGGCTGAGGGATTTCAGCGAAGAGGAAGAATCGCCCTGCACTCAAGCGGGGCGCTCGGCAGCGAGATTCTTGAATCACTTCGGAGAAGGGGTGCGGCCGTTGCGTCCGTGCATCCGCTGATGACGTTTGTGCGGGGATCACGGCCATCCCTTGCAGGTGTGTCGTTTGCAATTGAGGGCGATCCGGCTGCGGTGCGGGCGGCGCGGAGTATTGTGCGTGACCTTGGAGGTGAGCCTTATGCGATCAGTCGGAAAGAGAAGGATGCGTATCATGCATGGGGAACCTTTGCCTCTCCTCTGCTGACGGCTTTGCTCGCGACCTCCGAGGAGGTCGCCGCGCTGGCCGGGGTGACAAAGAAAGCGGCGAGACAACGCATGGTTCCGATCCTTCTGCAGACAGTCAAGAATTATGGAACGTTCGGGGCGGCAGCCGGGTTCAGCGGGCCGATTGTTCGTGGGGATGTGGAGACGGTGCTGCGCCATCTGGCAGTGCTGCGAACGGCGCCTGTTCCGCGCCGAGTTTACGTGGCTTTGGCGCGCGCCGCATTGAAGTATCTGCCAGCGAAAGACAAAAAAATGTTGCAGTCGCTTTTCGACTCTGTGGACAGGTAGGGGTTGAAGGCTTAAGTTTCGCTGGACGTGAACAGGTGTCCCAACTTTTCTTTCTTCGTCCGCAGATATTCCTGCGCGTGCGGACTGGGAGTGACTTCGCAGGGAACGCGTTCGACAACGTGCACACCGGAGCGCTCGAGAGCTTCTACTTTGTCGGGATTATTGGAGAGCAATCGCACGCGGGTGACGCCGAGCGCCTTGAGGATCTCGCCAGGGAGCGTGAAGTCGCGCTGGTCGGCTTTGAAGCCGAGGCGCTCGTTGGCCTCCACGGTGTCGAGACCCGCGTCTTGCAATTCGTAGGCTTGCAACTTGGCCATCAGGCCGATGCCGCGTCCTTCCTGCTGTTCGTAGATGAGGATGCCGGCGCCTTCCTCAGAGATCATAGACAAAGAAAGTTCAAGCTGCTGGCGGCAGTCGCAGCGCAGGGAATGGAAGACATCTCCGGTCAGACATTGGGAGTGCACCCGGACTAATGGCGCGGCGGATTTCACATCGCCCATAACCACGGCTACGGCTTCTTCGATGCGCCGATCGACTCTTCCCTCGGAGTGTCCGCGGAAGCCGTAAATGCGAAACTTGCCCCAGCGCGTGGGGAAGTCGGCGGATGCCACCTGCTCGACTGCGTTTTCGTTCACATATTCATTATAGCGGGTGGCCGTGGAGCGACAGACTAGCCGCGCGCGCGGAAGGGAAAGATAGCGTCTTGTTTCGAGGGAATGGGAGAGCCATTCCGCGTCGCAGGGCGGAAGTGCCAGTTCTCGAGTGCTGCCAGGCACTTCGAATCGATGTCGGGACCGAGGCTTTGGAGCACGGTTTTGCTGACAATCTCCCCGCGCTCGTCGATGGTGATTTCGATGACTTCATTGCCTGGGGCGGTGGGAAGCTGCCACGGGAAGACGACCGGATCGGAGGTCGCGACGGGGAGTGCGGGACGGATTTCATCGCCGTAGAGCTGGCCCCGGGTGAGCGTTCCGTATGGAAGGCCCGCTTGGGCACCGTGGCCGAGCGCGGAGAGTGTCTGGGTTTCCGCCTTGTCTTGTTGTTCAGCGCGGGCTACGGGCGCCTGCGGTGCCGGCAGTTTCGAGAGTTGCGCAGGAGCTTTCCAACTCAGCTTCTGTCCAAGGCGCTGGTGCTTATAGCGCTCGGTGGCGAGATCGGAAGAGCTGTGACTGCTGTTGTCCGGATTTTTGCTGGACCAGAACAAGCGGGTAACGGACGTGCCATTCTGCCCGAGGGCAACGGAGACTGGAGTCAGCAGCCTCGGATTGGGAGCGTGGAGAAGCCAGCCGAGAATCACCGCATGGACGCTGACTGAGGCAGCGAGAAGGGTACGCTGGCGCCGGGCAGTCGCGAAATTGGATTGTTCGAACAAGAGTTCCCCATCGGCCCCAGTATGGCCTAGTGCTAGTTAGACGCAGGGGGGAGCGTTTCGTCAAGATGATTTGCAGGGTTCGCAGCCAGATTGTCTCGCAGCGGCCGCTTGGTGCGGATTCTGGAAGGCTGATAAAATAACGGAGTTACCGGTCCAACCTGCACGGGGCTATAGCTCAGCTGGGAGAGCGCATCGTTCGCAACGATGAGGTCGTCGGTTCGATCCCGACTAGCTCCACCATCCTTTCAACAACTTACGAAGGATGAACGCGCAGATCCTGTAACAATTCGGGGGTGGAATTGTTACAGACTGTTACAGCATTTTCCCGCCCTGTTTGCGCTGCCGCTCCATGACCTGCATCATCCGGTCCACCGCGCGCTTCTGGCTTTCCGGCACGCGCTGGACGTAGACCCCGTAGGTTGTATCGGGCTTGGCGTGGCGCATCTGAGCCTGAACGTCTTTCACGTTGGCTCCGCTTGCGTTCAGCCAGGTTCCATAGGAACGCCGCAACGCCTGCCAGGTCACCTTCTTCGGATCGATGCCCAGCTTGACGGCGGCTGGCCGAATGTGACGACGAAGAATGTTGCCGTCATTCATCGGTCCGCCCTTCTTCAGCGACTGGAATACCAGCGAACCGCGCTCCAGTGAACGCATGCCTTTCACGCACCGCTTCGCACCCTGACCGCCTGAACGATACTCGATATCGAGATCGCGCAGGCGCTTGATGCGTTCATACACGGCACGAGGAACTGAGATGGTCGCGGCACTGAGAGGAGTTTTTGTTTCCTTCCAGTCTCCGCGACAGTAAGCCTCACGCACGGTGATCGAATCCCTCTGTACGTCTTCGATCTTCAGCCCAATTAACTCGCTGGGCCGCAGACCGGAGAAATACGCGGTATGCCACATCGTGGCGTAAGGTTCCTGAATCTCGGCCAGGATAAGGTAGAACTCTTCCACCGGCAAAACGGGTTTCTCTTTTTTTCGATTCACTCGTTTCTGCTTGGGAATGATGATCCCCTCGACGGGATTCTTGGCCAGCAGATCGTACTTCTTCGCGCTCTTCAAAATCGAAGAGAGCGCTTCCTTGACCTTCAGAACCGTGTCGCCCGCAGTTTCCTCTCCCCCGAGTAAAGAGACCGATGACACAGACTGAAAGTAGTGAAATCAAAGGAGTGAAAGCAGTAGTGTTCTTCGCGATCATGGTCTTGGTGCCGATTGCTGTGCTGAGAAATGTCGGCCCTGAGATGGTCAAGCGACTGATTACCGTCATATTTGGCACGTCGGCTGGGGCGTGGGGTTTGAGCCGCATATTGCCGGACGGATGGCTGGACTTGAAACGTACTACGCTACTGGCGATGGTGCTTGCTTCGGGCGTGTGTTACTGGGTCTTGCACTAGATCGCTGCTCTCGTGAGTTACTAGCGATGGCACGGCAACGAAGATCAGAATCATCGCGATAACGAGGACTGTCATCGGTCCCATGATTCATCTCTCCGTCAAATACGAAATCACAATCAAAGCAATTCCGATTCCGAGAGCTATGATGATTCGTTTTCCATTGACAGATCGCTTGTCATTTTTCAAAGCGTAGAGTGGATGGAAAAGTCCGAAGGCAATCTGCCCCGGCGATTTCCCCTCCCACCAAGCGGAATCCTTCCCCGGTTTGTGGAAAGTCGGCATCTATTCTGAATGATGCTAGCTTTAAATGTTCGGTAGACTCGTGACCTGAGTCTCTCGACAATGTGATTTGAATGGACCAATGGGCACGCGCAGTGGCAGGGCCGTGAGAAGTTGTTGGAGTGGGAAGCGATCCGGGATCTCTACCTGTGGGATGCGTGCGTGGCGGCGTGCGAGACGAGCCAATAATGAAAAATGGGCGAGGTCCCTGGATCGTTACTGCTGATCGTTATAGTAGGTTATCTCGCGCAACGATACGCTGATCGCTGAGAAATCGTCCTCCGGATCGGTGGCCAACCGGGCACTCTCAACCTGGGTTACCCAGTCTCTCCGATCGTTCACTTTGTACACATAGCGAACGATGGACCACAACTGTCCGTTTACGTATCCCCCATTTTTATATCCTCGGCTTTCGACTTCATTCCCGAGAACATCGTATTTCGGGATGTACGTCAGGCCGTCTCCAGGGAATGATTGCACAATCAGACGTCCAGCGCTGTCGTAACCGTCTTCGTGATAATCCTTTTCGCCCTCTCGACCTGAACTCACCATCTGATCGAAATGAATGTTGCTCACGTGCGTCCCGACCGCATTGTCTCGTGAAAATTCGTATGACGTTGTGGGGGTGACGATCCGTTTCAATAAGCCATCTGCGGAATACTCATACTTCACCTTCCCACTCTCTTTTCCTTGGTTGAAAGATGTGAACTCCAATTCTTTGCCATCTGGACTGAAGCGCGATGCTGCAACCGGTAGGTATGGTCCTAGTCTGGTAGTTTTGCTCACCGGATCGATTTCGTAAGTAGCTTTTTCTTCGATGAACGATTTCACGGGGCCGTGAAATCCTCGTTCTTCCGCATCAGTGACTGCCAAAGCGCCAGCCTGGCGAACATCCAGATTCCAATCGAGCTGTAGCTCCCGTAGATAGCGGACAGGCACTGCGAAGTTGAGGTTCTGGCCGCTAACCAGGGTGGAAACCGAGATGCCAACAACTTCGCCGCGATTGTTTACGACGGGACCTCCGCTGGAACCGGGAGAAATCGCTGCATCCATTTGCAAGAGGCCAGAGTCGGACCTAACGCCACTCACGATACCTTTGGAAAATGAAGCTTCTAGTCCTTCGGGATTTCCCGCGACGAGAATATCGTCGCCTGCTTCAACCTTATCAGCGCTGAGAGTGAGTGGAGTTCCGATCTCGACTGGAAGCTTCAGTACGCAGATGTCATGGTTAATATCGAATCCCACGATCGAAGCAATCTCGTATTTCTTTCCATCAGAGAAAACCTTTATGTATCCTCGTGACGACCGCTTCAGCACATGAAGGTTTGTTACGACCAGGCCGGGTTTCAAGAAAAAGCCGCTGCCTTCCGCAACGGCGTTGCCTGAGCGATCTTGAGTAACAACGAGAACAAGGGAAGTACGCACCCGAGCTGCCAGCTCTCGGTTCGAGAGGGCTGGTTTCAGATGTGAAGCAGACTGGCGTTGCTGGGCGTCTGCGGTTAAGGTGATCTGCAGAACGCATAACAGGAGCCACCACGTAGAACGCAGCTTCATCATCACTCTCGATACCTCGATTCCCGTTGACGCCTCGCGATCAATGGTGCAGCCCCGAGTTCGACTCCACGGTGATTTCGATCACGCAGCATTGTGATTGCCGCGAATCCAGCAATAGGGCACGTTAATCCACAGCAACGCACAGGTTCTCACAACTTGTCCGCACCTGCCCGCTTCTATAATCCCAGGGTATGAAAACCAAGAACTGGAAAGAACTTTATGCTACGAAAGTGAAGCCGGAAGAGATTCTCTACGTTGTTACAAACATGACTCGGCTCCATGAAGAAGGCAAGAAGCCGAATTTTTGCACTGCAGCGTTGATTCTGACCGATCACTATAAGGGAAAGAGGAACGCAGTGGAAAAAGTGTTTGTGATAACAGAACGCTTGCAGTGCCTTGCTACGCTGGTCAAGAAGAATGATGAACGGATGCGTGGGTGGACAATGGAAGCAGTGGACCCAGACTGCATGATTACGAACACTGCTGTATTCGCAGCAACCGCTCTCTGCCCGCTCAGGGACGGGGAGAACGATCGTCCCAACTTCGATCCTGATGAGTTCTTCCAAATTGTCTTGAGGGAGAGTGAATCAGAAGGGAAAGCATGATTAGGAGAACGCACTGTGTCTTGGTAACCTTCGTGGCCACGATCCGAAACACTGACAAATCAGGCCCATGCCCTTAAACGAACGAAAAGGAAAATAACGATGCGCTCAGTGGTGCAGACCCGCATATTCATTGGCGATCATTTCCCGGCCCGCAAACCACGAATTTTGTTACAAACTGTTACAGAATTTCCTTCTAAAGCACTGCAACTAAATCCCCGCCACAGCCGCCGTTATCGTTCGCAACGATGAGGTCGTCGGTTCGATCCCGACTAGCTCCACCAAATTCACATTTCCCACAATGCCCGGAACAAACCCGGGCTATCCGCCCCCCCCGCCGCTCTGGTGACACTGGTAGCAGTTGACGCTGTTGTACACATACCCGTTTACTTGGTCGTGGTGGAAGTTGCTGGCGTTGTTGCCGCCATGGCAGCCGGTGCACTGGAATATCGCGTAGTTGCTCGAATTAATGTGGCAGGTAGCGCAAACTCCGTTGGCGTTGCCATGGTTGATCGAGAACTGCGTGTATTGCGTGTGATTGAAGGTCGCACCAGTCCAGGCGCTCGTGTTGTGGCAGGTCTGGCACGTGGTTGGAAAGAACTGCGGCTGGGCGGAGTGGCCGGGATTGGTTGTGTTGTTGTAGTCCGTCTGATGGCACCCGATGCACGCAAGGGGCAACGTGGTGTAGTTGTTGTTGACGTGGCAGTCGGCGCAAACCCGCGGTGGTACCAGGTGCGAACCTGTAAGAGGAAACGCTGTGTTGTTGTGATTGAACGTGGAGTCTGTCCAGACGACCGTGTCGTGGCAGAGTTCACAGGTAGTAGGGAATCCGGCCGCAGCGTGCGCCGGATTGTTCGTCCCCGTGTAATCCTTTTGATGGCATGAGTAGCACGAAGTGCTCTTCATCGAATAGTTATTGTTGACATGGCAGTCCGTGCACAGACGCGGAGGCACGGCGTGACCTCCCGACAGTGGGAAACCGGTGCTGCTGTGATTGAAGACGGCATTTGCCCACGAACTCGTGTTGTGGCACTGATCACATGCCTGAGGAAAGCTGGCTGTAACGTGATTGGGGTTAGTGGTTCCTTGATAGTCCTTCAGATGGCACGTCACGCAGGCCGCGCTCGACAAGCTGTAGTTATTGTTGATATGGCAGTCGATGCACTGCCGCGGTGGGACGGCGTGCAGGCCGGTTAGCGGGAAACCTGTACTGTTGTGATTGAAGATCGCGTTTGCCCATGAAGTCGTGTTGTGGCACTGATCACACGTTTGGGGGAAACTCGACGTCACGTGATTCGGATTAGTCGTTCCCTGATAGTCCTTCAAATGGCAACTGACGCAGGCCGTGGTGGTCAGGTTGTAGTTGTTGTTGATGTGGCAATCGGTACATTGCCGTGGTGGAACGGTGTGCAGGCCGGTAAGAGGAAAAGGCGTGGCGTTGTGGTTGAAGGAAGCATTCGACCATGTCGTGATGTTGTGGCATTGCTCGCAGGATTGCGAGAATTGTGCCGAGACATGATTTGGATTGGCGGCGCCCTGATAGTCCTTAAGGTGGCAGCCTACGCAGGCGGTGCTCACGAGGTTGTAGTTGTTGTTGATGTGACAGTCGGCACACAAGCGCGGCGGAACCGCGTGCCCTCCGTTCAGAGGAAATCCCACAGACGCGTGATCGAATTTCGCGTTTAACCAGTTGTCGGTGCTATGGCAACTCTCGCAAGTGGTAGAAAAACCCGCGACGACGTGGTTTGGAGTTAAGGCGGTTTTGAATTCCGCGGAGTGGCATGAGAAGCACTGCGTGGGCATCGTCTGGAATTTGCTGGTGGCCGCTCCTTTGTGGCAGACATCGCAGTCTACCGTAGCGTGCGCCCCAGTCAGCGGAAAGCGGTTGTTGTGCTGCTGCACCTGCTGAATGGAGACTTGCCATCCCCGGACGGTGTGGCATTGCTCGCAATTGACTCCCAACTGCCGCTTGTGAATGTCGGCGTGACAATCCTGGCAACTGTGTCCAACGTTGGTAAAAACCGGCCTGACGTGACATTCCGTGCAACTCACCGACTGGTGCATGCCGCGCAGAGGATATTTCGTCTGGCTGTGATCGAATTCCGGAACACCGCGGATTGGTTTCCAGGCGGTCGATGTGTGACAGTTCTGACAGGGAATGCTCAGGTTGCCGTGTGGACTGTGCGTTCCGGACGGAGCTTGCGCAAATGCATTTCCTGCAGCTGCAGAAAATACCAACATCAACACCGCGAACCATCTGAGAACGTCCCTGGACCCGAGCATGCCGCCCCTTGTTTTTATGCCGGCCAACAAGCATGAAACGGTATTAGGTATCAATGCGCGTGGTGCAATTCACTGTCCAGAGTGGTTGCCGGGTGCTTCGCCGAGAAATTGCTACCCTGATGCGAGTGGTTGCTGGACATTTGCCCATACTCGCGATCGCTCCGTAAGAACTATGAGGCAGAGTTTAGTTCTTCGCGTTGCCTGAGGTCTTTGCTGTGAGTCAAACATGCGTACAAAAACATCGACGTGTACAAAAAT
>DATEHP010000045.1:0-8837 GCA_035279505.1 Candidatus Sulfotelmatobacter sp. | reverse complement strand
CGCTTCATTGCATACGAATGTACAGTCGTCCCGCCAAACCTGTATCCATCCCAGCAATACTTAAGAAAGGAAAGAACCGTGTTATAGACCTTGTTGTTACGAGAATGTCACAGCGGAGCAGCATAAAGGAGTATTGACATGCCGAATACCGAGCTTGGCCAAGACCCGATTGGTCCAAAGCAAGATGTAAAGGGGCCCGATGTGACCCAGACTGTTGGGTTAGTTCAATCCGAACTGAAACAACTAATTGAGCAACGTGCCACGATCGGGAAGCGGATCGCAATGATCCGGCGCGCGATAACCGGACTGAACGCAATATTGGGCGAAACTCCGCGTGGACGTGACTCCGAGCTGGCAGACCACTCTATCTAAGTTCTGCCGGCTCCGCCCTAGGGCCGGATGAGTCCATCGAACCCAGAGCGCAACCCAAGGCTTTCCCGTTCAACCCCAATACCGGTGGAAATCGTCGCTTCCTTATGGAGCAATAGCGCTTCAGGAGCGAGTCAATCTACCGGTGAAAGATTCCGTGCTCAGTCAGACAACGTCTGTCTTAAACACAACTCATCATCACAGAGTCGTCCATATGTTATTGGTTACAGCGCAGTCATCGTCAAGAGAAGAAGCGCGACCCTTAGAATTTTCAGAGATCTCGACGAACCGCTGCCGGACAACCCAGTGTTAGGGTCGGTAAAGACTGATCCAGTCTGCACCTGCCCTACAAAACTTGGTATATACAATCGCAAAACCATATGTCTTCCGGCAATCCGGCAACACATTCCATCCGATTGCATCGATAAAGCGCACGACAAAGTGATGTGAACAACGAGTATCACCCGCCGTTCGTCACTATAGCGAAGCTATCCATCCCGAACACCATACTGAGCGCCGACCCTGGTCTCCCGAATGTAAGTAATGGGAACGTGGTGAGGTATGGGCAAGTTGCCTCGCCTTCCATCCCAGGCTGGGAAATTAAAGCGGAAAACGAGGACAGATCTTATGCAGAGTTACAGGGCAGGCTCGAACTCATGGCGCATTTCCATCGCAGCCCGTATTCCAACGATCTTAACGATCCTCACGTTGCTGGCTTTGACGCTGATGTGGAGCACCCTGGCCGTGGCACAACACACGACCGGTGCATTACGCGGACAAGTTCTTGACCCGGCCGGCGCGGCCGTGGTCGCTGGCAAGGTATCCCTTACCAATGAGGCCACGGGTGTTCAACAAACGACTGCTACGAGTTCCGCCGGAACCTTTGAGTTTCCCAGCGTTCTGCCCGGTTCTTACACCATCTCGATCGAGTCGCCAAGTTTCAAGAAATTCATGAAGACCGGTATTCGCGTGCTGGCGAACCAGGATAACGTCGCGGATGCGCGCTTGGACATTGGCGCGACTTCCGAGGTGGTCGAGGTAGTGGCTGGAACTTCGGGCGTGCAAACAGCTTCGTCAGACCTGACGCACAGCTTCAGCTCGCAAGAAGTTGTTGACCTCCCCAGTGCTGCCGGTGTGCTGAATGGTAGCCCACTGAATCTGGCAATCCTGACGCCCAATGTCGTTGCGACGCCAGGGGGCGCGCAAGGCGTGGGTGGCGCCGTGGGCGGGCTTCGTCCCCGGGACAATAACTTCAACGTCGACGGCGTCGATGATAACAATCTCGGAGTCACCGGCAACAATTCCACGGTAATCCCTGATGCGGTGTCTGAGTTCGCAGTCCAGACGAATCAGTTCAGCGCGGAATACGGGCACTCCGCTGGCGGACAGTTCAGCCTGATCACCAAAACTGGAACCAATCGGTTACACGGTTCGGGCGAATGGTATTTGCAAAACCGCAACTTTAATTCGCTCGATAACATAACCAAACAACAGATACTGAGCGACCGTGCTGCCAACCCTCCGGTTCCTGGTTCACTCGTCGCGATGCCAGCGTACGATAACAACCGCTTTGGCGGCACCATCGGCGGTCCGATCCTCAAGGACAAGTTGTTCTTCTTCGGCGCCTACGAGTACACAACGATTCACGGAGCTGGCCCCCCTACCTCGCTCGGCACCGCTCCCACAGCCGCCGGACTCAGCATGCTCCAAGGTTTGGCCGCTGATTCTGCCGTGAGCGCTGCGCTTGCTGATTTCCCGGTGGCGCCGTCGGCTACGACTACTGTTGACGTCAACGGGACGGCCGTTCCGGTAGGCCCACTTTCGATCATCGCTCCCAATTTTCAACGAGAGCACGATATTCAGTTCAACATGGACTATACCCGCGGCCACCATCAGTTCGGTACGCGATTCACGTTTAACCAGGAGAAGTTCATCCTGCCGGGAAGCATTCCGATTCCGGTTTGGAATCAGAATGAGCCCATCCGCAATCGCAAGGTTGCACTTACCGATACTTGGACGGCCCGGAGCAACGTTGTGAACGATCTTCGTCTACAGTACTCCTACTATTCCCTCGGTCTTCTTGATCCGTGCAAGCCTGGCGTGACCTGCCAGCCAGACATCACCCTTGGTGACCTGTATTTGGGTAACACGACGGGAGTCGCGGATAACCAGACCCAAAAGCAAAACAGCTACCAATTGCGTGACGCCTTGACTTGGGTGCATGGCAAACACACCTTCAAGTTCGGAGGTGAATACAACCACTTTATTTATCCCCAGTTTTTCCTGCCTCGCAGCGTAGGGGACTACGAATATTCAACGACGGCGAACTTCATACAGGATCAGGTTCCGGATGCGCGCGCTTTGCGGAATGCGGGTTCCGGATTTTTCCTCGGGACGCAAAGCTTGATGGCCGGGTTTGCTCAAGACGATTTCAAAGTGACGCCCCGATTGACCTTAAACCTGGGCGTCCGTTATGAATTTTGGACGAATCCTGTCGGCGATAAAGAGTGGGCGCTAAATGCGATTTCAAACGTTCCGGGTGTGATTACCTTCGCAAATCCAAACACGGATTCCAACAACATCGCGCCCCGAGTCGGATTTGCTTATGATCCCTCTGGAAGCGGTAAGACTTCGATTCGCGGTGGCTTTGGAGTCAGCTACGATGTAAGGTTCCAGAATTTCGATTCCATTTCTCTGCCGCCGCAGTTACAAAGCGAATTGAACAACGGGTCTGCGTGCACGCTGACTCCCACTCCTTCCTGGTGCAGTACGCAAGCCGGCTTCCTGGCGGGAGGCGGCTTGCCGCAAACTTATATTCCACCCGCCGACCAGGCCACAGCGAGAAATCTGACCAGCGCACACGTTCCCATCAAAACAGTCTTACCCAAGGTATTGTCTTGGAGCCTGGGCGTTCAGCACGAGGTGTATCGCAACGCGCTGCTCGAGGTCCGCTATGTCGGCACGCGTGGTCTCGAACTGCCGGTGCAAAATCGTCTTAACTTCATCACCTATTTCGATGCCGGCGGCTCGGCTCTTCCCACCTATCTCAGCCCTTCGTCGATTCCAAGCAGCTACAGTGCAAGCACTCCGACCGATACAAACTTCTACCTGTTTGAGAATAACTTTTTCAATCAGACGTTGAATCCAGTTCCAGGACTGACTCAACCCAGTCCTGATATTTACCAGCAGTACGGGTTCTTTGGGTTCGCTACGGAATACTCGCCTCTGGCCAGCAGCATTTACCACGCGGGATCCATCAGCTTTACCCAGAACAGCCGTCATGGGCTCACGTTGAACGCGAACTATACGTATTCGCATACTATTGACGATGCGACAAATGAATTCCACACCAGCGCTCTGAATCCGCGACGGGCGCAGGATAACTTCAATATTGGCGCCGACCGCGCCAACTCAGACCTGGATGTTCCGCACAAGGGTTCAGTTGCGCTCGTCTATCACTTGCCCACATCGAAGTCGCTGAATGGCATTGCGAAAGCATTTTTGAACGGCTACCAGGTAGGAACAGTGTTTTACGCACAATCCGGGCAACCCGTGACGTTGCAGTCGGGAGTCGTGGACTCCAATGGCAACGTTGACACCGCAGGCGACAGAGTCGTCATGAACCCGAACGGCACTGGCAATGTGCTCGGCGAAAACCTGCAAGGGGACGTCTTCCCAGTTTGCGAAGGAACCGGTGGCGCTACTTATGTCGGCACGACCTCCTTCTTGAATGCTCCCCTCAACGGATGCAATAAGAACCTCGCGGCCCCGTTAGGCTACGACCCAGCGATCGGTTACACCCCCGCGAATTCAAATGACAGGTATGTCTTAGCCGGGAACGGAGCCAAGCCCAACGTTGGCCGAAACAGCTTCCGGACGCCAGGCTTCACCACGTTTAATTTGTCAATTTCCAAGAACACGTACTTTGGGGAGACGAAGTACTTGCAACTGCGCGCCGACGTTTTCAACGTGCTGAATCACCCCAGCTACACCCTTACGAACGGCAACGTATTCAATGCGGGTGGAATCGCAACCGCTCTCGCCAACCCGGGTTACGCTCAACCCTTCAGCTCAGGGTTTCTGAATCCGAAAGAGTTCGGCGGCGGCATTCGGCAGATGACGCTGGGTCTGAAGTTTATTTTTTAGCTTCCTGACGGCTGAAACGAGAGGCTTCGTCCCGTTAATCGGTGCACTCGTCGAACTCGACGTTTCGTGACCTGTTAACGGGACTAAGCTGGCATTGTCCTTTCTGCGGTCCGATTGTGCGGCCGTCCGACGGCTCGTTTTATGGATGATCACTCCATTGCGGACAAATCAGCAGGCGACATCACAAGCGGGACGAACCCGCACGTAAAGAGCGTAGTTCGGAAAGCGCATGAAGAATTGCGCGACTTGCTGAAACAACGAGCTGTAATCACCCGAAAGATTGGAGTAATAAAGCAAACCATTGTCGGCTTAATCAATCTTTTCGGGGAGGGAGTCTTGAGCGGTGACTTCGAGCTCGCCACGAATAAGGGTTACCGCCGCGGGTCAGGTGTAACGGACTCTTGCCGACGAATACTGATGGAAGCGACCGGGCCTCTCAGCGCGCGTGAGGTTCGAGACCTGATTCAACGGACTGCTCCTGCGGTTCTCGCCAATCACAAAGACCCGCTGGCCTCCGTTACCACGGTTTTGGGTCGGCTCGCAGAATACGGAGAGGCCCGGACCGCCATTTCCACCGACGGCCGCCGAGCCTGGCAATGGTTGGCCGAGAGTGACTCCAACGGTGGAGAAGAGGGGCAGACGCAACACCCAAGCTAAACGTTCCCTCACTTCAGCCACCTAATGAGATGAGAACCAAGTCGGGGCTGGTGGCCTTCCCGGCTTACGAATGTTTTTCGATCATACTCTCGAGTGCGGCCCGGTAGCCCCGGCTGCAGGAGAGTTCCTTACCGTTCTTCAGGACCACGATGTACTCGCCGCTGTTCACAGGAATTAGCTCTTTAATCTTGCGAACGTTCACAATCGTGGAGCGGTGAACTCGAACGAAATGATTGGGATTCAGGCGCTCCGAGATGCGGCCGATAGTTTCGCGGAAGAGATGAGATTCTTTGCCCACGTTCAGGCGCACGTAATTGGCCGAAGCCTCGATCCAGTCGATTTCATTCAGATTCAGGAACACAACTCGGCCTTTGGCCCTGATCACAAGACGCCCTTCCGTCGAGGGCGCCGGCACCATCTCGGACCTGACATGCGAAAGCAAATTCAGAATGCGATGTGTAATGTCCCTGTCCTGAGACTTGTTCAATTCCAACCGCGCCCTCTCGAGTGCGTGATGCAGGCGTTCCTGGTCGAACGGTTTCAGCAAATAGTCAAGTGCATGTGCTTCAAAAGCGCGGATTGCATATTGATCGTAGGCGGAAGTGAAGATGACGACTGGCATTTCTTCCTTAGAAAGCTCTTTTAGAACCTGGAAGCCATCCATCCCCGGCATTTCAATATCGAGCAGGAGCAGGTCGGTGCCATAAGTCCTGATCGCAGAAACCGTCTGCTCGCCATCCTGGCACTCAGCGATCACTTTGATATTCGCCTCTGACGACAGCAGGATCCTCAACTTTTCGCGAGCGAGGCGCTCATCGTCGGCGATGATCGTCCGAATGACCGTGTTCGTTGATTGCTCTGGCGAATTCACGGCGACAGGATCAGGGCTCATGAGTGACCAAGGAGGCAACGAATTGTTAAACACACCAGATAGACGTGCCATGCCGAGACTCGTTATCCGCAAACACAGCTTAGTTGCTGCCGCTGTGCTGCCCTGTTAGCGCTGCGGGAGTTCGGTTCGACTCCACTATCTAGACAGCACAGATGCACTGTTAAACGATTTTGTTTTCCCGAGGATGTACATCCGATCTTGTACATTCCAAAGTTGGAATCAGGAGCAGACGTTCGATAGCTTCTTGTACCTTAATACTCTTCTGATCAGCCCAGACGCCGCGTACATTGCGCATTGGGGGAAGCTGTTTGGTCCGTGAAGAGTTGCAACTGCTTGCCGGAGTACCCGACGTCGCGATGGCCCTGCTGAAGTACTTCAAAATGCCGTGGTCGGAAAGGCAGCGCCTTAAATTTCGGGCCGAGACATTCAACGTTTTCAACCATCCCAGCTTCAACAATCCTTCGGTCGAACGGTACCGTGACCATCCGAAAGGCCGGTCATTATTTATCGGGTCCTCGGGCTCCGTGTTCAACGGGTTCATGGTCTGGGATGAACTGTTGCCTGACAGGGACAGACCGCTATTAATTAGAGGCTTAAATTTCCTTCAACATAGATCGCGCTGTGATTCAATGTTAAGTTTGGTCTTGTAAGCATGCTTGCCAGAGTTTCCTATTCCAGCCGCACTGAAACCGGCGGTTAGGTGGTTTTCGCGAGGCCCCCTGAAGATGAAAACCCAGTGCGAACGATGCGACCAGCGCCTGCAACCGGACGGTGAGGCGTACGTATGTTCGTTCGAGTGCACTTATTGTCCTGACTGCGCGGTCAAAACGCAATGCGTCTGTCCAAATTGTGGCGGGGAACTGGTGCGCAGAGCTCGACGGAGCTTATCTGCTTTGGCGGAGGATTCGGACAACGCCCAACCCAACATCACCGGGCGTGCGGGCACGATTTGGGCAGCCAGCTTTGGAATCTGGACGTTTATTTCCCTGGCGGCAACAGCCACGATTTACCAGCTTTATCGTCCCATCAACGGGGGCTCGCGTCTCGGAACGATTGCTGGCATGGAATTCAGCCAGATTCTGACCTATGCCCCCCTCACTCCTTTCGCGTTCGCCTTTGCCATGCGATACCCGGTTCAGCGGGCCAACTGGGTCAAACGCTCTTTGATCCATCTCGGTGCCAGCCTTGTTTTTACCTTGGGGCATATCGCTCTCCGAGCCGGGACTCCTTATGGATACTGGGATCCGGAACTGCGGCAGTGGGGATCCGCAATCTGGAATGCGCACGCCCACGCTTTTCGGGCGCCCTGGATCGCACTCAAGAGCATGTTCTTCGCCAGTGTGGTGGACGACGTCAGCGGCGTTTATGTCCCCATCGTGCTCATCGCGCATGCCATGTCTTATTATCGGTGGTTCCGGGAGAGAGAACTCCGCGCCACTCAACTCGAGGGACAACTGGCCAAAGCGCATCTCCAGACGTTGAAGAGCCAGCTGCAGCCGCACTTTTTGTTCAATACAATGCATTCGATTTCGGCGCTGATGTTAACGGATGTTAACGCCGCCGATCGGATGATGAGCCGTCTCAGCGATTTGCTGAGAATCAGCATGGAGACTGCGGGTACACAAATTACCACCCTGAATCGCGAACTCGAATTCGTGAATTGCTATCTCGATATCGAGAAAGTGCGATTCGAAGAAAGAATGAACGTGATTCTGGATATTGGGCCCGAGACGCTGGACGCGCAGGTTCCCCATCTCCTGCTGCAACCTTTGGTGGACAATGCTGTGAAACATGGAATCTCGAAGCTGCGAGTTGGCGGCGAGATTCGCATTTCTGCCAGGGCGGAAGGTGGCGAACTACTCATGGAAATAAGAGATAACGGACCCGGCCTGAAAAACCTGGCGACGCTCCGGACGGACGGGTTAGGCCTTCGAATCAGCAGGGAAAGGCTCGAATCCCTCTACGGACAGAATCAGAGTCTGGAACTGGTGAGTCCAAGCGACCAAGGGGTCATTGTCCGGGTTCGCATCCCTTTTCGGGTTCAGACTGAGTCGAAGCTAGTACTCACTTCGTTAGCTCCTACTGGGTGACGACCATTCCTGTCGCGAGGCTTCCATCCGCTCCTGGGAGAGCGGAGGTCGCGATCAGCTTCGTCTTCGTCATCCGGCTTCTGCCGCTCCGCTTTCCCGCCAGGCTTTCACTTGCGGATCCTGCAGCTGATCCTTCAGTCTATTCAGCTGCTTCTCCAGTTTCGCGATGCGCTGTTCGAAATCCGTCTTCTCGATGGCGCGCAGCTGCAAGATTGAGCAAAGGCGCCCCCGGACGCGGTCCTCGGATGCAGCCTGCCGGGCGTAGACGTCAGAGATCAGTCGTTTGACCGTGTCGCGCACGGCGGTTGCACGGGCGGAGCACGCCGGCTCGTTCGGAAGTCATCGAGGGCGCATCCTATTGTTAGCGACAACTGCAATCGATTCGAGCGGAGAAAGCAGCTACTTCAACTCAGATCATAATCGGGCGAATGGATGCGCTGGTAAGCGGTTGAAGAATCAGATAGAGTAGAGAATTTTCCTAACGGTTCAGAACCCACTGTGGAACTCAAAATCCGCCGACCTTCGGGTCTTGGGGATTCGACTCCCCCTCCCGGCACCAGCAATACCTATATTTCTTCCACTTAATACCGCTGGCGTTTTCGTAAGGGGTGGTTTCGAGATGTGGTTTTAAGTCCGCTACGGGTAAACCTCGCACGTTCTCCAGAGATCGCTGTATTGGTCCC
>DATEHP010000044.1:0-5756 GCA_035279505.1 Candidatus Sulfotelmatobacter sp. | reverse complement strand
CGACCGGAACTTGATGTTCGGATTGTTCTTCGACAATACCTTGGTGATCGCCGCCGTCAACGTCGTCTTGCCATGATCGATGTGACCAATCGTCCCTACGTTGCAGTGCGGCTTATTCCGTTCAAATTTCTCTTTCGCCATTTCTGTTCCTCAAGGGCTAAAGCCCCAGTCTGATGATTGCCTTGTCGGCCCGGCTGACGCCGCGCCCTTTCAAACCTACTCAGTAGTACTGATACAGCCTCTTAAACTTGTGTCGCAGCGCGGTGTCGACCTTTTCGATCTTCGACAGGTAAAACTCGCGCATCTGCGCCTGATCGGAGAGCACCAGCGACTGATACAGCTGCTCCGAGTTCTGCGCCGTGTCACCGTCGAGCACCCGCTGTGCCAGAACCGCGTCGAAGTCACGAATGCGAATTCCCTTGCGATCCATCTGCTTCAGGAACCGCTCTACCTTTTCGGGCTGGAAGGCGTGCTCGATTGTTGCCTGCAGCCTGGCAAATTCCTGCGCCTTTTCAACCTTGATGGCAGCCTGTTCAAACGTCACTGTCATTCCCTAGACGATCCCTCGCAAGGAACACTCGGGATTTCGGCTGCAGGCTCCCAACTTCGCGATCCCTCGACTCACGCCTGCAAAACCGCCTCAAATCTGGAGCGGGAGACGGGAATCGAACCCGCGACCAACAGCTTGGAAGGCTGTGACTCTACCACTGAGTTACTCCCGCCCTGTAAATCAGCTGTCAGCTTTCAGCCGTCAGCCCTCGCGGCTAAAGCCGCTCAATTTCCAACTCCAACGGCGCGGCTGAAGCTGCGCCCTTTCAAAACCAGCCCTTTTTTCAGAGCCAGCCCTTTTTAAGAACCAGCCGTTCAACCCCTCCGAACAATTTCTGGAGCCGATGACCAGGATTGAACTGGTGACCTCTCCCTTACCAAGGGAGTGCTCTACCAACTGAGCTACATCGGCTCTAAACCCGCACTCAGCTTTCAGCTCTCAGCTTTGTCCGCGTCGCGCCCGTCGTCCGAATGCAACACATCTTTCCGCCGCACCCAACTCTTCAAGGCGAACAGCGCCAGAATCACCATCGTACCGGCCCGAATCCGCGTATCGCTGATCGTCGTCCACGTCAGGGCTGCCAACACTGCGTAGGCGATCAAAGCTACCGCGAGGCGATTCATCGTTTACTCGATCCCTAGCGCTCGCGCTCAGGATTTCAATCACTGGTGCACAGGGAAGGATTCGAACCTTCGTACCTCGCTAGGAGGGACAGATTTACAGTCTGTTGGCTTTAACCACTCACCCACCTGTGCAAAAACTATCGGGCGATGCGGCCATTGCGCTCCGTCCGGCCGACCGCGTTTCATGTCCGCAGGACATCAGTCCGAATCTGCAGACAAAACGCAGCACAAATCACACTTCCATCTCACAAGAACGACTTTCGCAATACAGGGAAACCAACGTCGCGCACAAGGTACCGCGAAGATTACAACTCGCCGGAAAAGTTCCGAATGGAGTGCGTTTTGGAAAAACCTGTTGCGCCGCTACTACACAGTCCGCCACCTGCCGGACAATTTCTTTGCTCCTTGCCGCTATGCTCGCTGCCGAGCTCGTTCTCTGGAGCTGGCGAAGGGAATCGAACCCCCGACCCTCTGATTACAAATCAGATGCTCTACCGACTGAGCTACGCCAGCAACTAGGGGACAGGCGCGTCTCCGCGCAAACTTATCCCACGGATCCCTTCCAGATGTCCGGGACAATTATATAAAGTACCACAGGGCCAAGTTGAGGTGCAACAATCCTCGGACAGGCCGCGGCTGTGTAATGCTATCATTTCAGCCCTAGCCCGATTTCATGCGAATAAGACGCACTTTTCCCATCGTTCTTGCGGTTCTTGTTATCGCCGGAGCGGTAGTGCTTGCCGTTCAGCTGCGCAAGCATGCTCCACCGGAGCCAGCCCGGCTTCTGCCTGGAGCGGATGGATTTCTCTATATCGATTACAGCTGGGTCCGGAGGGCAAACGGCAAGCCGTTGAAACCTGTCACCCGCGATCCGGAATACGAGCAATTTATTCAAGACACCGGATTTGACTACGAGCGCGACCTGGACTCGGTCGCGTTTGCGATTCATTATCCGGAAACCTGGCCTGGAGGAGGCACCGGGGGAAAGGCGCCGGAGCCCCGGTTCTCAGAGGTCTTCATCGGCCGATTCGATATCGATCGGTGTGCTGCGTATTTTAAGCGGATGGCGAAGTCGGTCGAGACTTATAACTCCGTCACCATTTTTACGATTCCGATCTTCGGACGGACTTTCAGGATCGCGGCACTGGGAGTGGATGCGGTTGCCGCCTCGAACCATGATGACCCGGCGGTGATTCGGGGCATAGTGGACCGCTCGCGGAGATTGGCTTCGCCTTTCGGAGGGCCAGCTTTGCTCCGACGCTATTACAAGCGCGTGCAACTGGCCAGCCCGGTCTGGCTGGTGGCGCATCTCGATCCCGCTTCTCCCGAATTCGGTGGAGCAACAAACTTCCTGCCCCATCCCGCGGATGTGGTGATCTCTGCCAGCTTCAACCCGCTGCACCTGCCGTTTCGTGCCGGGGCGCTACATGTCCGCGCGGAAGCGTGGGCGGGCAGTGAGGAAGACGCGCGTGTGATTGCCGACAAAGCGAATGTTTTTTTGGCGTTGTTTCATAGCGCCGAAGCGTCGGTCGGTTCGCCTGGGACGGATGCGGACGTGAAGGCCTTGTTCGACAGCCTGCAGGTGAAGCAGGAGGACAAGCGGGCTGTGTTACTGGCGACCGTGCCGACAGACGTATTGCGGAAGATCGCGGAGTCGCCGGATCAGTTGCCCAATCTTGCGCCCGAAACACCGGCGACGAAGCTGGGTGAGCCAGCTAAGTCAAAGGGCCGCTAGGTTTCGGAATCCCTGCAACTAAATCCTTTTCCGCGCGTCTTATTTCTGACGACTCGCGTGACGCAGGTACAATCAGACGAATGACCAATGCCACCATTCCCGGGGCCTTTATTGCTGGCCTGATCTCGTTTCTGTCGCCCTGCGTACTGCCACTTGTGCCGGGATATGTCTCTCTGGTGTCGGGCGCCGGGGTCGAGGAACTGAAGTCTCCTCAGGCCCAGCTGATGCGGCGGGTGATGGTGAATTCGGTTGGATTCATCCTGGGTTTCAGCATCGTTTTCATTGCGCTGGGGGCAGCCGCAACCGGGCTCGGCCAAGTCCTTGGAGTGTACAAGCACACGCTGGCTCGCGTAGCCGGCGTGGTCATCATTATTTTTGGGCTGCACCTCACTGGCATTTTCAAGATCAAAGCGCTCTATACCGATGCGCGGTTGCACAACGTAAAGGGAAGCAGCACGCCGCTCGGCGCATTCGTGATCGGATTTGCCTTCGCCTTCGGCTGGACGCCGTGCCTGGGGCCGATTCTGACAGCAATCCTGACTCTAGCCAGCGAGCAGGACACCCTGGTTAAAGGAATCATACTTCTCGGTGTTTATTCATTGGGGCTGGCAGTGCCGTTCCTGGTTACGTCACTTCTGATGGAGCGCTTTCTCAAGTTTTACAGCCGCTTTCGCTCGCACATGCACGCGCTGGAGGTCGCCTCCGGCGGATTGTTGATTGCATTGGGTGTGCTGCTGGTCATCGGCCGGTTCACGCTGATTTCGAGCTGGCTGTCGTTTTTGAATCGCTTTGCGTTGTGAGGTCTAGATCTATGTTGATGGGTGAACAACCGAACGAGACGAAGGTCGAGAGTACGCAATGGTGTCCGAAGTGTGGAGCTTCGCTCGAGAATGCCGGCGCGAGGCCAGAAATTGAGCCGGGTACAGAGACGTGCGACGTGTGCGGAGCGCCGCTGGTGGCTCTGCAGACCAACTTCACCCCTGCACCTCTCGCCATTCCTCCTGTAGAACCGACGGCTCCTCCCAGGCACCGAAATCCGCTCGCGCTGGTTGTGGTCGCCCTGGTGGCGGCCGGGATGCTTTACTTCGGATTTCATACGGCCCGGCGCTCGGGGACGGATCACCCGCTAGGAGTCGGCTACGGTACACCGGCACCCGATTTCACGCTCGAAACCCTGGATGGCAAGAGCGTGACCCTGTCGTCACTACGCGGAAAAGCCGTAGTGGTGAATTTCTGGGCCACGTGGTGCGGGCCGTGCAAGATCGAGACCCCATGGCTGGTCGAATTGCAGAATCAGTACGGAGCGCAGGGTCTGCAAATTGTCGGCGTTGCGATGGACGATTCCGGCAAGGATGAGATCGCCCGGTTCGCCAAGGACATGGGAATGAACTATCCCGTAGTGCTTGGAAAGGAAGCTGTGGGGCAGGCTTACGGAGGAGTTGACGCGTTGCCGGAGAGTTTCTTCATTGGCCGAGACGGCAAGATCGTGGACAAGATCATGGGGCTGGAGGGCAGGAGCGAGATCGAGGATGCCATTAAGAAGGCGCTGAATACGGAGGCGAGTGGGAATCCAGCAGCGACCGCCAGGGCTCTCATTGACCCCAAGTAACCTTGGTTTCTTTCGGCTGCGCCGTTAGCGTTTGTCCAGGGCAAAGAACATATGCAGCGCCGGGAGTTCGGCAAACGCGCTCCCGGAGCCCCAGAAATGACAATAGAAAGCGAACGCTAGCGCGACTAGTATTTGGATGGGCTCGTCGGAGTCTCACGGATGATTTCGGGGAACCGCGTTTCGAAGATCGTCTGCTTATTTTTCCTGCTTGCCAGCGGGTGGGGGCAATCCGGGAAAGGGCCTTCGGTTTCGATGGCCCCGGTAGGACCAGTCACCGCGCAACGCGCGAAGCAGTCGAGGATCACTCTGAATTTCCGTGTAGCCCACGGCTTTCACATCAACTCCAACACCCCCAAAGATGAGTTCCTGATCCCCACCGCACTGAAGATGGATCCGCCGACCGACATTGTGCTGGGAAAGGTTGAATATCCGGATGGCGTGGATGTGAGCTTCCCTTTCTCGCCCGACACAAAGCTAAACGTTTATAGCGGTGATTTCACGATCCAGCTGATGGTGCATCCACTGGCTTCGGTGGTACCGGGAAAGTACGCGATGCGCGGCGTGCTACGGTATCAGGCTTGCGACAACGCACAGTGCTTCCCGCCGAAGACTCTGCCGGTTAACTTCGACGTGAAGGTTGTGAAAGAACCGGCTGCTCCGCGCCACAATCCCGGGCAGAGTCCGCACGTACACGACTAGCTTTCAGCTTCCAGCTTTCAGCCACTAGCCATCCGTAAAATACGAATGATGCTCCGGCCTTTGCATCTGAGAATGCGCGGCTGTATTCTCAGTGTTCGCGAACCGAGACTCTTCCGTGCAGCGTTCTCTCGCAATCGGTCTGTTTGCGGCCGTCATTCCGGGAAGCGCCGTTGGCCTTGCGGCTTACACCTTTGTCTACGCCAAGGGATATTCGTACCTAACGAACAATCCCGCTGCTTGCGCGAACTGTCACGTGATGCAGACGCGATACGACGCGTGGATGAAAGCGAGCCATCATTTGCTTAGCCAGTGCATAGGTCCTTCGGCGCAAAAAGCGCGCCTCAGGATGACAAATTGTGACTACTCGGTGATGATGTGGTCGGCCCACTCGATCAGCGAGACGAAGACGGGTGGACTGCCGAACTTGGCTCCGTAGTTGGCGAGATCGGATTCGGTGACGCCGCGCGCCCGCGAGCAGGCGCCGCAGGCATAAATCTGGACGCCCTTCGCCTTGAGCTTAGTGAGGAACTCTCCGACGGC
>DATEHP010000043.1:0-3931 GCA_035279505.1 Candidatus Sulfotelmatobacter sp. | reverse complement strand
TCGGTATCGGCAACCGTTTGTCCTCCCGCAAACCCGCCGACCAGATGGGCGAGCACATCGACCTTCCCGAAGTGCGCCAGGATCGTATCGACCGCCTGTTTGGCTGCGATGACACTGTCGAGAGTAGCCGGAAGCGCTGTGAAGTGTGGATGGTCGAAGTCGTGGGGATGGATCTTGGGCGCAAGGCCGACCACCGTGAAACCCGCGTCCAGCAGCGCCTTGGTAACATGGGTTCCCAAGCCGCCCGTGGCTCCGGTGACGAGTGCAGTTCTTGCTGTCATGCGAATGAGATTACGAGATTAATGGGGTAGGCGCAAAATCCTTTAAGCCAGATTCCGCTGGAGCGTCTCTCGTCCCAGTTCGTTCTCCCAGCGTGCCACAACCAGCGTGGCCACGCCGTTTCCGATCATGTTCACCAGCGCGCGGAACATGCTCATGAATCGGTCGATGCCGAGGATGAGCGCCATCCCGGCAACCGGAATCGCCGGAATCACGCTTAACGTTCCCACCAGCGCGATGAAAGAAGCTCCTTGCACGCCGCTCGCGCCCTTCGAGGTGAGCACCGCCACCGAGAAGATGCTTAGCTGTTGCAACCACGTCAGGTGCGTGTTCGTGGCTTGCGCGACGAATAACGCCGCGAGCGTCATGTACAAGGCACTGCCGTCAGTATTGAACGTGTAGCCTGTCGGCACGATCAGGCCCACCAGCGACCGCGAGCAGCCCAGGCCCTCGAGCTTCTCCATCAAAGTGGGAATGGCCGTCTCCGAAGAGCTAGTCGCCAGGACCAGCAGAATCTCCTCTTTGATATGCGCGAGAAAACGAAACAGGCTGAACCCGGCCATCCAGGCCACTGCGCCAAAAACCACCACAACGAAAAGGATCGAGGTCGTCCAGAACGAAGCAATCAGCTTCAGCAACGGTCCTAACGAAGACAGGCCGTACTTCCCGATCGTGAAGGCCATCGCCCCGAATGCGCCGATCGGAGCAAAGCGCATCACGATATCGACCATACGGAACACGACCTTGCTCAGAGACTCCAACATTTCCACCAGAGGCTTGCCGAGCGCGCCGGTCGCTGACAAAGCAAAACCGAACAAAATGGATACGAGGACGACTTCCAGAATGTCGCCCTTCGCGAAGGCGTCCACGATCGTGGTTGGAATAATGTGCATCAGGAAGTCAGTGACGGTTTGCGCCTTTGCCTGTCCCGCATAGTCGGCGACGGCTCGCGCGTCGAGAGTGGCCGCATTTACGTTAAAACCGCTACCCGGGTGCACCACGTTGCCCACGATCAACCCAACCACAAGCGCGAGCGTCGAGACGACTTCGAAATAGAGAAGCGCCTTCCCCCCGACGCGGCCGACTTTACGCAGATCGCGCATGCCTGCGATTCCAGTCACCACGGTGCAGAAGATCATCAACGTAATGAGCATGGTGATCAGGCGAATAAAGGCATCGCCCAACGGCTTCATGGCGACAGCGCGGGCGGGACTGAGCGCTCCGAAAATGACCGCCAGCACAATTCCTACGGTGACCTGCACCCACAAGGAGGAATACCAGCGCCGGGTGCGCGCGGGCGGCGGGGATACGGCAATGGGTGGGGTCGTCATGTTGGGTCTCGATTCGTTTTCAAGGGCCGCTTGGCTTTGCTTTCGCGGGACAGCCGAGGCGGCTGTCGCCACGTGGACGTTATGGCGTCTGCAGTGTTTTCACGAGCCACGGGATGATCACTTCTTTGAAGATCCTGGGATCGGGCCACACGCCCACCTGCCGGCCGAGATGCCCGCCACGCGGGTTGATCCATGCGTCTTTCGGAACATCGCCTTTGCTCAGCAGCAGGTAATCGTCGGCAATCGGCACTTGCGTGTCCAGTACCCCCGCGATGACAAGCATTGGCGCCATCGGCTTCCCCAGCAGATCCTGGTGAACCAGCGACATCTTCGGCAGATACTCTGCCATCTCATCGAGTGTGTGCGCGCCTTCCAGAATGTTCATCAGGGCGGGAACCTGGTCGAAGAGATATTCGCGATTCCCCAGTAGATGGTTCATCAGGAAATCTTTCTGAAAGAACTCATCGACCGGAGGGGATTGTGCGCTCGCCCCGCGCAATCGCGCGCGCTCAACGATCGCCATTTTCGTTGCCCAATAAGCTCCCCAGCTCACGCCGTGCAGCGCGATGCGATTCTTGTCGATCTCCGGTCGCGACTGTGCGTAGTCAATCACCTTCGAAAGCAGGCGCTCGGAGGTTTCGCTGACTTTGATCGGGGCCTGCCCGGTTCCGGGACCATCGACCGCCAGAAAGCCAATGCCAAGTGGAAGAATCGCGCCAAAGCTCTCGGTCAGATCCTCCTTGCGGCTGTCGAGTCCATTGACAGCGATGACCAGCGGCGCCGGCCCTTTCGCGTTTTTCGGCAGCCGCAGATACCCGACAATCTCTTTCCCTTCAAACGGAATGCGGACAACTTCAAGCGGCGGGTCGAAAAACTTTGCATGAGCGAGAAAAGCCTCGATGGCTTTTTCGTACGAGCGCTGTTTCCCCGCGGAAGACGGAATCGGCCAGCGCCCGAAAGAGTACAGCCGCCACGCGCGAATATAGTCGGCATTGGCCTTGGTCGGGTCAGATTTCTCCAGCGACTTGGCTTCGTTAAAATAGCGATCCGCCACGCGCATAAACGCCGCCGCCCATTCGTCTTTGTCAGCCGTATGGACGCTTTCGAACGCCTCTTTGACGTCGGAGGAGTCAAGTCCAATCAGCGGATATTGCCCGACCTCGGCGCGATGCACTGCCTCGACCTTTACCTCGTCGATCGTGCGTTCCCGGCGTTCCTGGGCAATGCCGATGAGCGGTGTAATGGCCGCAAACAGCGATAAGAAAAAAACAAATCCCGTCTTGTTTGTCATATCTTGAGCTCGAATCAGAACATCGATGAGAAAGGCCGGACGGATATCGCTGTCCGGCCTTCATGCCGCACTGCTTCTTAGACTAGAAAACGAACTTCGCGCCAATCTGAACCGATCGGGGTCCGCCCGAACCGATCGCCGGGTTGGCTGCCGCAATGTCCGGTGTAGCGCACCCGCAACCAAAACCTCCGGCTGAAGGATCATTGAAGCCGTACCCGTTCTGTCCCCCATACGGATTCGCGAAGTTCGGATGGTTGAGGATGTTGAAGAACTCCGCGCGGAACTGCAGCCGCATGGATTCTCCGATGTGAAAATTCTTGGCGAGCGAGAGGTCAAAGTTCTTGAAGCCGGTATCCGGGAACATGTTCCGTCCCATATTTCCGAACTGTCCCAGCGGCGGCGCCATCATCACGGAATTTCCAGCCGCATAGCAGCCGAATAGATTCAATGCGGCTGTCTCGGCTCCCGGATTGCCACCATCCGCGGCCAGCGCTGATGCGGTGCATCCGGAAGGTATGGGAAGGCCGCTCGAACCGCCGTACAATGGAATGGGTACCCCCTTGCCCGACTTAAAGTCCGACGGATTACCCCGACTGGCGCTGCCCGCGTGATAAAAACTCCATCGGATTGGAGCTGTTGCCGGAGGGCTCACAGGCAGCGAACCCGTGCCGGCGGCGTCGGTTCCCAAATCGATCGGTCCCCAATATTGTGGAGACTCCAGCGTGGTGATCGAATTGATCTCCCATCCTTCCAGCATCTGGCCATGGCCCGTACGTCCAGGGATCGCATAGGTGAGCGAGAGCGTCAGCCGGTGACGAATGTCGAAGTCGCTGTTGGCATACTCCGCACCCGGACTGTACGAGTTCTGGGGAAGGCCCGAGCCGTAGCCGAAGTCCCAGTTCGCGCCCACATCATCAGAGGCATGCGCGTAGGTATAGCCCAACACCATGCTCAGTCCGTGGTAGTTCCTCGCATTCAATGTGACTTGAAGCCCGTTGTAGTTCGACCGGTAGACGTTCGCCATGTTGAA
>DATEHP010000042.1:0-30075 GCA_035279505.1 Candidatus Sulfotelmatobacter sp. | reverse complement strand
CGCCTCGAGCGAATCTCGCGCGAACTCACCAAGGTTCCGGGCGTGAGCACCTCGTTCTTCGTCCCCGACATCGCGAATCACGTGCCCCACATGCAGATCACGTGGGATTCGAGAGTTTCTGTTGAGCCGAAGCAGGTTTCGAAATTACTACGGCAGTCCAAGCCCGCGATTGTCATCGGCGGTGGCGAGGGCAAGCCTGGGCTCAGTATGTGCTCGTTCATGTTGCAGCCGGGCGAAGACAAGATCGTCGCTGAACGGTTGGCGCATATCCTGAAGGAACACTCCGCCTAAGATCGCGATATCGCACCCATGCCCCCGCCGAAAATAACCCGCGTGCGTTGGTTTCTGGTCTTCTGGTTGTTCGTTCTCAGCGCCGTGTCGTACTTGGATCGCGTCAACATCTCCATCGCGGGCGGCGCTATCGTCGATGCCTACCACCTCACTGATGTGCAGTTGGGCAAGGTGTTCAGCGCGATGTTGCTCGGCTACATGCTGTTTCAAACGATTGGCGGCCGTCTCGCTGATCGTTTCGGCCCGCGAATCGTGCTCACAGGTGGGGTGATCTGGTGGGGAATCTTCACCGCTCTCACGGCGCTTGTTCCGGCGAATATCACAGGTGCCCTGGTCCTGTTTATGGCAGTTCGCTTCCTTCTCGGAGCGGGCGAGGCGGTCATCTACCCTTCCGCGAATCAATTTCTCTCGCGCTGGGTTCCTGTCCACGAGCGCGGAATCGCCAACGGCTGGATCTTCGCCGGGGTCGGAGCCGGCGCCGGTCTCACGCCACCCTTCATCACATACCTGATGGTCCACTACGGATGGCGCTCCTCGTTTTCGGCCTGCGCAGTGATCGGATTGATCGCAGGAGCGATCTGGTTTATCTCTGCTCGCAACACTCCAGCCGAACATCCACGGGTATCTGACTCTGAACGTGCCTTCATTGAATCTCACCTCACGGTCGCAACTCCACATGAGAAGGCTTCGAGCCGAGAGGCACAGCTCATGCCGTGGTCGCTCGTTGTACGGAGCGGGGAAGTGTGGGCCCTCACGATCAGTTATTTCTGCTACGGCTATGTTGCCTGGATGTTCTTCAGCTGGTTCTACCGGTATCTGTCGAAAGTAAGAGGGTTGGATCTCAAGGCAAGTGCGTTCTATTCCATGCTGCCCTTTCTAGCGATGCTCGTGGGCTGCCTTCTGGGTGGCTGGATCAATGACCGCCTGACGAAATTGCGCGGCCTACGGGTCGGGCGGTGCGGAATAGCGGTGCTTTCGATTTGCGTTGCCGGCATCTTCATCGCCTGCGGGACGCAAGTGCAGAGTGCCCGCCTGGCGAGTGTTGTCCTCGCCGGTGGCGCAGGCGCACTTTATTTATCTCAGAGCTCTTTTTGGTCCGTGACCGCAGACATCGCGGGCGGATCGTCGGGCACGGTTTCAGGGATCATGAACACGGGCAACCAGTTCGGCGCTTTTCTCACTGCGATGCTGACCCCGTGGATCGCCGAGCATTTCGGATGGACGTCTTCTTTCCTGGTCGCAGCCGCTTTATGCGTGCTCGGTGCCGCGAGTTGGTTGGTCGTGGACCCAACCAAGACACTCAGCTCAGCGTTGCTTGAGAGTCCTTTGCCAACACAGACTGGAGAGACGGCCCTAGCAGCGAGGCCGAGTCCCGGTCGAGATAGATAGTCGCGTTGGGATGTCTTCTTATGATCGAGGCCGGGGCCATGGGACTGATTTCTCCTTCGAAGCAGGCTTTTATGGCCTGAGCTTTGCGCTTGTCCGGAACCACGGCGAGAATTTCGTTCGCCTTGAGAATTTGTTTCGCCGACATCGAAAGTGCCTGCTTGGGAACTTGGGAGATATCTGCGAACCACGCCTCGCCGACCTGCTGCTGACGGCACGCTTCGTCGAGACTGACGATGATGTACGGTTCTTCGGTGTTGAAATCTGCCGGTGGATCGTTGAATGCGATATGCCCGTTCTCCCCGATGCCGAGAAAGGCAATATCAATGGGGGCCGAAGCAATCTGTTGGCTGGCCTCGCGCGCCACTGCGGCTGGATCGGCAGCGTCTCCGGCGAGCAGGTGATAGCGGCGGATTCCAGTCTTGCGGACCAGTTGTTCCATCAGCATCTTGCGAAAGCTGCCCGGGTGGGTGATCGGCAAGCCGATGTATTCGTCGAGATGGAAGGCCTCAACCTTTGTCCAGTCGATTCCCGGGGATTTCGTGAGCGCATCGAGGAACTCGAGTTGTGAGGCAGCCGTGGCGGCAATGATGCGTGCCGCTCCGCGCTCTGAGATAGCGCGCCGAATCGCGTTGGCCGCCTGCTCGGCAGCCGCACGGCCCAGCGTGATTCTGTCGTTGAATACTTTGATGAGCATGGCAATATCCGATGACTAGGAATCAAATGGAAACGGCAAATTATACAAGCCAGTAACGGGAATTGACGCTGATACGAATCGCAATCTTATGGCGTGAAAACCAACGGCCTGTGTCTCGGCGCGTGAGATCTGCATTGTTGTATCACTGTGCCCAGCAAGCACCTTGGAGACTCTCGATGAGGATGTTTGTCCCAATGTTTCCTGTCTTCATTCTTACCAATGTTCTTCTTTGGAACATGCCGACCCTCGCTCAGACTGTTACGGTCGATGCAACCCCCAGCCACGTCGTAAACCGGTTCAGCCCTCTTCGCGCATTGGGATCCACAGTCGATCGTGTTCCAAGCAACGCCACCGACGTCTTCTTTCGTGCTGATCAGATCCAGAAGGTGCTCTCGGCAGGATGGGGAACCATCAGCTATCGCCAGAATACTGATCTGTTCGTGCAGGCCTGGCACTGGAATCCGAAAGGCACCTGGAGCGATCTTGGCGGCAAAGGTTATTTCACGGGAGACAAAACTCCAACCAGCGAGATGATCCGCCACTCCTACGGCTACTCGCTGCCCCACCGTGGATTCACGCGCAACGGAGGCAGCGAGTTCGACGGCTATTCCCGCCTCGACGACGGAGACGTCAACACATACTGGAAGAGTAATCCGTATCTGACGAGTGGCTTCACAGGGGAGGAGGATTCCCTCCATCCGCAATGGGTGGTTGTTGCGCTCGACAAAAAAGAGAACATCAATGGAATCCGCATCCAGTGGGCGGATCCGTATGCCCGCGACTTCCAGATCCAGTACTGGGTTGGAGACGGCGATGCCATGGACGAGCAGGACAAAGGTGAATGGAAGGATTTTCCTTCGGGGACGGTTACAGACGGGAAGGGAGGAGACTCGACTCTGCTCTTGTCGTCATCGCCTGTATCTACAAAGTTTGCTCGAGTCTTGATGACTCGTTCCTCGAATACCTGCGACACTCATGGCTCCACTGACCGCCGCAACTGCGTGGGATATGCAATTCGCGAGCTTTATCTGGGAACGATCGACGCGAAACACGAACTCAGAGACATCCTCCACCACTCTCCCGACCAGAAGCAGACGCTCACGTTGTGCTCATCGGTGGACCCGTGGCACGAGCCGTCCGATTTGTATGTCGCCCCTGACCACATGGAATCTGGCGATCAACCGGGCTTCGATCTCTTCTTCACCAGCGGAATCACTCGCGACCTTCCCGCCATTGTGCCCGTCGCATTGCTTTACAGCACGCCGGAAGACGCGGCTGCGCAGATGAGCTACATCAAGAAGCAGGGTTATCCGGTTTCTTATATCGAGATGGGCGAGGAGGCGGACGGGCAATACATGCTCCCGGAGGACTACGGTTCCCTGTACTTACAATTTGCCAGCGCTCTTCATCAGGTGGACGGTGGCTTCAAACTGGGGGGACCTGCTTTTCAGGGCGTCACAGAAGACATAAAGGCGTGGCCCGATGCGCAAGGGCGTACCTCGTGGCTGGGGCGATTTCTCGACTATCTGCGAGCCCACAATCGACTGCAGGATTTGTCGTTCATGTCGTTCGAGCATTATCCGTACGACGGGTGCGAAACGCCGTGGAAGAACCTGTATCAGGAGCCGGAGCTGATCACCCACATTATGAAGGTATGGCGGGATGACGGCTTGCCACCCGGAACGCCTTTGCTGGACACGGAAACCAACGCGCACGGAGGCGAGGCTTCGGTGGATATCTTCGGCGCCCTATGGCTTGCTGATTCCTTTGCCGGATTTCTTACCGCCGGCGGGCAGTCCACTCATTATTACCACGCTCTGTCCTACTCTCCGCCTCACCCAATTTGCCGAAACAGTTGGGGAACCTATCACCTGTTCATGGTCGATGATCAGTACCAGATCGTGCAGCCCACGTCGCAATTTTTCGCCGCTCAACTTTTGACCCAAGAGTGGTCGCAGCCGAAAGACGCCGAGCATCAGCTTTACCGGGCTACGAGTGATGTGCGTGACGCTGAGGGAAACATGCTGGTGACCGCTTACGCACTACATCGTCCAGACGGCCAGTGGGCTCTGATGCTGGTTAACAAGGACCACGATCACACCCACCCTGTGCGCGTTCAGTTTCATGATTCGCAGACGAATCAGGATGTATCGTTCACCGGCCAAGTCACAGTGATCACGTTCGGCAAAGAGCAGTACCAGTGGCATCCGGATCGAAAGAAGGGACACGCTGATCCTGACGGGCCGCCCAAGACTTCAATGCTCCAAGCTGAGCAAGGCACGAACTACGATCTGCCGGCCGCTTCTGTCACGGTGCTTCGAGGAACCCTCGGCCCGGCCGAACGATGACGCCTAAAATGTCCGCTGGATCAATTCTCTGTACGCTACACTGACACCCCATGATGGAACCGGGAAGCGAAGAGAAGGTGACGTCGCTGGCATCCATCTGCGAGGTGCGGAAAGAGCCCGGGCAGAGTGTCATTCAGTCTCCGGCGAACCAGCGCGAAGCGTACCAGGCACTGGCGACGGCTTTTGTGGTGCTCTTCTGCATTGTTGGTGTTGCTCTCTGGGGCCTACCTTTCTATTACGACTTCATGGTCCAACAATTCGGTTGGACGCGTGCTCAAGTGACGTCAGGCAACGCGCTGAGCAAACTGATCGTCGGTCCTATCTTCGGTTTCCTCGCAGGATGGATTGTCGACCGCTTTGGGCCCCGTCGATTGATGATGATCGGGATATTGATGGCTGGGGCTGCGCTGGTGGGACTGGGTTCGATCTCAACCCTCGGCATGTTTTACTTCTTCTATTTCTTTAACGCGCTTGGCTATGTGTGTGGAGGCCCACTTCCTAACCAGGTTTTGTTGACGGAGCGGTTCGACCGGGCACGCGGAAAGGCGATGGGCGTCGCCTACCTCGGAATCGGTATTGGAGGAGCAACCGTCCCGTGGATATCGCACGCGCTTGTTCAGCATTTCGGATGGCAGGCCGCCCTGCAAATTTTGGGCTTCGCAATCGTAGCCGTCTCACTCCCCTTGGCGTGGTTGGTGAAAGAGACGCCACGAGCGATAACAACAAATAGAAGGGATAACGTTCCTAGTCCGAAGGCTGCATTCAAGAGACTGTCGTTCTATTTGCTCACTTTTGGAAGTATGTGCTCAGTTGCTGCCATTAGTGGCACGCAGCAGAATATGAAGCTCTTGTTGAGTCTTGACCGCCACTTCACGCAACGGGATGCCGCAAGCGTCTTGTCGATGGTGCTGGCCTTTAGTATCGCTGGCCGGCTGCTCATGGGTTGGCTCGCTGATCGTTTCTCAAAAAAACATGTCATGCTCCTGACATACCTGCTCGTTGCCGCTGGCATTCCCCTGTTGTTCCTCGGGACATCACGCCTTGTCCTCTATCTTTCCGCTGCGATTTTTGGAATCGGTCTCGGGGGCGATTACATGATCATTCCTCTAATAACGGCCGAAATCTTTGGGATCGAAATCCTAGGAAGATTGCTGGGTGTAATCCTGACGGCGGGAGGTGTCGCGGAAGCTGCCGCGCCGTGGTTGATTGGCCACTTACGAGACGCTACTGGAAGCTATCGCGAGAGTTGCATCGTCCTGGTGGTGGTCGCGTTGCTGGGCGCAGTTGCCGTTTTGGGTTTACCAGGCCGGCGGAGCGCAGCATGAGCGCTGAAGCAATCCTTCGTCTGGGCAGCCTCAAGGACGTCGGGCGCTTTCAGGATCACGTGCAGGCCCTCGGTCTGCAGATCCCCTGTGATCACCAGATTGCAACGGGAGACCAATCCCCGCTGCGCTGGCCGCTGCAACGCGGTCCATTCAAAATCGCCAACCGCATTGCCGTTCAACCCATGGAAGGTTGGGACGCGACTCCGGATGGTGCCCCTTCGGAAAACACCGTTCGACGATGGCAGCGGTTCGGTCGTAGCGGCGGCAAACTGGTTTGGGGTGGAGAAGCGGTTGCGGTTTCCCACGAAGGACGAGCCAACCCGAATCAGCTACTCGCCGCGCCCAAAACGCAGGAAAACCTTACCAACTTGCGGACTGTTCTAAGGCGCGAACATATCCTGACCACCGGTAGCGACGATGGGTTAGTCATTGGTTTGCAGTTGACGCACTCCGGGCGTTACTGCCGCCCTAACGAGCACGCCCGCCCCGAACCTCGCATTCTTTATCACCATCCATTCCTGGACCGGCGCCTGCAATTGCCTCCCGACTACCCCCTGCTCACCGACGCGGAAATCGAGTCGATCATCGAAGATTTCCATCGCGCCGCGTTCCTGGCTTGGCACTCAGGTTTTGATTTCGTAGACATCAAGCACTGCCATGGCTATCTGGGTCATGAATTTCTCAGCGCGTACACGCGCGAAGGACGTTACGGCGGAACTTTCGAAGGCCGAACCCGCTTTCTTCGCGAGGTCGTGCAAGGAATCCGTTCGCGCTGTCCGGGATTGCACATTGGTGTGCGGCTTTCGGCGATCGATACTGTGCCCTTCAGCAGTGATTCGAGTCGGAGTGTCAACGGGAAGCCTTCGACCGGAATCGCGGAGACGCGTCCCGACCTGCTCCCCTACCGTTGGGCCTTTGGCGTGAATCCGCTCGACCCGACGGATAGCGACTTGAATGAGCCGGAACGCTTCTTGTCGTTGCTTGAGGAACTCGGAATTCAGTTGGTGAACATCACCGCTGGCAGCCCTTACTACAATCCGCATATCCAACGACCGGCGCTGTATCCACCTTCTGATGGATATCTGCCACCCGAAGACCCGCTGGTTGGAGTTGCCCGGCAGATGGCAGTGACCCGTGACCTCAAGCAGCGGTTCCCAGATTTGCTCGTGGTGGGATCCGCGTATACCTACCTGCAAGACTTCCTCCCTCACGTAGCGCAAGCTGCCGTACGCGAGGGCTGGGTTGACTTCGTGGGTCTCGGCAGGATGGTGCTCACTTATCCTGAGTTCCTTTGGGAAGCATCCGAGTGCGGCGAGATTCAGCGCAAGCGTATCTGCAGGACCTTCAGCGATTGCACCACCGCTCCACGCAACGGATTGCCCTCCGGTTGCTATCCGTTGGACGAGTATTACAAGTACTCTGCCTTAGCGGATAAATTGAGAGCAGCCAAGAAGGGGCTGACATCGGAGATCTCACGAATACGCGCGCCCAGAGCGGACAAATGACGATTGATCATCTGATCGCGCGCCAAAAGCCGCGACGCAAAGTTCATGGCATTGCCGCCGCCTTGCTGCCCTACGAGGCAGATGGCCGGATCGCTGTCGATGCGTTTGCGAAGCATTTGGCTTCCACCCATCGAGCGGGGCTGATGAATGCTGTCAACATGGACACCGGCTATGTGAATTACTTGAACGATGCGGAAAAACAAGAAGTACTGAACTGGACGCGGCAGGCTCTCGGAAGAGGGATCCCATTCGTGGCGGGCGCTTATATTGAACATCAAGCCGGCGACGATGTGGTCATGCTGTATCGACAGCAGATCGACACGATTCTTCGTTTTGACGGCATTCCGATTCTGTTCCAGACAGCTCGCCTGCACGGTAAATCCTCGGAAAAAATAGCGGATGCGTATCGAGAGATATGTCGAGACTATCCGCATGTGTTGGCGTTCGAATTAGGTCCGATGTTTGCCGCCAACGGTGAGATCTATGACAACCAAACGGTGCGGCGCTTAATGGACATCCCGGAGATTAAGGGGATGAAACACTCGTCCCTCGACCGTATTCTGGAACTTGAACGACTTGCCCTTCGCGATGCATGCCGCCCAGACTTCCGTATCTACACGGGGAACGACCTGGGAATCAACATGATCGAATACGGGTCGGACTACTTGCTGGGGCTTGCCGCCTTCGCGCCTGAGAAGTTCGCCGCGCGCGATCAACTGTGGGAGGCCGGGGACCCCGAGTACTACGCCCTATCCGATGCTCTGCAGCATTTGGGAAACGTCGCTTTTCGCGCGCCGGTTCCCGCCTACAAGCATTCTGCCGCGGTGTTCCTGAAGCTGATCGGACGGATTCCCAGCGATCGGACACACCTTAGCAACCCACAGCGTCCCGCATGGGAGGCGGAAATCATGGTGGACTGCGCCCGGCGGTTGTCGCTGCTATGAGGCCCAGCTTACGTGAATCGCAAGACGCTTGAATGAGGAAGGCTGCAACATCCCCTCCGGAGTCAGCATCGAATGTCAAACAATAATGGCCAGGTGCACGAATGAAACGTCGAGAATTCTTCAAGGTCGCTGCGATCTGTGGTGCCGCTTCAACGCTGCCCGCCACGGCACAAACTAAACCGGCCGGGTCTCAGGAGAACAATTCCATGCAACAGATTCCGCTTACGTCTTCCGCCGGAACCCGGAAGGGCGACATGCTGTACCGCAAACTAGGCCGTACGGGTGAGGAAGTATCGGCGATTGGCATGGGAGGTTTCCATCTCGGGCAGCATGGTCTCACCGAGGATGTTAGCATCCGTTTGATACGCTCCGCCATTGATCGTGGTATCACTTTCATGGACAACAGTTGGGATTACAACGAAGGCCAAAGTGAAATCCGAATGGGGAAGGCGTTGAAGGATGGATATCGTCAGAAAGTATTTCTGATGACCAAGATCGATGGCCGCACCAAAGAAGTCGCAGCGCGCCAAATCGAGACCTCTCTGGAGCGACTTCAGACCGACCATATTGATTTGGTGCAGCATCATGAAGTTATCCGGTTCGACGATCCCGATCGTATCTTTGCCGATGGCGGCGCGATGGAAGCCACCATCGCTGCCAGGAAGGCGGGCAAAATTCGCTATATCGGATTCACCGGTCACAAAGATCCCCACATCCATCTGTACACGTTGAAAGTCGCCGCGGAACACGGCTTTCACTTCGACACGGTTCAAATGCCCCTGAATGTAATGGACGCCCACTTTCGCAGTTTCGCGCAAATGGTGCTGCCCGAACTGGTGAAGGACGAAATCGGCGTGCTGGGCATGAAATCCATGGGCGACGGAGTCATTTTGAAGAGCAAAACCGTATCGCCCATCGAATGTCTGCACTACGCCTTGAGCCTGCCCACCTCCGTCGTCATCACCGGTATTGATAAGCCGGAAATTCTCGACCAGGGCATCGAAGCGGTGAAGACATTCCAGCCGATGAATCGAGAACAGATCGCACAACTGCTGGCGAAGACCAAGGAAGTTGCCATGGCCGGAAAGTACGAACTGTTCAAGACATCATCGCACTTCGATTCCACGGCAAAGCATCCCGACTGGCTCGGCGGGGACACCCCGAGTGTCCAGAGCCTCGCTCCAGCGAGTTCCTAAGTTTCGTGGCGGCAAGAATTTGTAGTGCCGGCGGCGGGAGTCAAACTGTTCAGGGCGAAAAAGTGACCCTTGGCAGAAGTGTTGTTGGATAATGTCGGTGCCAGTTCATTGGCTGCAGACCCGACAATCGATGATGACACTCAAAATTCCCGCAGCATTCTTGCTCTTGTCGTTCTCTCTTGCCACAGCCCAGGTGAAGGTTTGGCAGGGCACGTTGACCTTGCCTACCTATGAGGAGGGCGCGCCCGATCCAAATCCGCCATTCGATCAGTATGCAAACAGCCGCTTCGACTATCCTTACACGCTCCGCGACCACCTGACCGACCAGCGCAAGGATCATGCGTGGCGCGCTGTCTTTCTGGAAAATGAGTACGTGAAGTGCTCGGTCCTGCCCGATCTTGGAGGCCATGTCTATACCTGCACAGACAAGATCAGTGGTCAGCCGATGTTTTATGAGAATCCATCCATCAAGAAGGCCGATATCTCCTATCGGGGTGCATGGGCCGCTTTTGGCATCGAGTTCAACTTCCCCGTTTCCCACAATTGGGTCAGTCTTTCTCCGGTTGATTTTGCGTTCGGACAAAAAGATGACGGCAGCGCATCCGTTTTCGTGAGCAACGTCGACCGGGTCTATGGAATGCAGTGGTCGGTGGAACTCGTACTGCGTCCTCATTCCACAGTTCTCGAACAGAAGGTAACGCTGAACAATCGCAGCGATGTTCGGCACCGCTTTTACTGGTGGAATAACGCCGGAGTTCAAGTGTGGGATGATTCGCGCGTTCAGTACCCAATGCGATTCATAGCGAGTCACGGCTTTCGAGATATACAGCCTTGGCCAATCGATGCCGACGGCAACGATCTCAGCATTGTGAAGAATCAAACCAAGGGGCCAGTCTCGTCCTTTGTGTACGGAAGCCGCGAACCTTTCATGGGCGTCTGGCACCCTCACACCAACACGGGAACTGTGCACTATGCGGATTATGCGCAACTTCCCGCGAAGAAAATCTGGTCGTGGGGCACCGATCCAGACGGACTGGATTGGAGAAAGACTCTCTCTGATAACAACAGCGCCTACGTGGAAGTGCAGGCCGGACTCTTCCGCAATCAGGAGACCTACGCCTTTCTCGAGCCACGGCAAACCATAAGCTTCTCTGAGTTCTGGATGCCGGTTCGCGACATCGGCGGGATATCAAGGGCGAACCTCGTCGGGGTGGTTCATTTGAGCCGGAAAGAGAGTGCGCTGGTAGCAGGTCTGAATGTGAATCAGGATGTTTCTGGAGCGACGCTGCGCCTCTTGGCCGGAGAGCAAGAAGTTTTTCGCGAAACAGCCAGCCTCACGCCACGGCGTACCTGGTCGCACGAAGTACCGAATGCGGACGCACATCAGAAATATACATTCGAACTGCGTGACGCGAACAATACAGTTCTGCTTCGCCACACTGAGGGCCAATACGACTGGACCCCCGCTGAGCAGGTTCACGTCGGTCCACAGGTTTCGTATCAGATGCCAGATCCAGAGCATCGCACTGAGGATGACTGGCTTCAATTGGGGAATGAACAGGAACTTGATGGGAACTTGTTGATGGCGTTGCAAACGTATCACGACGCTCTAGCGAAGTTTCCGGAGAGCATTCAGGGGCGCAAGGCGGCCGGGCGCTTATCTGCCGGTTTGCTGCGTTTCAAAGAAGCGAAGAGCCTTCTCGAGCCCGTCTACGCTCGCAACACGTCTAACGCTGGAGTTGCCTATTACCTCGGAATTGCGTACGACGGTCTCGGCCAGAGTAGCGAGGCGCGAGAGTCCTATGAGGCCGCTGCGCGGCTGCCTGCCTTCCGCGCGGCCGCCGGACTGCGACTGGCGGAACTGTCGGCACGCGAAAGAAATTTGAAAGAGGCGGAGTCTTACTTGCTGGAAGCCAACCATTCGGCTCCAGACGATCTTCGCACGGCGGAAGAGTTGGCAGCGGTCCTGCGAGCGGAAGGGCAGAAAGAAAAATCCCAAAGACTTGCTCAACAATGGCTGGCGCGATTTCCTCAGAGCTATTTCCTGCTAGAACAGGTGGGCAGAGCGGACCTGCATCATCTCGCGGATGACGCCGAGCGGGTGTTGAATGTCGCGGCGGAATATGTGCGGCTGGGAATGTACTCAGAAGCGCTGGATGTTCTCTCACGCGCGTACCCTGCGGCGGTCGTCGATGAAAGCGAACCCGGCGTGCCTCCTCCGGACAAACATCCAATGGTCGGCTACTATCGCGGATATTGCCGGGAAAAGCTGGGGCAGTCCGCTTCTGCCGATTTCAGCGCCGCTTCGAAGCTCTCCGCGAACTACGTATTTCCTAATCGTGCAGAAGACCTTGAGGTCTTAACTGCAGCGCTGCGTGCGAATTCGCAGGACTCGAGCGCACATTACCTGCTCGGAACGATTTACTTCTCGAAGGGAATGACGGACGAAGCTCTTGCCGAGTGGGAACAGGCGCGACGGTTAAATCCCCAGATTCCCGTTCTGCATGCCAGCCTGGGCCGCGCGCTGTTGCACGAAAAGGAAAATGCCGAACAGGCATTGGCGGCTTTTCAGGAAGGTCTTCGCACTGATCCTCAGAATGTCGAGCTGTATACGGGAATGGATCAGACCTTGAGCATCTTGCAACGTCCGCCGCAGGAACGCATAGCCGCGCTGGAGCGCTATCCCGATCGCGCCAACATGCCCTCTCCTCTGGTGTATGAACTCATTCTGAATCTGACCGAGGCCGGAGAGTTCGAGAAAGCGGCCGCCCTGTTCCACAATCGGTTCTTCCAGCGCGCGGAGGGCGGAACGAATGTCCGACAGGTATGGCTGGAAATGCAGATCCAGCAAGCCTTGTCGTACGCACATCAAGGGCAGTGCCCTGAGGCCACCAATGTAGCCGATCACCTTGCAGAGCCAGTGTCCGATCTGGCGTTTACGCGCGATGGACTCGAGCCATTTTTGCGATCTGCCAGATTTACGTATCTTCTGGGAAGTGTGTATAAGAGCTGCAACCAGCCCGAACGAGCGCGCAGCAGGTTCAAGCAGGCGGCTGATCAGTCGAGACCGGAAGATGCAGTTTGGTCCTGGAGAGCATCGCAAGAGCTGCCCGATTTCGATGAACGTGCGGCAAAGCAGAGATTGGAGAACATACTCGAGCGCACAAAGAGCAACGGTGACATGAGTTCAAGAACGGGATGGCTGCTCTACAGTGCAGCGATGCTCGACCGTGCCCTAGGCAACACTCAGCGGGCGGAGAGAGAATTTCGGGAGGCCTTCCTGCAACCTGACCAACTGTTGACGTATCACCTGATGCGAATGGAGCTTTCTGGCGGCAATCGATAATCAAAAGAAGATGTGAGCAGCAAAAGCCGAATCAACGCCAACTAACAATGTCTCCGCATTCGAGTAGAAGCTGTAAGCCTCGGCTTTGGCCGATTCCGGCAAAATTCATTCGAGTGCCGATGCTTTCGTTGGCGGCAATCTGTTTAACCTTCATCCCGGCACTGTCTGCACAGAGCCCGCGCGTCGGGTCGGTCGAGTTTACAAATGTGACGGCAGCGGCCGGCATCAAGTTCAAACACTTCAAAGGGAACAATGGCATCTCGATTAATCGGGAGGAATTTGGTCCGGGCTTGTGCGTTGCCGATTTCGATGGGGATGGCTGGCAAGATATTTATTTCGTCAACGGAAGAGACCTCTACGGTCGCGGTATTTCTGTTACGAATGCCCTTTATCGCAACAACCGCGACGGTACTTTTACTGACGTAACGGAAAAAGCGGGCGTGCCCGGAACAGGCTACGGATTGGGCTGCGTATGGGGAGATTTTGACAATGACGGTTTCCCCGATCTTTTTGTCACTCAGTACGGCAAGAATGTCTTGTACCACAACAACGGTAACGGAACATTTACCGACGTCACGGACAAGGCCGGGGTTGGCGGCTTGGAATCGGGTCTGTTTCATTCAGGGGCGACATTCTTCGATTACGATCGGGACGGTTGGCTCGATCTGTATGTGGGCAGCTACGTGAATCTCGGCGACAAGCGTTACTGCAAGTTGGGTGAAGTGCTGAGCAGTTGTGCTCCCAGCGAGTACAAGGGAAGTCCCGATGCGCTGTATCGCAACAATCACGACGGCACGTTCACCAACGTGACCCAGACCGCTGGGATCTATCAGCCACAAGGTAAGAATCTTTCCGTGCAGGCTGCTGATTACGACAATGATGGCTGGCCTGACTTGTTTGTAGCAAACGATGGGCTGAATGCCTATCTCTATCACAACGAACGCAACGGTACTTTTAAAGAGATTGGTCTCAGCGCAGGCATGGCTGTGACGTCCCGGGGAACGGTCATGGCTGCGATGTGCATCTCTCTGGGTGATTACGACAATGATGGACAACTCGACCTCTATATTTCCGACTTTCAGCGCTCCTCTGATCACATTTGGCGCAACGATGGGAAAGGATTCTTTGACGAGGTGAGCGATGACGCGGGGATCACCCGACCGACGCGGGACGTGCTTAGTTTCGGCGGCGGTTTCTTCGATTACGACAATGACGGGTGGTTGGATATTTTCATCGCCAACGGGCATGTGTACCCCGAGGTAGAGCAGGCCACGCCCGGAACCCATTATCGGCAGCTCAATTCGCTGTTCCACAACGAAGGAAACGGAAAATTCGCAGAGGTGGGCAAATCTAGTGGTACGGGATTTGAAACGCCCTACGTGGGACGCGGCGCAGCTTTTGCCGATTTCGACAACGACGGGTTTATGGACATCGTCATCGCGAACAATGGAGATTCGCCCCTTCTGCTTCACAACAGCGGTGCCAACGGGAATCACTTCCTGAATTTCAAGCTGTCAGGAAAGAAGAGTAATCGGGATGCTATCGGCGCCCGCGTACGCGTAGTGACGGGCCCAACGTCGCAAATACGTGAGATTGCGGGTGGCGGAAGTTATCTTTCACAAAGCGACCTGCGCGCCAATTTCGGTATTGCCAAAGCCAAGCGTGCCGAAATTGTCGAGGTCACGTGGCCGAGCGGCCAGCGTCAGACTTTTCGCGACGTTGAAGCTGACAAGTTCTATCTGGTCGAAGAAGGGAATGATCATCTGCAAATACAGCGCATTTCGGGACGGCAACCCTGAGACTTTACCGGATGGTCGAGCGTTAGATTTTGTCCATCACTACGAAGCGACTGCCCCTTGAAAGACTTCTCGTAAACGTTTTGCAACCACCAGGTCTTCTCCCGGCTGCAACATCCAAACCCCGACGACAATCGTATTCGTTCCGCCTGGCAGTCCAGCACTTGCGGGAGGGCCTCCAGTGGATGGGTTCAGTTCAATTCGCGGCTTGCCCGTGCGCATCCTTTGCATGACCTCGGCGGCAGCGATCTTGACCCGGTTCTGATCGTACGTGATGAGAAGGTGCGGAACATGATTCGCAACTTCAGGAACAAAGATCTGAGTCTGCACTGTCGGAATCGCGCTCAGGTATTTGGCAATACGATCAGCCCGCTGCCGGCACTGTGCTTCGATAGCGGCATCATCCTGCTTAAGAAACCAGTCCACAGCGGCCACTAATCCCACAATTTCTTCCTTCGCTACCTTCATTCCGCGCCCGATAGTATTGGAGTTGGGCGAGTTGTTTTTCCTGGCCGCTTCGATCAGGTCCTTTCTTCCCAATAACAGACCAGTACACTGCGGTCCGCGAAGACCCTTTCCCCCAGAAAAGGTCACTAGATCGAAGCCCATCTGGGTGTAGTTCCATAGATTGGAGATCGGCGGGACATCGGCCGCAGCGTCGTTGAAACAGGGCACTCCACGCGTGTGAGCCACTCGCACCCAGTCTTCGCGACTGATCTTTCCAGTCCCAGCATTAAAAAAATGGGCCATCACCGTATGCTCAGTGAACGCTTGTTCGTACTGCTCAAGCGTCTCCACTTCCACAAAAACAACGCCGCAATTACGGACGGCATGGTCATATCCATAACGATGCCCTTTTTGAACGATCACTTCATTTTTAAGCTGGGACATATCCGTTGGAATGTCCAGAACGTGCTGCGCATTTCCCATGGTGACGCACGCTGCGGTTCCCACCACGAGCGCAGCGGCAGCGCCGGAAGTTACGAGAGCGGCCTCACATTGAAGTCGTTTTGCTAGATACGAGCCCGACGCATCGAGGAGTTCGTTGAGATTTACGGGCTGCCTCGCCGCGAGCTCGACGGCCGCCCGCACCTCATTGGGCATGGTCGAAGCGGAAAGGACAGTGTAAGTGCCGGCCGCATTGATGAACGGAGTCACCCCAAGCTTCTGGTAATAGTCCACGGCCTTAGACGGCGATTTGGCCGATCCCTGCGCTTCTAGATTGGGAATTCCAGAAAGTGCCACGCCTCCCGCAAGAACCGCTTGCACTCCATTACGCAGGAGCCTTCGCCGATTCATCGTTTGCATGGTTGGTCCCCCTCAACAACATCTGCCTCTAAAGAATTCAGTCCCGTGGGTAGTCGTCCGCTCTGGCCGGCAACGACTCACCGCGATCGGGAATTGTAAAATATTGCGGACGTGCTTTCTCCCACTCCACCATACTGAGTCCAGAAGGATCGTATGAAATGCGCCCCGCCCGGATCGTCATGCGGGCCGACAATCGTACATTGGCCTCCATTTTGGCAACGCCGCAATCAATGTAACTGAAGTGCCCTTGCGTCAGTTCCAGCACTGCAATATCCGCATCCTGGCCGATCGACAATGTTCCCAGGTCCGGCCGGTGAATCTCCCGTGCCGGATTGATGGTGGAGCGGCGAATGACATCGACCAGAGGCACGCCCATTGCCAAGAATTTCGACATCACATTGTTCATGCTGACGACTGTGTAATTGCCGGTATGCAAGTCAGTAGAGATGGAGTCGGGGATAAAACCTTGCTTCTCAGCTGGCACTGCATTGCGAAACCAGAAGCTGCCGCTTCCATGCCCGACATCAAAAATGACGCCGCGGGCCCGCGCCTGCGCCAGGGCGGGATTGATTTTTCCATCGGGAAGAATAATAGGAAATTGTTGAGCGAAGACGTGAGTGTGAATGTCGCCCGCTCGCATTTTCTTTAATATCAGGTCCTCGTACGTTCGGTCCGGTCGCGGCCAGAAATCGAACATGACCGGACTATTTGTGAGAATGCCGCATTCAATGGCGCGGTCCACCGCAGCCCAGGGCACGTGTTCAGGATCCCAGGGCTCCCGGGTCCAGTAGTGGGCGGTTTTTACTCCCACAATGAGGTCGGGATATTTCTTAATGGTGTCGACACAGAGCTTTACATCCATCTGGTCCAGGCTTTGCTCAAGCGCACCGTTCATGCCATTAGCCACGATGTTCAGGAAAGCCAACACGCGCACTCTGGCGCGGTCAATGACTTCTTCCTTTTCCTGGAGGAACGTTTCCGCACCGGAGGTGCCGGCATCTACGATGGTGGTCACACCGGACTGCAACGCCAGATCGGCCGGAATTCCAAGTGGCAAAGCATGCACTCGCGCGTCGGGCGCGAACCAATCTAGCGGCGCTCCGCCATGCCCGACATGATAATGAATATCAATCAGCCCGGGCGTTACATAGAGACTCGAGACATCCACAACCTTCCTGGCCTGATCAGCCGGAATGTTTTTCTCGACGGCAGCAATCTTACCCTGGAGAACACCGACATCTCTTACTTCGTCGATCTGATTGGCGGGGTCAATCACATGGCCGCCTTTCAACAGCAGGTCGTAGCGCGTCGTCTGGGCAATCGCAACAACCGGAGATCCGAGGGCGATTGCGAGCACTGCAATGATTGCGGGCGTGATGTTGATCCTGTTCTTCATAGGCCTTTTCTTGTTTGTCGAAGCGAAAAGAGTGTATCTACTACGGTTAAGATTGTCACCCTTCCTGCCGAGTCAAGTTGGGAGAGGGTTGTAAAGAAGATCGCCGCTATCGTAGTCTGATCGCTGTTTTGTAAGTTCGATCCGACCGGCTGCAAGCTTCGGATCGGGAATCAACTCATGGATCGTCGTACTTTCGTGAAGGCCGGTTGCATTGGAAGCGCCTCGTTGCTGATGCAGGGGCTGGATCCGATGATCAGGGCTGAATCTGCTCCGACTGGCGTTCCGCCTATCGAACTTCGAGGACTTGCCGACTACAAACCCTCGCCATTAGGCATGCCAGGCCTGTTTCCTGCGCGAGTCATCGAGATCCGCGAATCGAGCGCCATCGCACGCAACCGTGTTTCGCAGCCTGTTGTGGGTCATATGCTCGAACAGGCCATGAAAGAGCTAACGGGAGAGAAGTCCGCGCGCGAGGCGTGGGCGAAGTTCATTCAGCCGGGCGATGTTGTCGGAATCAAGATCAATCCATCGGGCGCACCGGCATGTTGTTCGTCCCCCGAGATTGTGCGCGAAATCATCAGCGCAGTTGAGTCGCTCGGTGTTCCCGCGCGAAACATCGTTGTGTACGACCGGTATTCCTACGAGATTGACCTCGCTAGCTATCAAGCATTGCTGCCCGCAGGGATTCGAATTGTAGGCATCCAGGAGGCATTCGCGAGCGGTGGCGGTTACGAATCAAATGTCTACTGTGATGCGAACTTTTTTGGAGAGTGGGAAACCCGCTCGTATATGGCGAATATCGTAGCCCAGGAGCTCAACAAGATTATTAATGTGCCGACGATGAAGGATCACTCGGCTTCCGGTGTCACGGGAGCTCTCAAGAATCTGGCGTACGGAACGTTCAACAATGTCGCCCGTACCCATCGCGCGCCCTATTCTTTTACGAACCCATTGATCGGGATGATGTGTACGGTCGAACCCTTACGGTCAAAATCTGTGCTGCATATCATGGACGGCATGCGGCAAGTGTGGCACGGCGGTCCGCTGACCCAAGTGCAAGACTTTATCGATCAACCCGGTATTTTGCTGGTGGCGACGGATCCGGTCGCGATGGACACTATCGAACTGGAGGCGATTGAAAAGACCCGGCTGGAGCGGGGCGCGACTTCCTTGTGGCAGCACGATCCAAAGAGCATTACGGCGGACAATGATGAATTTCATCGCGACGCATCGAAGAATCTGTTCTATCGGCAGCCAGGGCACATTGCGGCAGCCGGGCACCTCGGGCTTGGCGTCTCCGACCTGAAACAAATCGATCATCGTGTTCTCTCTGCCTGAATCTTGATGATGAAGGAAACAGACAATTCCAAATCTGTAGAAGACTGGCCCACCCTGCTCAAAGACAACGCGCGCAGCGGAGGGCAGAAGCCATATCCCGCGCGCTCGCCAGAACGGGCGGTGTGGCAATTTCGTGCCGGTGGTTCTGTACGTTCAGCACCTATCCTCAAAGACGGCAACTTATATGTCATCTCTGTGGCCGGTGTACTGCACGCCATTGATGTCGCCACAGGCACTGCAAAGTGGAAATTTCAGGCCGGCGGTCAGTCTCATTCCACTCCGTCACTGTTTGCAGACCAGATTCTTTTCGGATCCGACGACGGCCAAGTGTGTGCAGTCAATCGGCACGACGGAACGAAGCTGTGGGAGGTTCCGACAGGAGCTGAGGTTTGGGCATCTCCGGTTGTGCGCAACGGCGTGGTTTTTTTCGGAAGTGCCGACACGAGAGTCTATGCAGTCGACGCGGCCAGCGGGCAAAGACGATGGGTCCAGGAACTCGGCGGAAGAATCTATTCGACGATGTACGCCACCGAGCGGCAACTTTATCTGGGATGCGGAGACGGCAAAGTATATGGCCTCGACTCTTCATCCGGGAAGGTATTGTGGAGTACGGCGACTGGCAACGGCATCGATTCGTCGCCGGCAGTAGCGGATGACCTGATTCTGATCGGCTCAGAGGATTTTTTCTTCTATGCGATAAGCGCCAATACGGGGGAGGTGCGATGGAAGTTCGAAACAGGATTGGGCATTGCGTCGTCGCCCGCCATCTGCAGCGACCTGACGTTATTTGGCAGCAAAGATGGTTTCCTCTATGCGCTTGAGACTCGAACCGGAAAGTTACGTTGGAAAACCCGTGTGGGCGAGGTGGTCACTTCACCTCCGACGGTCGGCGATGGAGCTGTGTGTATCCAGGCTGGTGGTACGTTTGCTCTGGACATTTCCAACGGCAAGATCTTATGGAGAGCCGGTCTTGCCGGGGCAATTCAATCCGTTCCCGTGCTCGCGGGCGAGACGATTTATCTGGCCAGCTTGAGTGGTGAGATTTATGCGCTGCGGTAAACACAGGGTGGCGGTGCTATTCGTTGTTTTCTTCTCAACCGTTTCAAGCATTCGGAGTTCAGAAAATCAACTTCTTGTTTACAAAAAGAAATACATCATGGGCACAGTCTTTGAGATTGCGGCCTATGACCAAACGTCTAATCACGCGTCGGATGCGCTGGAGAACGCATTTCAGGAAATTGTTCGCGTCGATAACTTACTGAGCAACTATAAAGCTGACAGCGCTCTGAGCGACTTGAACCGCTCCGCTCATTTTCATCAAGAAAAGGTTCCGTCTGACTTGTACCGCGTAGTCGAGGAGTCCGTGCGGTTTTCCAGGCTGTCAGGCGGGAAATTCGACGTTTCCATCGCGCCTTTGGTGGATTTGTGGAAGGCTGCGATCGCTGGGGAAGGTGCACCATCGCTGGCGAAGCAACAGGCCGCCAGAGCTTGCGTCGGATACGAGAAGATCGAGTTGACTCCTCCGGACCAGATTACTTTTCACTCCTCATGCCTGCGGTTAGACCTTGGCGCCATCGGCAAGGGTTACGCTGTCGACCGGGCTGCGGACGTCCTGCGATCTTCGGGAATTCACAATGCGTTGATTAATGCGGGCGGTAGCACGATCCTGGCAATGGGTTCGCCTCCCGGTCAGAATGCCTGGCTTGTACACCTGCGAGATCCTTCCCAGCAGATTGATCCGCAGGTCATGCTCAAGGATGAGAGCGTTTCCACCTCCGAGCAAACAGCGCCCTCTTTGCTAGGGGAAGACAGAGCGGGACATATCATTGATCCAGATACAGGGACACCACTGCGGACAGAATTCGCAGTCAGTGTCATTGCTCAAACCGGGATGCTCTCAGACGCGCTCTCAACCACATCCCTTCTGCTGGGCCCGGCGAAAGGCAAGGGGTTGGTCCAACGTATGCCTGACGTTTCGGCAATCTGGATTTCGCGCGATGCGCAGATGGAAATGGTGACCGGCGGACCGCAGATTCTGATGGGCAGAAAGTTCTAATCTCACAACCTGGATTAACAAACCGCATGATCTGGCACAGGATGGTTCTTTGCTTTTTTCTGATGTTCTCCACCACTGCTTGGAGCAACGTTTTTGTACGTTGGACCCAACCTGACTTGCCGCCGGCCCGCGACTTGGGGGTTAGTGATCTCGTAGTCTCATGGGATCGCGGGACCTCTTCCTTCGTGAAAGCTGCCCACAGCCAAGGGTATCGAGTGTATGCAGAGGTGACTTTGCAGCAGGCTGCCTCCGCTGCCGAGAGCGCCGAGGAGAAGGGCTTGGCAGGGCTGGTACTAGACGTTGCGGACTCGGATCGCGCAGCGGGGGAGAGCGCGTTTCAGCAGCTTCGGTCCGCCCGTCCGAACGTCAGATTCTTAGTACTCAATCGGGGTAAGCAGCCGCAGATGAGAGGCAATCTGGTGATTAAGCGCGGTTCGGTGCTTGAAGTCTCTAGCCCCACCGCGCAGCCGTGGATTGACACGAACCTTGCGCTCATCAGGGTTCAACAAAGATCTCATCCGGGACAGTTCCCCCTTTATAGCTTCTCGTGGAACGAATCGAACCCGGGACAGCAACAAGCGATCACTCCCGCGGATTACTCACTGGCAGTTGCCGAGGCGTGTTCCTTCCAGGCTGACCTGTTACTGGAGCTGGAGGACGGCATGCAGAGAGCGCTCAGTGAACAGGATCCCCAGGCCAAGATATTTTGGAAGCAAGTGCGGCCGTATGTCGATTTCTGTGCACACGCAGGGGAGCAAGGGCTCGAAGCCGCCGCCAATGTTGCAGTTGTGGTCGATGAGCTCGATACCAGCGATGAAGTCATGAATCTGCTTGCCCGTCACAACATCCAATTTAAGGTTTTTCTACCGTCCGATCTGAGAGTAGAGAACCTTGAAGCTTTCGACGTGGTCGTCGTATTCGCCAAGCGTGACCCCACAGCCTACAAGCGAATCGCCAATCTTGCCGATCACGGCAAGACTGTTGTGGTAGTGGACGCGCATGGTGCGTATCCCTGGCAGACTCATGACCCTGTGCGAATGAATGAACACACCGTGTCCTTTGCAATTGGAAAGGGAAGGGTGCTTGAGCTCTCAGAGCCCGTGATTGACCCCGAGACGTTTGCCCAGGACGTCAGGCGTCTGCTGGGCAAACAAAATGTCATGAGTCTCTGGAATGGTCTGACCACGATTGCTGTGCCCTACCGTGTGCATGACGAAGCGCTCAAGGTGCTGAATCTCATTAACTACGCTGCCGAACCGGTTCGCGTTCAAGTGCAGCTCAAAGGATCGTATTCTGCCATTCGCTATGAAACGCCAGGACAGGAGTGTTGCCAAAATCTCGTTCCTGTGAAGCACGACGGATTTACCGAGTTCGTAATCCCGGACTTAATGATTGCGGGAAGAGTGGATCTGGTAGCTGAAGAAGCGGCGAATGCCAAGGCAGGTCGCCGGAGTCACTAGCGGAATCTGCGGATCAACAACGTATGGCGGTCCGATCGGTAAAGCCCCAACACATACAACGCGACCTTGCCTTTTGTGGAATAGATCTCCTGCCGGATCCGCAGGACAGGCGAGTCCGCGGGGATTCCTAAAAGCCGAGCGGTTTGAGGATCGGCAGTAGTCGCATCGACTTCTTCGTCGGCGTGTGCGATTCGGAGCCCGTAGTCGTGTTCCAGGATCGAAAACAGTGATACTCGGTCAAGCCGGGCTCGAGTCAAGCCGGAGAAATCGTCAGCAGATAGGTAGCACGTCTCGATGGCAAAGGGTTCCTCCCCGCCAAGCCTTAGCCGTTCCAGCTTGATCAGTCGGCTGGAGGCAGGCAGACCGAGACGAGCGGCAACCTCCTGCTCTGTGTCAATCTCACCCAGAGAAAGCAACTTCGAAGAAGCGCCCAGCCCGCGGCCGGACATCTGCTCCGTATAGCTCATCAGCTTGTTGAAATGAATCTTCGGAGGGGCAACGAACGTGCCAGCCCCGCGGCGGCGCACCACCATTCCCTCACGCTCTAACGCCGCCAGCGCGTGACGCGCGGTCATTAGGCTGACTCCGTGAATCCTTGCCAGTTCGCGTTCAGAGTCGACGATGTCGCCCGGCTTTAGCTGGCCCAATTCGAGGCGTTTGACGATTGTGCCTTGGATCCGCCTGTACGCGGGCAGTCCGTTCTTCCGGACTTGTGGCATGAAAAACTCCCCCTTCGATGGCTGCACCATACTACAAAGTGCTCTAGTGCTCCAACAGAAATTTGTATAGGCCGGAACTTGTGAGCCAACTCGCTCAACGTGGAGAATAGAATTTCAATCGCACCCCGAACGGTCGCAGTAACGGAAATCCGGATTGCTCCGGCGCCCGGCAAACGAAATAAAATACATACACTTAGGTGGCATTTGGTGCCAGACGTTCCCCCATGTTCTACTGGTTCCCCAAAATGTGCCGCAACCAGGAAGAGATGCTCCGACATTCCTTAGCTAGTGCTTTTCTACTAAAAAATTTCTTCTCCCCGACATTTTTTTCTTGACGACGACTTGCATCCTGCTATATAGCATATGCCCATCCTGGGATGGAGGTTTGTGATGAGAAGACCGTCGATTGGATTTTTCTGCTCACTTCTCGTACTGCTTACCGTATTTGTAGCCACAACTGGAATATTCCAACTCGCGTGGGGGCAGGAGGTTACCGCTTCCATTAGTGGCACAGTAACCGATCCAAGCGGTGCGTCGGTTCCCGGCGCGACTGTTACGGCAACCTCGGTGGAACGGGGAATCGTTTACACTGCCACGACTAACGATACCGGCCTCTATCTAATTGGTCACCTTCCTGTTGGCAGCTACACTCTCAAATTCGAAAAATCCGGCTTTTCGTCGGCCACGCGTCCGGAATTTGTACTGACGTTGAACCAGGTCGCCCGCATCGATGTTGCGATGAAAGTCGGGCAGATAAGCGAAACGGTGGAAGTGAGCGGCGCGGCTCCCGTGCTGAAGACTGAGACCACTCAGGTGGACACAATCATCAATGCGGCGACGAACGACAACATGCCGCTAGCCTCACGCAACTATGTCCAGCTGACGCTGCTTGCTCCAGGCTCGGTGACCACCGATCCCAGCAGTTTCACCAGCGGGAACAACACTGCCGGTTATGGCTCGCGTCCGCTCATCAATGGCAATCGTGAGCAGGCGAACAATTTCCTGCTCGATGGCATGGACAATAACCAGGTGTCCGACAATTTGCTCGGTTACACTCCTGCTCCCGATGCGATCGAGGAGTTCAACCTCATCACCAACAACGCCCCGGCTGAATTCGGCAACTTTGAAGGCGGAATTGTCAATGCCGTCATCAAGTCGGGTACAAATGCTTACCACGGCGACGTTTGGGAGTACTTCCGCAACGACGTTCTGAACGCAAACGACTGGTCGAACAAAATCGCAATGCCGGTGCTTCCTAGAAATAAATTGCGCTGGAATATGTTTGGCGCCACGTTGGGCGGCCCAATCGTCAAGAACAAACTGTTCTTCTTCGCCGACTATCAGGCACAGCGTTTTGATTACCCGAGTTCCTCGCACCAAAATACGGTCTTTACGGCTGCTGAGAGGAACGGTGATTTTTCGGCTGTCGGCGTTCAATTGTACAACCCCTGCGCGTCTTTTACCGCGCCTTGCACATCCTCCTCGGCGCCGGCCACGACGCGGCAGCCTTTCCCGAATAACCAGATTCCGCTAGCCATGATCAGCCCGGTAGCCAGTGCGCTTTTCGCGTCCTCGCTTTACCCAAGCCCGGTCAATACAAACCTGCAGAATAACGCTGTATATACCAGCGTTTCCAAATTGGACGTTGATCAAGGCGACCTGAAGGTCGACTTTAAGCCCACGCAAAAAGACGCCATCTACTATCGGTTTACCCGTGAATATCAGAACAACCCCTTGAGCAACTCACAGCTACTGCTCTCGGATTCCTACTCGCAGACGCCAATCTATAACACCGTCGGCGACTGGAGCCGAACCATCGGCAACAACCTGGTTAATGACGCTCGAATCGGCTGGAGCCATGTCACAGTGAGTACTGGCAATAGCTGGGGATCAAGCGTGGGACAGTTCGGCAACACGCTAGGCATCGGAAACGGCAATCCCGGCAATCTTCCGGGAATGCTTGCTTTGAACTTCTCCAACTCCGTAGTCAGTAACATCGGTACTCAGGAGAGCACGCAACTTTTCGATGACCATGTTTGGCAATTCGAAGATGCGGTGAGTTGGACCCATGGCCGGCATAACTTCAAATTTGGTGGTCAATTGTGGCGTCAGAACATCAAGACGTTCTACGCTGGTAACAACGGCGAGTTGGGGTTGATGGACTTCGATGGAAGGTTCACGGCGCCCGCAGTTGGTGCGAGCGGCGGCGACGGTGCCGCGGACTTCTTTCTGGGCCTCGACTTTCAATATGGTCGCGGCGTGAGTACGGGAGGAACCTGGCAACAGACGAGCAATGTAATCGGCATCTATGCGCAGGATACTTGGCGCGTGACAGATCGCCTCACCTTAAATCTTGGCTTGCGCTACGATGCTCACAGTCCCTGGGTTGAACAGAACAACCACCAGGCCAACTACAACCTCACTACCGGTAACATCGACCTCGCGGGCAAAAATGGAGCCAGCCGGGCTCTCTACCATGGAACCTGGGGAGGAAAAGACTTCCAGCCTCGCATCGGTTTCGCATGGACTCCCGCTGCTCTGGGCGATAAAACAGTCATTCGCGGCGCTTTCACCATCTCGTCCTACCTTGAAGGAACCGGTACAAACCTTCGCTTGACGCTGAATCCACCATTTACTACCCCAGAAATCAATCAGATCTACAACGGCACTTCGCTTCCAGCAACCGATACGTCGGATGGAATTGTCGGCACAGCTAGCTCGCCGTCCTGCGATGCACCTGCATATGACTGCTATTCAGGCGCTTTCCTGCGAGTCTGGGATCCCCACGTACAGCCTGCTATCGCGGATCAGTGGAATTTGACAATCCAGCATCAATTCGCGGGTAATACGACCTTCCAGATCGGATACGTGGGCCAGAAAGGTACGCATTTAATGGTACCGTTTGATTTTGCACAGAGATTGCTGGTGTCCCCTGGAGTTACCGCTTCTAGCCCCTATTTCTCTGCAAATCCAACTCTGTACAACGTGTTAGGCAACGGCGGCCCTGGCGCGACGGTTTCAGGCACTAAATCCAATGGCAACATGAAGTACAACGCGCTGCAGGCCGTACTGCAGAAACAGGCGAGCCACGATTTGCAGTATCAGGTCGCCTATACGTTCTCCAAGTGCATGTCCGATAGCACCGGTTATTACGGCGCATGGAACAATGCGCTGAGCGCCTCGGCATACTGGCAGAACGTGTACGACCAAAAGGCAGAGTGGGCGCCTTGCTACTCTGACGCCACCCACGTGGTGTCTAGTTACGCGGTTTACAATCTGCCTTTTGGCCGCGGCAAGATGCTGGGCAAGAATGCCAGCGGAGCTGTCAACCAGGTCATTGGAGGTTGGGCGATCAGCCCAATCCTCTCCTGGCGCACCGGCTGGCCAATGCCAGTTTATGGAGCACAAGACAATTCTGGTACGTTCTCCCGAGGTTCGCGAGCAGATTGCAGCGGCATCCCAAGCATTATTAACAAACCATTGCCGGGAATAGGTAGGCAGTGGTTTACCAACAGTGGACAGTTCACCGATCCCGCAAACGGTACATTCGGGAACTGCTCACCGCAACTCTCAAGTCTCCGCTCGCCCCATTACACCGACGTTGACTTGAGTTTGCATAAGGATTTTCCGATTACGGAGCGATTCCGGCTGCAGTTCCGTACCGACTTCGTCAATCTCTTTAACCACGTGCAATACAACGCTCCGAACATGGGCTTGAGCACAACGCAGCTTTCCACGGGCTATACCAGTATGGGACAGATAACCAGTGCCCAGTCGATGAGGAACATACAGCTGGCCTTGAAACTCTACTATTGAAGTCCGAAAACGTTTAACATGATGCAGGCGTGCATCGCGCCTGCATCATTTTTCTTTGCGCGCGATTTTTCGGGAAGGGAATCCTCGCAAGCTCCACTCAAGATGTGCACATTCCATCAGACGACAGCGTTAACATTACTGTTAGCCGTTCATTTGTTGTTCGCATGGCCCACATGGAGTCAACAAGCAAAAACAGCTTCGACACCTCAATCTGCAGTGTCTCCTGAGAAGGCGCTCAGCCTCGCGGAACAGGGACACTGCCGCGAAGGTCTTTCGGCCCTCAAGCGTGCGATGAGTAGCCAAGTGGCTTCCGCGACAGGGAAGGAAATCGGTGTGGTGGGCGTGCGTTGTTCTTTAGCCTTGGATGATCGCGACTCGGCGTTGAACTTTATCCATTTCCTGCATAAGCAGTTCCCGCAAGATCCGGACGTCCTCTTTGTCGTAGTTCACGCTTATTCGGACCTCTCAACCAGAACTGCGCAAGATCTTGGACGGACGGCACCTCAGTCTTTTGCAGCTCACAAACTCAACGCTGAGGCTCTCGAAATGCAGGGCAAGTGGGAGCCCGCGCAGGCCGAATATGACTGGATGATTCAGAAGCAGCCGAGTACTCCGGGCATCCACTTTTTGCTCGGAAGGCTCCTTCTCTCGCGACCGGATGCGGGGCCAGATGCCACAGAAAGGGCGAAGCAGGAATTGCTTAAGGAGATTCAGATAGATCCCAACAATGCCGGAGCCATCTACATTTTGGGAGAGCTTGACCGGCGTGATCAAAAGTGGGATGAGGCAATATCGCGTTATACCCAGGCGGTCAAGGTTGACCCAAACCTTGCAGAGGCATACCTGGGTTGGGGATATTGCCTTGTAAATCTCAAGAAATACGAGAATGCAATTCCACCATTGCGGACGGCAGAGCGCCTAATGCCCATGAATCCTGAGGTCCACCACTCGCTCGGTACAGCACTGCAACGATCCGGGCACAACGATGAAGCGCAGAAGGAGTTTGCGATTCATGAGCAACTGCAAGCCGGAGCCGGGACCGAGAAACCGGAATAGTCGTGCCCCACATCTCTGAATCAAGTCAACGCTGAGACTCTTCAATTGTGAGAATCCTATCGGCAGCCACATCATGCAACACCTGTTTGATGCCGCTTGGCCAACGGATTTCCACGTCCTTGATGAGTCGGTTCTTCCCCAAACCGAAGTGAACTCGGCTGTCGCTCGACGCAGTGTACCCGACTGCCGTTGTTACTTCGTTCCATTGCGAAGCACCGTCCTCAGTACGAATGTGAATTTGCGCGCCGATGCCCATCCGGTTGCTCTTGGTTCCTTCCAGTCTGAAAAGAATCCAGTGATTGCCGGGTTCAGAGACGTTGCGCAAAATTTCAACTTGCCCACCGAGAACGGTGACCACCGCGTCAATGCGGCCGTCATTGAAAAGATCCCCAAAGGCGACGCCGCGATGTGCGGCCTCTTCCGCAAAGTCCGGCCCGGCTGACGAGCTAACGTCAGCGAACTTACCGTTCCCGAGATTGCGAAACAGGGAATTCGGCTCAGGATATTTGCGATTGCCCAGTTCGCTGATATTATCGAGCACATTGGCGCGCGCGACGAACAGGTCTTTCCACCCATCATTGTCAAAATCAAAAATGCCATTACCCCAGCCGGACATTTCATTCGTGGCCCGCAGCCCGCTCGCCTGTGTGAAATCGTCGAATTCCCCATTGCCTTGATTCATGAGCAAGGGAAAGGTTTCATGTTCCACGGCCGTGTACCATATGTCGGGACGCCCGTCATTGTTGATATCCCGGAAGTCGGAACCCATGCCCGACAAAGCCACACCGTCGGGAGCATAGGCCACTCCGGCCTGCGCGCCGACTTCTTCAAACTTCTTTCCACCCAAATTGTGAAAGAGTAACCCCGGCGTCGTATCATTCGCGACGAATGCGTCGAGGAAGCCATCGCCGTCGTAGTCCGCAAACGAAACGCTCATCCCCTTGCCCATGTGCGACGAGATCCCCGTTTCTTCGGAGACGTCCGTGAATGTGCCATCTCCGTTATTGCGGTACAGAGTGTTATGCAGCGAAGGGTAAACCTTAGGATGGCAGTAGCCGCGAACGCCGCCTTTCACGTGGCAGAAGGGATCCTTGTTGACTTCCCAAACGCAGTAGTTGACTACAAACAAGTCCAGCTTGCCGTCATTGTTGTAGTCGAACCAGCCTGCGCCGACTGACCACATCTTCTTGCCATTCATCTCGGCGCCAGCGAGGCCGGCCTTGGCGGTTACATCACTAAACGTGCCATCGCCGTTGTTATGGAAGAGTTGATTGCCGGTTACGTTGGCCAGAAAGATGTCCGGCCGTCCGTCGTTGTCATAGTCCCCGACGGCTACGCCCATGCCGTAGCCCGCCCCAGCGACTCCGGCACGCTCGGTCACATCGGTAAATGTGCCGTCGTGATTGTTTCGATACAGACGGTTCCAGTACGCCGGCGATTCTTTCTGCAGCGAAGGTATGGCCGCGCCGTTTACCAAATAGATATCCAGCCACCCGTCTCCGTCATAGTCGAGCAGCGCGACTCCGGCAACCATGGTTTCTATCTGATTTTTTTTCGCAGTCGGAGAGTTCTGAGTTGTGAAGCGCAGGCCCGCTTTGGCGGTAATGTTCTCGAATTTGATTGTCGGCAGACTGCCGGATGTTTGTGCCGAGGGATACGATCTAACCGAAGGAGGAGTCCTCGCGACCGTGGAGACCAGACTGATGGTAAGGATCAGGGTCAGGAAACGCATGTTGAGTCAAAGCGCCGAATGGTCCGTCCGAGGCGATGTTTCCGCAATCCCGCGCTTCGAAGATGATATACCGCTTTTATGATGTGGATTGATTTGTTCGGTAATTGAGCGAATACGGGCTCGAGCGTATCACCGGGCTCCCGATTGATCGTTACATCACAATCGTCGAGGGTACAGGGAAGTGGAAGTGACCGCGAAGCTGCCGGTGACACCCCGCATTTATTGGTTTACGGGCAAAATCGATTCCGCCCAACTGCTCGCTAGACGCGGTCTAATGAATGAGTCCCCGATCGATTGCGGTTCGGCGGCGCCATCAACTTTAGGCAGAGATTTGGACAAATCATCTGCTGCCGCCCTGGC
>DATEHP010000041.1:0-8597 GCA_035279505.1 Candidatus Sulfotelmatobacter sp. | reverse complement strand
CTGCACCGGATCGAGTCGGACTTCCTGTTGCTTGCGGGCGAGTTTGTACGCGGGAACTCCTTTGATCTTCTTCGCGGAGAACGGGGGCGGAGTCTGCGAGATTAGCCCACGAAACTTCCCTGCTGCGCTCTCCACCTCTTCCCTGCTCAGCGCCGGAGTCGATGGCGCGCTTGTGGGTTCGCCTTCGGCGTCGTAGGTGTCGGTGGAAAATCCGAAGCGGATGGTGCCCTCATAGGTTTTTCCCGAGCTTAAGTAAAATTGCGCCAGACGCGTGAAACTTCCGATCACCAGGGGAAGGACACCAGTGGCCATGGGGTCGAGAGTGCCCAGATGTCCGACGGAGCGCTGGCCGAGGATACGGCGAGCCTGGTGGACCACGTCGTGAGAGGTCGGGCCCGAAGATTTGTCGATTATGAGTACGCCGTTCAAAGGAATTTGGTAATTTGTAATTCAGTAATTTGGCAATTGAAGAGCCCCAACCACCCAGCCTTCAATTTCCCAATTACAAAATTACCAAATTACAAAATTCTGCATCACTAGATCTCTGCCATGTTTCCGATCAAAGACGATCAGCCGCGCTACAGCACGCCCTATGTGAATACGTTTTTGATCGTGCTGAATATCCTGATTTATTGCTATCAATGGACTTTGGGACCGCGCGGGGGCGAAGCGTTCGCCCAGATCTACGGCGAAGTACCCGCACATCTGGCGGCCTTCCTGGGCGGGTCGTCACGCTATACGCTGCCGGACGTCGTAGTACCCTTTTTCACTTCCATGTTTCTCCATGGCGGCTGGATGCATGTGCTGGGCAACATGTGGTTCCTGTACATATTCGGCGACAACATTGAGGACTATCTCGGGCATTTCAAATACCTCATCTTTTACCTGCTCGCCGGATTGCTGGCCATGGCGACGCAGGTGGCGATGTATCCGCATTCGAACGTGCCGACCGTGGGGGCAAGCGGGGCGATCGCGGGGGTGCTGGGCGCTTATTTTTTGATGTATCCGCGAGCGCGAGTTCTGACGTGGTTCTTTGTCTTTGTGCTCTATCTGCCGGCATGGATCGTGCTGGGTGAATGGTTTGTGCTTCAGTTCGCTGCCGGGACGGCTTCGTTGTCGTCCGCGCAGCCGGGACGCGATCTGGGCGGCGTAGCAGTTTGGGCGCACGTTGGTGGATTTGTCGCGGGAATGGTAATGATCAAGCTGTTTCCGGAACGCGCACAGAGACATCCGTACGCCTACCGGTGATCGGGAGAAGCGCAAGATTTTAGAGACAGAAAATCTAGACCTCCATCGCTCCCGTTCCAGTAGGAGCAAAGTCGAAATCCCCACCCTCTTTCGCAAAGAACGCGAAAGAAGGATGGGGCACCCGTTCTTGTTTTTAAGACCTTTACTTCTTTGGGCGTGACTCTGGCGGAACCAACCCTGACAAGCGGTAATAGCCCACCAATTGTCCGTAGTGCTCACCGCCGTGTTCCATGAAGCCGTAAGCGTAGTCGATCACGCGGACCTGCTGGTGCGAGAAAGAGTCGACGAAGGTGTCGTTGAGGCCCTTCTCGCCTTTGGATTTGATGGCAGCGGCGCCGTCGGCATAGGACTTCTTGACGAAAGCGACGACGTCGGCCTTGGTCTTGTACTGATCCCGCTTGGGATCTTCCGCCGCGGGAGGCTTTTGACCCATGACCGGGTTGATGAAGAAATAGTTGGCGCCGGCCACATGCAGCAACTGCTCAGCAAAACTGCGCTGCGCGGGAGTCGGCTTGAAATCGTACTTGTCCTCGGGAAAATCTTCGGCCATGGCGATAAGTTTGCGTCCGATGTCGTTCCAGGAATCGAGAACCACTTTCGATTCGGGATCGGCGGGCTTGACGGCCGCATCCTTCTTCATCGCGTCCTGGGCATGGCCGGGGATCGCAAGGGCTACGGCAAACAGGGCGGCAGTTAGAAACGGAAATTTGCTCATAGATTTTTCTCCTGAGAGTCCATTGCGGGGACATTGTACTTGGACTGACGTGGAGTGGAAAAGCGAGCAGGTGTTTTGGCGCGTCTTGTGGTAGTTCCCACGTCTCGCAAATGCGGCGAGACGTGGGGCACCCCTTCTGTCTTAGTCGGCTTACTGTCTTACTGGTCGCGATCAAGTTGTGGCGAAACTCTCCAGCCAGCCGAGCACGCGCTTCCAGCCTTCGCCGTGGGCTTTGGCCTGGTCGAGATTTCCTGCGAAACCTTCCTGCGTGACGCGCACAAGCGTGCCAGTGCCTGATTTCTTTGGGCCGCTGGGGTGCAGAGCGTTCACGGTTTGCGACTCAAGTTCCCAGCGGACGATAGTCTTCTGCTTGCCGGTATAGCTTCCGATCCAAGTGTGGACCAGCCTGCGTGGAGGGTCGACTTCAAGATATTCGCCTTCCACGTAGAATTCCGTGCCGTCGGCGCCTAATCCATCGCTGCGCCATTTACCTCCGGGGCGGAGGTCCATGGTGGACTTGGTGACGCGGTACAGACCATCTTGTCCCCACCAGCGCGGGAGTTGGGTTGGATCGCTGATCGCCTGAAAAACGCGCGCCGGCGGCGCGGCGATGAAGATCTCAGCGATAACGGCGTTTTGATCCGGCGTAATTGTGGCAGTGGCCATTAGCTTTCTCTCTTTCGTTTTGGTTAATCTCCTTGCCCGTGTCAAAAAATGCACCGAGAAACGGACACAAGCGTGCGTGCCGGCGAGACGCCGCCACCACCGCCGGGACGGCGACGCTACCCTTCCACAAACTTCTTCAACATCTCGACGACTTCGGGCCAGCCTCCTGTGTAGTCCTTGCGGGCGACGGGCAGGTTGCTCAGGCCGCTGTGCGTGACTCTTACGTGCGTGCCGCTTCCCTTTTGCGAGAGTTCCCAACGGACGACGGTGCGACTCCTAGGATCGTCGTGCCAATTGGCAATCCATGTGTACACGAGTAAGCGCGGCGGATCGCACTCGAGAATTTCTCCCTGGCACTCGAACTCGCTGACTTCGTTCACCACGATCGATCCCTTCTCGGTGACGTAGGAATAGCGTCCTCCGACGCGAGCGTCCATCTTCCAGTGCTTCACCGGGCATTCGGGACTTCCAAACCAGCGCTGGAGTTCGCCGGCGTCACTGAGAGCTCGAAACACGCGTTCCGCCGGCGCGGCGATCTGAATCTCGCTGACAATTGCGTCTTGACTGGGCGTAATGATCGTTGTGGGCATAATTGTTCCTCTGGACTATTTTTCTGAAAGGGTCCCTGCGCGGGGACGAGACGCCCCCACCACAGCCGGCAAGATGCAGGCGCTACGATTTGCGATGCAGGTCGAAGACTTCCTTGTGCTCCTTGCCGTGGTCAACGAGCGTCCATTCTTCGGTGTGGTGGTTGTCGTCGATCATGGTGAGGATCATCTTCTGCATGTGCGCGGCATCGGGGCTTGCGAGATTGGTCGCGTCCACGTATGTGAAGGTGATCACTTTACCGTCGGGCGAAAGGCTGGCTTCCATGCGGGGCTCGTTGCCGGCGGCGCAATAGTGAGTCAAAAGAAGCCGGCCTGGGCCGTCGAGGTTGAACATGCTGACCATGTCCTCTTTGCCGACGATCTCGCTCATCACGGCGGAGCCTCCAGCGGTAAGTTTGAATGTGACTTGAACCGGCCCCATGCGGGTGTCTCCGGCCCAGGTTCCGGGGAGTGTCTTGATGTTGGTGAAGGCCTTCTGGGCGTCGGTTTGAGCCAAGGCTGAAGCCGTCATCAGGGCGAGGGCGGCGATCAGGATGCGGGTTGTAATGCGAGTGCGGTTCGTCATAGGAGTTTTTCCTTTCTGTGGACGGAAATGTCCGTCGCAAAGTCTCATTTGGGTTTGCGGGAGTCAGCTTCCATCTCCCGTGCGTATTCGGCCTCTACAAAGGATTTCAGATTGTTCAGGCTTGTCGTCCAGAACTGGCGATACTGCTCGATCCAGGAGTCGACGACGCGCAGAGGTTCCGGATTGAGTTGATACACACGATGCCGGCCTTCCCGGTGCTCGCGCACCAGGTGAGCTCGCCGCAGCAAACGCAGGTGCTTCGATATGGCCGGGCGAGAAACCGGGAAAGCGCTGGCGATCTGTCCCGCGGGCTGCGCGCCCCGGCGCAGGAGATCCAGAACCGCGCGGCGAGTAGGATCGGCGAGGGCTTGAAAGGTGGCTTCGTTGTGCCGGGCCGTTGAATACGTAACCGAACGGTGACGCATAATGCGTAACTGTACGGTTACGCGACTCCGATGTCAAGTGGATTTTTTGGTGGCTCTTGAAAAGTCCGCTTCCGATACGTGTCGGCTAAGAAATCCGAGGCATTGCCCCTTGAGTCGACGAATTTATTTCTCAACCGTTTTGTCGTCTTTTGCTGTCCGCTTCCGATTATCCAAAGTAGAGCCGGTGCAGTTGAGTTGCCAGATGGCTGCCAAGAGGTCTTACGTATCAGGCTGCCAACCAAAAGTGGCAGTGAGGCGGCATACACAAGGAGAATGAGATGAGCGACGACTTCAAGAATCTTGCTGTGGCAGTGGAGGAACTGGAGGAAATGGTGGCAGTACTCGACATCGACATTAGGACCGCAAATTTCGACAACAACCAGGTTATCTGGCTGATCAAAGCGTGGTCAAAGGTAAACCTCTTGTCGGGGCTAAACGTTGACAGCTGGGGATATTGGCTATTCAAGTGGGACCCTTCAAAGCTTGTTGGGAAGGAGAAGCGATCCCAAGTATTGCGCAGAGCTCTGGTCGACTATCTCCGCACCCTCAAGCCGGGCAACGAATCCGGCGACTATTATCGCCGGGCGGAAAGAGCGCTGTTAGATTTTGTATTCGATTACCGCCAGCACATTGTCGGGGATGTCAACAGGAATACCGACTTTGTTCACCAGCTTCAGCGATTGCTCTCGGCGGGCCGCAAGGGGCTGATGGAGACTGCCGTTTTCAAGATGGATCAGCAGTAGCTTCTCAGCGGTAAAGCCGGTTAGGGCTTGCCGTTTGAGACCAAATCCAGGAAGGCCTGATGGACGCGGGTATCGTCGGAGAGCTCGGGATGGAAAGTAGCGGCCATCGCTCTTCCCTGCCGGACCGCGACGGGATCGCTGCCTTCGGTGGCAAGAACTTCGACTCCTTCGCCGACGTGCGTGATCTTGGGGGCGCGGATGAAAACCATTTCGAGCGGGGAGTGATCAAGCGCCGAATTGGTGTCTTTCTCCAGCACGCGGTGAATGTCGGCCACGAACTTCCCTTCCCGGATTGAGCTGTCGATCTGGCGTCCGTAGGCGTTGCGGCGGATGCGGATGTTGAGAGCGCCGAGCCCGGCCTGCGGAGGGTTCTCGACTTCGGACGCCAGCAGGATTGCGCCGGCGCACGTCCCGAACGTGGGTTTAGCCTTAACGAATTGCTTTAACTTTTCAAATCCGGATTCGCCGAGGAGCTTAAGGAAGGTACCGGATTCGCCACCTGGGATCACGAGTCCATCGATCTGGTCAAGTTGCTCGGGCTTCTTGACCAGCACAACCTGGGCGCCCAACTCTTCGAGCCGGCGGCGGTGAGCGTCAAAATCGCCTTGTAGAGCCAGAACTCCGATGAGCATGTGCGAGACGGTTAGGGCGAGAACGTCCTTCGCCCCGCCCGCGTTCAATTCTAATGCAAGCTAGAGGTAGGAGAATGCGACGATCAACTCAGAATCGCAGAGTCGCGTGCGACCGATGGGTTGCGGCCAATTCGAACAAGCGGCGGCACCGCTGCAAGATCCGGACGGTAGCAGTGCGTCCGGTCCATTTGCTAAAACTTGGCCCATCCCGTAGACCGCGAAGCCAGACGAGGATGGGCCGTGGTGTGTAAGGCTTACTGGCTAAAAGCTACCCCGTTGAAGGAAGCAATGCCGACTGGGTCTGACGTGGCGGCGAGCGACAGATCGCCGTAGGCATCGATGGAAAAGACCGAGATGCGTCCGCCGCTTCCGTCCGAAGCAGTAAAGATCACCGCAAGCCAATTGCCGTCAGGGGAGACGCTCACATCGGTTGGTACCCCACCGACCGGCACCGATTTGTAGAACGTCCCGCCTTGTCCGTCGCTGAAGAAGATCGAAACCGTTTGAGCGGGACTGTTGCCCGCATACCAGACGTTTCCTGCTCCTTTAGCCAACCAGCATGGTGCGTTTGTGGGATACGCCGGCTCGGGGCCGAGGACTGGAAAGACGTCTCCAGTCTTGTTAACCAAAGCGAAGCTGTCGGGACTGTGAGCGGGAGTGAATCCGAGAATATCTCCCCAAAAGGCAGCGCCGAGAGGGGTATTGTTGGCATTGGCCGGCAGAGTAACCGTCGAACTGGACCCGTTCAATGCGCCGCGAGCCGTCAATCCCAATGCAACCACCGAGCCTGATTTGAGCGTGACCGCCGACCAACTCTCTCCCGTGACAATTTGGGCGGCCGAGTTGTCAGGGAGGGAGACGGTGGTGCCATCGACATAGCCGGAGGGCCAGGAATGGCTTTCGGCGCAGTTGCTGCCTACGACGAAGGCGTGTCTGTCGTTCAGGGCAACAGAGAGTGGCTGCACGCAGTTCGGAGCGAGTGGAATGGCGCCTGCGACATGGACGGAGCCCCCGTCGCGAACCAAACGACTCAGAGTATTGGAGCCGTAATTGACGACGGCTCCCTGGGAATCGCGGAATTGAACCGCGCCAGCATTTCCGCCCGCCCCTCCTTTGCCACCTGTGGGCAAGATGTTCACAAGAGTCAGCGATGGCGTACCCTCAAAACTCAGTTTGAAGACGACCACCTGATTTGCGCTCGCATCATTCGTGCTGGTGAGAACGAGGCTATTTCCGTTGTGACGTCGATCGGACGCCGTAGCGAATATGGATGCGAGAAATAGCATGATCAGCATTCCGCTGATGTACGACAACTGATTTTTCACGATGCTCTCCTGTTTCAGTCAGGTTCTGCTGCGTTGGTGGACTGCGGGGCGCAGAACTCGGCCGGGGCGTGCCGTGCGACACCACGGCCATCCGGCGGAGACCTGGACAGGGATTCCCCGCTGCTTGTAACTCAAATGTTGCGCCCGCATGCGGTGGCGCAAATGGGATGCAGGGAAAAGAGGAAGGTTACAAAAGCACGCCCATTTTCTAACGACCGTTAATCTGCTCCGGCAAGTCTAGCGCTCCCATTCAAATTCTTACCGCCTCGGCTCCTGCCTTTGGAGTCTAGAAACTTGAACCACTAAGGGCACGAAGGTTTACGAAGGAAAGCTTTCGAATAGACTGGCGCGTCTGCTGAGAACTGTTACCATCCCCGGGTCTGCAGCATGTGCGCTTCGTCGAGGGCGCTGACGGCCAGTCCTTTCATCGCGCCCTGAAGGTTTTCGCTTACTTCAAGTAATACTTTAGGATCCTGGTAATGCGTGGCGGCCTGCACGATGGCGCGGGCGCGCTTCGCGGCTTCTTCGGGGTCGGCGAACTCGGTGGAGTTCTTCATGAAGATGCCGCTGCCGACGAAGACGGCTTCGGCGCCGAGTTGCATCACCAGGCTCGCGTCGGCCGGCGTGGCGATTCCTCCCGCGCTGAAATTCGGGACCGGGAGCTTTCCCGCTTGCGCGACCATCTTGATCAACTCATACGGGGCTTGGTGCTCTTTGGCCTTCGCGTAGAGTTCTTCCTCGCCGAGCACCGTGAGGATTTTCATCTCCTGCACGATCTGCCGGATGTGCTTGATCGCATGGACGACGTCTCCGGTGCCGGCTTCGCCTTTGGTGCGGATCATGGCGGCGCCTTCGGAGATCCGGCGCAGGGCTTCTCCCAGATTGCGCGCGCCGCAAACGAACGGCGTCTTGAAGGCGTGCTTGTCGACGTGATGGGCTTCGTCGGCCGGGGTGAGGACTTCGGATTCGTCGATATAGTCGACGCCGAGTTCCTGCAGAATCTGGGCTTCGGCAAAATGTCCGATGCGGCACTTCGCCATGACCGGGATCGACACGGCGGCCATGATCTCGCGAATCTTCTTCGGGCTCGCCATGCGAGCGACGCCGCCTTCGGCGCGGATCTGGGCGGGCACGCGTTCGAGGGCCATCACGGAGACGGCTCCGGCCTTTTCAGCGATGACGGCCTGCTCGGCGTTGGTCACATCCATAATGACGCCGCCTTTGAGCATCTCAGCGAGGCCGGTCTTGAGGCGGAGAGAAGTGGTGGTGTTGTTGCCGTTGTTCTGCGACATGTCAGGAACCCTATGGATACCTTTTCGCAATCGCGAAGGATGGGCCGTCGACTGCAGCTCTCAGCTGTCAGCTTTCAGCCATCAGCTAACCCTATTTTAGATGGTTCTGGGAGGGGTTTCGCCGCTGATTCATTCTAACGCCGGGAGAGGATTTGCGGAACCCCGCGCGGCCTAAGAAGAAACAGCGTCTAGTGCTGGTTGGTTTCGAACCAGATTTTCGCCAATCCGTCGCCTAATGTCCATGGACGTGTCGACGGTGTTCTTGATGTTGCATTTTGCATCGGCAAAGCCGCAAGCGTCCGAGAGTATGATCTTGCCATTTACCGCCACAGCAATGGCACCCATGAACTTCTTCGAGGCGCAGGTCTCTGCAAAGTG
>DATEHP010000040.1:0-7526 GCA_035279505.1 Candidatus Sulfotelmatobacter sp. | reverse complement strand
TCGCAAGGTCCCTCGGGTCGCTTAAAAACGCGGGCCTCAGGATGACAGAACGGATTACTGCTTCTCTGCCCGACGTGCCAGCAGGTACGCGCGGATGAACGACTGCAGGTCTCCGTCGAGCACACGATCTACATCGCCGACTTCCGTTTTCGTCCGGTGGTCTTTGATCATGCGGTACGGCTGCAACACGTAGGAGCGGATCTGCGATCCGAATTCGATGTCGAGCTTGGAGTCTTCAATTTTCTTCGTAGCGGCGCGCTTCTTCTCCATTTCGAATTCGTAGAGCTTGGAGCGGAGCATGCTCATGGCGCGTTCTTTGTTCTTGTGCTGCGAGCGCTCGTTCTGGCAATTGGCCACCAGGCCGGTGGCAATGTGCGTGATGCGCACGGCAGAATCTGTGGTGTTCACGTGCTGCCCACCCTTGCCGCTCGAACGGTAAGTATCGATGCGGATGTCTTCCGGCTTGACGATGATTTCGATGCTGTCGTCGATTTCGGGGGAGACGAACACACTGGCAAACGATGTGTGCCGGCGTTTGGCCTGATCGAATGGGGAGATGCGGACCAGGCGATGCACGCCGATCTCGCCCTGCAGCAGGCCGAAGGCGTAATCGCCGTTGACGGCAAAAGTCGCTGACTTCAATCCGGCTTCTTCTCCCGGTTGGTAGTCATAAAGCACGGTCTCAAACCCTTGCCGCTCGGCCCATCTCAGATACATGCGCAGCAGCATGTCGGCCCAGTCCTGCGATTCGGTCCCGCCGGCTCCGGGGTGAATCGTAACGATGGCATTGCGCGCGTCGTTTTCACCGGAAAGCAGCGTCTCCGTTTCGAGTTTGTCGATTAAGTCGCGGAGAGCAGTGATTTCGCGCTGCAGGTCAGCGTCGACGTTTTCGCCTTCCTTTCCGAGATCGAAGTAAGCATTGATATCATCTGCCCGGCGTGCCAGGTCCGCGTCAGTGGCAAGTACGTGCTCCAAGCGCTTTTTCTCGCGCATGACTTGCTGCGAGCGCGGGGGATTCGACCACAAGTTCGGGTCGGAAGCCTGCTTTTCAATTTCGGCTAGCTGCGGACGGACCTTCTCCGCGTCAAAGATACTCCCGGAGATCGAGGGCTTTCTTGCTCAACTTCTCGTATTCCTGTTCCAACTCTTGATTCATGCGGATGTGTCAGCCTTCTTGCGTTTTGCGAATGTGAAGCGCTCGACCAGCGCTCCCATCAAAATTATCGCACACGCAAAAGCGAACCAGTCGCCGTGGCGGGTGTAGAACGTGGTAACCGAATTGAGGGCATAGGGTGCGACGAGCGTGGCACGCTCTTTGCGGGGCATGCGGGCGGCGATGCGTCCCCAGGGATCGATCGCAGCGGTGACGCCGGTGTCGGTCGCGCTGAGCAGCCAGCGGTCGTTCTCGATTGCGCGCATGCGGGTCTGATTCAGGTGCTGGGCGTAGGCGCCGCTATCGCCGTACCAGCCGTCGTTGGAAATGTTCACGAACACGTAAGCGCCAAGATCGGCGGATTGGCGGACTTCATCAGGGAAGATCGACTCGTAGCAGATGAAGATGCCTAGTTGCCCGCCACCGGCGTTCAACGGCTGCCGCGACTTGCCACTCTCAAATTGGCCGACTTCCTTGGTTAAGCCTCCTGCAAACGAGAACAGGCTCGGAAACGGAAGATATTCTCCGAAAGGAACGAGATGGACCTTGTCATAGCGAGCCGTCCAGTCGCCCTGCGGGGTGATCAGAGCGGCAGAGTTGAACAATGGCCCCTCATCGTTGGGATGAGCGGCGTTGTTGCCGATGGCACCGATGACGACCCACGCACCGGTCTTGCGCGCCATTTCGCTGACGATCGCCCGGAAGTTCGCGTCATTTGTGCAAAAGGGTGCGGGGGATTCTGGCCAGACCACGAGATCAATCTTTGTCCCCGGATTATGCGCGGTGGAGTTCACGGTGAGTTCAGTCAGTTCGTGCAATGTCTGCTCGAGTTGTGCGTGAGTCCAATCAGCCGCGACCGGGATGTTCTGTTGCACGAGCAACGCGGCGTGGTCGGCCTTTGCGGGTGGAGCCTCGACGAGCCTGCCCGATTGCAACACTGCGGCGGCGGCCAGAGCCGCGGCAAACATCATGCCACGTTTCGCCCGCGGGATCAGAAATGCGGCCGCAATCGCGACGTTGACCAGCACGATCTCGAAAGAGATTCCGTACACGCCGGTGAAACCGGCAATGCGGCAGAGCGCGATGTTATCGATTTGCGAGATGCCGAGCAGGTTCCAGGGATATCCGCTGATACGAGTTCGCGCCAGTTCAATTGCGACCCACAGGAAGGGAGCCAGCACCAGCGCTCTGCGATGGTCGTGAGGACGGGCAAGGAAGCTCACAACGAGTCCGAAGGCTCCGTGATACAGACCGAGATAACAGCAAAAGAGAAACAGGGCGAGCAGCGCCATGGGCGCGCTCAGGCCACCGTATTGGCGCATGGTGTCGTAAATCCAGTAGCAGGTTCCCCCGTACCAGACGATTCCACAGATGTAACCGAGCAGAAATCCTTGCCACGGCGTAGCTGGCTGCAGGCGGACCGAGCCCGCGACTTCCAATTCTCCGGCCGGGCCTGCGCGCAGCAAGGCAATCAGCAACGGTGCCATTGCAAACCAGGAAAGGACGTAGACGCCCGGCAGCGGAAAGATCACGATTTGCAAAAATGCCGACAGGACCGCGAGAAGCCAGGCACTGGAATGGATTTGGCGCACGTGTGAAGAATAGCAAAGAGCGGGAAGCAGTTCTCAGTTCTCAGTTCTCAGTTCTCAGTTCTCAGTTCTCAGTTCTCAGTTCTCAGTTCTCAGTGGCCAGTGGCCAGTTCTCTGTTCTCTGTGGCTTGGGCCGGTGGTCCGAACCTGTTTGCCATAGACTCCGTCATCCTGAACAAAGCGAAGGACCTGTGCAATTGCTAACAGCGTCGGCGCTGCCGGCGATTACATCGGTCCTTCGGCCCGCAAAGAACGCGCCTCAAGATGACAAGTTGGGATGGTCGCTAGCATTAGTCGGAACTGCTCCGCTGTTTATCTTCGCGCGTACGAAGTCCACTAGCTGCGGAGTCACGTAATTCGGTGGCTGAATCGGAAAAACGGGACAATCCCCAACCGGTTTCAAGGAGACCGATTGCCACGACGGGGCGATCGATGATTGGTGCAGGATTACAGCATCTGCGCGGTCCAGAAATTCTTGCGCGGACTTTTTGAAGTCTGCTGTGGCCGGATCGAGGACTGTTAGATAGAGATCAGGGCGCAGGAACCTCAAGACGCTGTTGGACTCGATGATCACATTGCGCGCGGTTTTGAGGCGATCGCGCAGAGTCGGCATCGCCTCGGCGAGTCTTCCCTGCTCGGTTCGCACCCAAAAGACTCGTGAAGCGCCCGCCACTAAAAAGCGCGACGTGTCGGAGTCACCCGTCCGGTCGCGCTCTTCTGTGATCGCCCAAGAATGGTCACCTGTGGCACAGTCACAGGCCTCACCGTTGGCTGAACAAATTCCGTGACCGTACTGCGTGATCTTCGCCGCGGTCCATTCGAATTCGGGGAGCGCGGAGATCACGCCCGCGACGACGCTGGTTTTGCCAACACTCCGTGAATGTCCGCCGATGATCACCAACGACATCAGAGACTCCGATGGATTGTCACTCAAAGTCAAATTCCCGACCCCGTCGCAAAAACCGAGACAAGAGTGGGACACCCATTTCCGACGCTACTTAATCTTTCTTAGCCAACCGCGCAAGCGTTGCCAGTTGCTTCAAGTATTGGCGCAGCGGCTGTGCGGGAGTTCCCCAGAACGCAACGCCCTTGCCGCGGAGAACTTTGTTCGGCAGAACTCCGCCTTGGCCGCCTAGCATGACGCCCTCGCCAATCGTTGCGTGCTCGCCGATGCCTACCTGTCCACCTAGGACTGCGGCATTCTCAATCACGATGCTGCCGGAAAGACCACTCTGCGCGGCGATCACCACATCTTCCCCAATATCGCAGTTGTGCCCGACGTGCACCAGGTTGTCGATCTTCGTGCCCCGCCGGATACGGGTTTCTGCGAGAGCACCTCGGTCGACCGTGGCATTCGCCCCGATCTCGACATCGTCTTCAATCACAAGGCGTCCGACCTGCGGAAACTTTTCGTAGTGCCCCGTCTTTCCGTCGCGCACGTAGCCGAAGCCGTCGCTGCCGAGCACCGCCCCGGCATGAATCAGTACGCGGTCGCCCACGGTGGTACCAGGATAAATGGTGACGTTCGGGTAGACTTCGCAGTTGCTGCCGATCGTGACGCCTGCGCCAATTACGGACCCGGCACCGATGCGGGTGCCATTCTGAATGTGTGCGCCTTCGCCCACCACCGCTCGCGCCTCGACGCGCACGCCCGTCCCGAGCGTGGCCGATGGCTCAATCACCGCGCTGGCGTGAATATTCCCCTGCTGCCGTCGGTCATCGGCCAACATGCGTGCGGCGCGGGCAAAGGCCAGCTTAGGATGATCGGTGATGAGCAAAGGACGATCGGCATTCACGGAAACGGCAAACTCCGCTGCGATGATGGCGCCCGCCCGGGATTTAAGCGCCCCGGCGAGATGTTTCTCGTCATCCACGAACACAAGGTGATTTGGCGCCGCCGATTCGAGGCTCGACACACCGGCTATTTCAGTGTTGCCGTCGCCAATCAGGCGGGCTTGCAGCGACTCCGCGATTTCACGAGCCGAGCGCTTCATGGCTCTCACTGTATAGCAGAGATGTGGGACGAAGGAAGGGTCGGCTATTCGGGCTTCTTGATCGCAGCGGCCGCGGTCGTCGGAGTACAGGTGGCTTTGTCCTGACACATGATGAAATTCCCGCTAGCCGAATTGCAGCCGGTCGCGTTGCTGCCGGGCGAAATGGACCACTGGCCCACGACGATCCCGTTGCTGAGCGTACCGGTCGTGCTGGTGGTTCCGTTGGAGGTTCCGGTAAGGGTTGCAGCGCTGGGCGTACCGAGTGTCAACACACTGCCATTCGTGGCCGACGTCACCGTCAAAGTGAGCGTACCGGTGACCGTGTTCGTTGAACTGGTGGTAAAGCTGGCGTTACCAGTAACGGTTTCGGCATTCGTGCCAGTCGCAAAACACGATCCTGCGTTGAAGAAACCAAAGCCGGTAACATCGAGGGGCCCGCTATTGGTCACTGTGAAGGTAGTAACGAAGTTCAGCAGGCTCGCCTGGTCCGTACCCCCGGTAAGCTGCGCCTCCCAGTTTCCCTTGGCCTGGGTATTCGTGGTGTTCGACGGGGCACCGCTCGTGCCGCATCCCGAGACCACGAGTTCGAGCGCCAGCAGGGCCACCAGTGCAAGCTTGTTCATGAACCGTCCTTCGAATGGAGTCACTACGAGAATAGAGAGATGCGGGCAGGGCCGTCAATGGATGTAAGGACGAGCCACGTGCTTTGAGCTATGTGATGTCAGGCTTTGGGGCGTCAACTTTTGCGTCGGTTGGTTCCGTCCGGCCTCCGGAAGTGTGCCGGAAGCCGGAAGTGGGACGCCAGCCTAAACCTTTGTCATGGTGAACGTGCCATTCCCGGTGCAGCCGCTGCTACCCGTCAAGGTCCACGTTCCGGAAATCGTGTTGCCATTTGCGGCGCCGGAAAGCGCGAGCGTGTTCCCAGTGGGCGATCCCGACTGCACGTTGAAGCCGAACTTCCCATTCACATTTCCGTTGAAATCCCCGCTGAGTGTGAAAGAACCGCTCTCAGTTTCACCGGCAACGAAACAGGGTGAGTTAGTGGTGAAACTGAAGTTGGAGACGGTCAGCGACCCATCGCCGTTTTCCTTCAACGAAGTTCCAAAGGTGAATACGGTGGCATTGCCACCGCTGACCAATGTCGCATTCCACGTCCCATTGATATTTGACGCATTCGAACTATTCGAACCGCAACCGACCAGTGCCAGACTTATTAATAAAACCATCCCCGCTGCAAACGGCCTCATGAAGATTCCCCTCGCGTTAGAGTTCGAAGGGGCGCGTAAAGCTAGATGCGAAAAACCGGCGGTGCGGTGGCTTCGGGCCGCAGGGTACATCGATGAATGTACAAACCCTGCCCGGTGGATTTTGTTGTGCGCACTGGTAAGTAATTGAAGATGCTGGCCATGGCGGAAACCACGCTGGACGCGGCCCAGCGTGGTTTCTTTAAATCAACAATCCTGCGTGTCTAGTTCCTGCATCTCGAGGGGAACTACGATTGCAGCGCGGCTGGCTTGCCGCAAAGGCGGTCGAACGCAGCTTTCAAGTCGGCGGCAATCGCGGGAGCTTCGCGCGATTCGATGTCGCGGCGGGGCAGCATGTACACAAGCTGGCCGTCGCGCAGAATCGCGATCGCCGGAGAAGAGGGCGCATATCCGGTGAAGTAACTGCGGGCGCGTTCCGTCGCTTCGGTTTCTTGTCCAGCAAAGACCGAGTACGCATGGTCCGGGCGCACGGCATTTTGCAAGGCCAGGCGTACCGCAGGACGCATGCGCCCCGCCGCGCAACCACAAATGGAGTTCACGACCACCATCGTCGTGCCCGAGGATTGAACCGCCTGATCGACTTCCTCTGCAGTGCGCAGTTCCTGGATGCCCAGCCGGGTCAGTTCCTCGCGCATCGGAACACACATGATTTCTGGATACATCGGCATTGACTCGCTCTCCTCTTTGGATTCCCTTTCATTCTAAACCGGATTGTGTCCGGGATAGTCCACGACGCGCTCGGAATGTGCCAGGAAAACCAAGAGAAAATCAGACAAATCGCTGTGTATAGTGGATGATCGATGCAGGTGCAGGAAAATATTCCGCTCGCGCCGCTGACCACATTCCGCATCGGGGGGCCTGCGCGATTTTTTGTCGAGGCCAAGACGATCGCGGACGTCAAAGAGTCCGTTCGCTTTGCACGAACCAGGGATGTTCCGCTTTTCGTTCTTGGAAGCGGCAGCAATCTTGTGGTCGCCGACTCAGGCTGGCCTGGACTGGTGCTGAAGATTGCGGTCTCGGGCATCGAGCAGTGCGCGGGGGCCGAAGAGGATGGCAAGGTACTGTTTGAGGTTGGTGCTGGAGAATCATGGGATCGACTCGTGTCGCATGCAGTCATGGCGCACTGTGCCGGGGTGGAATGTCTCAGCGGGATTCCCGGTAGCGTCGGTGCCACGCCGGTGCAGAATGTCGGAGCCTACGGTCAGGAGGTTTCGGATACGATCAAGTCGGTCGAGGTGTTCGATCTCAAGGACAATCAGGTGCGCGAGCTTTGCAATGAAGCTTGCGGATTCTCGTATCGATCGAGCATCTTCAACACCACTGAGCGCGGACGCTTCATTATTCTGCGCGTCACTTATGCGCTCGCGCCTGGAGGCGAGCCACATCTTGAATACGCCGACCTTGTGCGTCACTTCGAGGGGCGCGAAACGGTGCCCAATCTCGCCGAGACGCGAGAAGCCGTGCGGCACATTCGCGCGCGCAAGGGGATGTTGATTGTAGAGGGCGATCCTGATTGCCGGAGCGC
>DATEHP010000039.1:0-7907 GCA_035279505.1 Candidatus Sulfotelmatobacter sp. | reverse complement strand
AGGCTTCAGGCTTCAGGCTTCAGGCTTCAGGCTTCAGGCTTCAGGCTTCAGGCTTCAGGCTTCAGGCTTCAGGCTTCAGGCTTCAGGCTTCAGGCTTCAGGCTTCAGGCTTCAGGCTTCAGGCTTCAGGCTTCAGGTGCGGATGCGATTTGACCGCGATGCGTTGTACTTGCCGTTATCGATACAATCAGCGCATTCAGCATTTTGCCCACTTCCGTTGACAATTGCAGCAGAAGTTCGGCTTCCTTCGGTGGCATGTAGTTCAGTTGTTGCGCAATGACAATCTGTGTTTCCAACTCTAACAATGAGCCTCTTGCCTGAAAGTAGAAATGGGCTCGATCGCGGTCGGTTGAACGTCCCTTACCTTCTGCGATGTTGCTGGGAACAGAAACTGCGGCTCTCCTCATTTGACTCACGAGTCCATACAATTCGTTTTTTGGGAATTGCCGTGTCGTTGCATAGATGCTGAGTACCAGCTTCATTGAGCGCTGCCATACTCTGAGGTCACGGTAGGAAACACTCATTGGATTGTTTCACCTCGGTGGTCATTCTCTGAGTCCCGTAAACCAGCTGACAAGGGCAGATGTCACAAATCTGCAGCGTTCCCCTGTGGAAAACTGTTTCCTAGAGACACCGATTGCGAAGTGGCTGAAGCCCGACGCCTGCCGCCTGAGGTCCAACGCCTGACACCCAACGCCCAACGCCTAAGCCCGAGTCCAGGCAACTCCGCGAGCCCAGGACGGTTCCAACCAACCGGACGGGGAGATTGCTCTTCCTGCGCATTCCTGATACACAAGTAGATTGAGAATTCCTGCATTTCAGACTACAAACGCCCGGACGGCGGGCACCGGGTGCGTGCGCTCGCGCAAAGCTCACCTCAAAATGGAGACGAACGAGAGAATGTCGAAACGATTTTGGCTGCTCGGGTTAGCGGGACTGATTTCAGCAGGACTGCTGGTGGCTTGCGGAAGCAAATACAACTCCTCGTCGAACGGACTGGTGCTGGTGGGCAGCCAAGGGTCGTCGGTCATTCAGACTTTCAGTTTCAATCTGAACAACGGGCACGTAGCATCGATTGCCAATTCGACCAACGACACGGGGAACCAGACTTGCATTCTGAACGGCTCACCGGCCTCTATGGTGGTGCACCCGGCAGGAACGTATGCGTACGTGATCTTCAACAAGAGCAGCCAATGTCCGAACGCAACGCAGTTTGGAATTGCGGTATTTCAAGTGAAGTCCGACGGAACGGTATTGCAAGTCGGGAGCCTCGTGTCGGATCCGAATCCAGTTTCGTTGGCAATGGATTCCGCCGGTAAGTTCCTTTTCGCCGCAGAAGGTACAGCGGGCTTAGTGAATGCCTACGCTATCGGAAGTGGCGGAACGCTCACGGCCGTTCCCGGAACATTCAGCTTTGTGAATGGGCAAGGATTCACGACTCCCAACATCGTGGCCGTAGCGCCCACACCGACGGTTTTTCCCGGAAGCGGCATCAACGGAACGAATAATTCGGTGTGTTCCGTGGGGAGCAACCCTCCCACTTCGGAGTTCCTTTACGCGGTCGATGCGAACAACTACGTTGTCTGGGAATTCTCGGTTGACATAACGACGGGTGCATTAGGGAATCCTCCATCCGCTGCGGCAGTGCCGTCACATCCCACGGATGCCGTTCCGGCGGGCGTAGCTGTTGATCCTTGTGACCGCTTTCTGTACGTGAGTGGCAATTTGCACAACAAGATCAATGCCTACACAATTTGCGTGGCAGTTAACGGTATCTGCTCAAACGCTGACGGAAGTCTGGTCGACGTCCCTGGTTCACCATTCGCCGTTTCGGGCAGCGCAAACGGACTAGGCCCGCTGGTGGTCGACCCTTACGGCAACAATGTTTACGTCCTCGGTTTCAACACAGTTTCGAGCTTCAAGATCAGTCCGGTGTCTGGGAGTTTGACGGCTCTTAGTCCGGCGACGGTCAACACCGGTTCGGATCCGAAATCGATCGCCATTCGCGGGGATGACAACTGGATGTTCGTGACGAATTACCAATCGGCATCGGTGTCACAGTATTCCATTACGCCGGCGACTGGCGCGCTGTCAGTGCTGCCGACGATTCAGACCGATAGCTATCCGTTTGGCGTGGCAGTGAGGTGAAGCAGGCGTCGGACCTCGGACCTCAGCCCAACAGCCGGCCTTTCGTCCAACGCCTGAGGCCTGAAGCCCGAGGTCTGAAGCCTGACCCCTGCCTTACGTTGGCACCTTCAGAATCAGGTATCCACCCACCAGAACAAAGATCAGATCAGGGGCCCATGCCGCCAGGGCAGCTGGAAGCAGGCTCTGATTTCCCATCGCCTCGAAGAATCTTGTGACCACGATATAGAAAACGACGACTCCGATTCCCACGGCGACGCCGGTGATCGCGCCCCTTTTTCCTGTCGACATAGAAAAGGGAATCGCGAGGATCGCGACAATCAAGGTGATGAGCGGGTACGAGAGCTTCTCGTGCAACTGCATTCTTAATCGTACGACATCGAATCCACTCTGCTGCAGATCGCGAATATAGCGACGCAGTTCGGTGTAATTCATTTCGGTGTATTGCTTTACTTCCTTCTTGAAGTATCCCGGCGTCTCGTGCAAGGCGTGGAAGGTAGCCACATCGAATGGGCGATAGTTCACGATCGCCGAGACGTTGAGCGCACGCTCCCAGCCTTGTTCATACACCCAGCGATTGAGATTGTCGGCCCAGTGGGCGCGGTCGGCATGGATGCGGCGGGTGATGGTGAAAGTCGCCTTGTCGAGCTGAAAAACGCTGATGTTGCCGAACTGATCGCGATCCGTGTCAAAAAATTGATAGTAGTAGATGTCGTTGTTCTGGCCGAAAATCCATTTACGGTCAGGGCGGAGATACGTTTGTGCAGGTTTGCCTTTGATCTGGTTGTGGAGCGCTTCCTGACGCTTATTGGTGTGGGGTAGGTAAAACTGGTCAGCAACAAATAGTGCTCCGGCCAAGACTGCGGCCGCCGCAATCACCGGAGTGACGATGCGGTAGATGCTGGTTCCGGTCGCCTTGATGGCGGTGATTTCATTAGACCGCTCCATCAAGCCGAATGTGACCAGAACCGCCAGCAGCATGACCAGTGGAGCTACGTTGTAGAGCAGGTAGGGCGTGACGTTCAGCAGGTACTCGGCAACGATCAGAGTGGAGACCTTGTTACGCAAAATGTCGCCGAGTAACTCAAAGAGCGTGAATACGAGAAGCAGGACAATGAACGTGGAAAGGATCATCCCGAGATAGACGAAGAAGTCGCGCAGGACGTAGTCGTCCAGCAGCGTGGGGAAACTGGCGCTGAAGACGCGGCGGCGGGTGGAGGCGCGTTCAAAAGCGTTCTCACGGCGGCTGCGGCCGAAGCCATTGAGCCGCGCGGGATCCTTCGGCTTCCAGAAACGGAAAGACGCCAGCTCGAATGGCCTCTTTTCGGCGCGAAGAAGTAGAAACACAGCGAGGCCAATGAACACAAGATCAGCGAGCCACGCGCCGAACCATGGCGAAATCTTTCCTTGCCGTGCGAGTGAGACACCAAGCAACGACACGACGTAGTAAGCGAACACCAGCAGGATGGTGAGGACGAATCCGCCAGACTTGCCGCTTTTCTTCGAGGAGAGTCCGAGAGGAATTCCCACCAAAGCCAGGACCAAACAGGCGGTGGGCAGCGCGAAGCGGCGATTGAGTTCGATCGAGTACCAGCGAGCGGAGGGATCGGAGCTAATGGCTTTCTGGTGTAGCGTACGGGTGTCCATTTCGCCGGCGGGTTGAGATTCTTCTGCCTTGTTCTCGGCGGACGGCAGTTCAATGGGAATGTCGGTCTGTTCAAAAGTTGAGATCTGATAGTGGTCGGGGTCCTTGGGATCCGTCTCGTGCTCCGAACCGTCGATCAAGTGCAGATGAAGGCGGTCGGGTGCCTCGCTGATGACGATGCCCTCTTTCGCCAAAGTGATGCGAGGGTTAGCCGCGTCGGTGAGATCGGCCATGAAGACGCCCTTCCAGACGGCGGCTCCCTGGGCATTCTTGACATCCTGGACGTAGACGACGATCTTGGGAAATCCTTCGTAGAAAACGCGTGGTTGGATCTCGAAAGAAACCTGTGAGCCTTTCAGCCGATCTTCAAGGTGGCCCAGAGCTGCCTGAGCTTTGGGCGCCACATAGACGCCATTGCCCAGAGCGAGCAGCCATGCACCGAGAACGAAGATCGAGAGGATTCTCAGGAAACTCCATACCCCCATGCCGCTGGCGCGCATAGCCGTGATTTCGCTGTCGGCGGCGAGACGGCTCAGGCCGATCAGGATTCCGACCAGAACACTCATCGGCAGTGTGTAAGTGAGGGCAAGCGGGATGGTGTAGGAGAAAATTTCGAGTACGCTCGGCAGTGGAGCGCTGGCACGGACGACTAACTCGAGGATATGACCCAGATCGCGGGTGAAGAGGACGAACGTGAAGATGGCGACGCCGATGAGAGAGTGCGCCGTGACTTCGCCCAAGACGTAGCGGGTCAGAATCCGCATGCAAGACCAGTTAACGCGAGGATAGCATGTGGCGGTCGCGATGCGGAGGTCTCTGTCAGAGGTAGTAACGAGCCGGGCTTCTGCCCAGCTGTCGGTGAAAGACTTCAGCACAGAGGGTCACCGAAGACCTATTCGGCGTCCCCTGAGAATAGGCCACTCGGCTTCGCCTTCGCGTGCCGGCCGACGGCGGCACCATTTGAGTAGGTGCGGTTTATGCGGCCTTGAAAAACAATGCCGCCAGAGGGGGTAGCGTTAGCTTGAGCGAGAACGGGCGGCCGTGCACTGGATTCTCTTCGGCGTGGACGCCTCCCAGGTTACCCATGCCGCTGCCGGCGTATTCGCGGGCGTCGCTGTTGAGCATTTCGCGCCAGTAGCCGCCGTGAGGCACGCCGACGCGGTATCCGGTGCGGGGAACGGGGGTGAAGTTGCATACGACCAACACCGTGTCCCGTGGTGACTCGCTTTTGCGCAACAGAGAAACTGTACTGGTGGCATTGTCATTGGCATCGACCCACTCGAATCCGGCGGGATCGTTGTCGAGCACGTGCATGGCGGGTTCACCGCGATAGAAGCGGTTGAGTTGCTCCATCCATGCCTGCACTCCGCGATGCACCTGGTATTGGAGCACATGCCATTCCAGGCTGGTGTCGTGGCCCCATTCGCGGACTTGGCCAAACTCTCCGCCCATGAAGAGCAGCTTCTTGCCAGACTGCGCATACATATAGCCGTAGAGCAGTCGCAGGTTGGCGAACTTTTGCCATTCGTCGCCGGGCATCTTGCCGATCAGAGATCCTTTGCCGTGCACGACTTCATCGTGCGAGAGGGGCAGCACGAAATTCTCATGCCAGGAATACAGCATGCGGAACGTGAGCAAGTTGTGGTGATACTTGCGATGGATGGGGTCGTTTTCGAAATACTTCAGCGTGTCGTGCATCCATCCCATGTCCCACTTTTCGCCGAAGCCGAGGCCGCCGACGTAGACCGGCTTCGATACCATCGGCCAGGAGGTCGACTCTTCCGCGGTAGTTTGAATTTCGGGATGCTCTTTGTACGCCTCCTGATTGAAGCGGCGCAAAAAGTCGATGGCTTCAAGGTTTTCGCGACCGCCATACTTGTTAGGAATCCACTCGCCTTGTTTGCGCGAATAATCAAGGTAGAGCATGGACGCGACCGCATCTACGCGTAGGCCGTCGATGTGGTACTTGTCGAACCAGAACATGGCGCTCGACATCAGGAAGCTGCGGACTTCGGCGCGGCCGTAGTTGAAGATGTGCGTCTTCCAGTCAGGATGGAATCCCTGGCGGGAATCGGCGTGTTCATAGAGATGGGTGCCGTCGAAATAGGCGAGGCCGTGGCCGTCGGACGGGAAGTGCGAGGGCACCCAGTCGAGAATCACGCCGATGCCATGCTGGTGAAGATAGTCGACCAGGTACATGAAATCCTGCGGCGTACCATAGCGCGACGTAGGCGCGAAGTAGCCGGTCGTCTGGTATCCCCAGGAACCGTAGAACGGGTGCTCCATCACAGGGAGGAATTCGACGTGGGTGAAGCCCATCTGGCCGACATATTGCGCCAGTCGGGGCGCCGTTTCGCGGTAGGTAAGCGGACGATTGTGCTCTTCTGGAACCCGCATCCACGAACCAAGGTGGACTTCATAAACCGACTGAGGCGCACGCAAGGAGTTGCGTTCAGCGCGCTTCTGCATCCAGTCGTTGTCATTCCATTGATAGTTCAGATCCCACACGATCGACGCCGTGCGCGGAGGCTTCTCATGCATCAGGCCGACCGGATCGGCCTTATCGACGCGATATCCGTGGCGCTGCGAGTCGATGTGAAACTTGTAGAGAGCACCGTGGCTGGCACCCGGGACGAATCCTTCCCAAATGCCTGAGGAGCCGCGCGAACTCAGGCGATGAGTTTTAGGATCCCATCCGTTGAAGCTGCCGACGACCGAAACGGAGCGCGCATTGGGCGCCCACACGCTGAACACCGCGCCAGACTGGCCGTCATGAGTGACCAGATGGGCGCCCATCTTCTCGTAAATGCGGTAATTGCTGCCTTCGTTAAAAAGATAGAGGTCGTGGTCGGTCAGGAGCTGCGGCGCACTGAGAGTTTCGGGGCTCATAGCAGTTCAGGGGATAGTGTACCGGACTGCAAGCCCGCCTGAAACTCGGTCGAATCCCTGGCAGCCCGTGGTGCAAGTCCGGTTTTGAAAGGGCACGACTTCAGTCCTGCCGTAAGTGCCGCAAAGTCAATAGGGCTTTAGCCCCTGAGGGACTGTTTTCGTGCACCGCGAGACTTGTACCACGGGGTGCTAGGGCAGTGCATCTGGCCCGGCTGTATATCCCAGGCCAGAGGTAAAGCTTCCTCTCCCCCCTCCACCAGTCGGTCCCCCATATTGCCCGCAATGTTCCTGCAGGAACACAACGTCATGACGGACAGGGGCATACGGTTATGTCGTGACAGCTAACCGCAAGAAAGCAAAGCGGCAGAAGGCGCGGTTTAGGAACTGGGAGCCGCGTGGGAGTGGACCTGCACCTTCGAATCTCGCGCGCAGCGCCGGACAGGCTAGAATGCTTCCACTTTGCCGGCCACTTTCGTCGTTCAAAAAGGGAGGAAGCGCTTGACACTGGAAACGCAACAATTCGAATCCCCATACTGCGTGAAGATCGAGACCGCGAGCGGCCATTCGGCAACGATTCAAATTGCGGTCTTGACACCGAAGCAATTGGAAGCTTTTCTGCAGACCGAGTTCAAACGCTTGGCGCAGGAAGCGGGAGTGAAGGGTGCCCGGATTCATGTAGAGCGGGCGGTCGCGGCGGACTATGAGCAGGTTCTGCGCGAGGTCTCGGCATGCCTACGCTCTCCGACGAAGCGCGTTGCGTGATTGGATCTTTTTTGTGTTTGTAAAGTGTCGTCACGGAGCTGGCCCACCTTTCAAAAATTCCCAAAATGGCGTTGCCCGCCCTTCCCGCGCTTTTTGCGGGAGGTGGGCCCTCCGTGCGGACTAGAATCTGCACGAATGCACGTCAAACCAGTCCGCTATCAAAACCAGCGCTGCCTGCATTTCATCACGTTTAGTTGGGCGGGTGGCCCGGCCTTTGATCCCGCTGGCGTGACCAACACCATGGGTGCCCCGCTCTTGCGTTTTTTGCAAGGGCGGGTACGATGCTGTCTGTATCATGAGATTTCGGCGGAATCAAAACCGGCGCCGCATGCGGCATCGCGCCCGCCCTTCGCAAAGTGCGCGAAGAGCGGGGCACCCACTGTCTTGGTTGTGCCAACAAAATCAAAGGCCACCCGCCCGGGTTACTGTCACGGGGGTCATCCTGAACGGAGCCGCGGTTCAGGCGG
>DATEHP010000038.1:0-3816 GCA_035279505.1 Candidatus Sulfotelmatobacter sp. | reverse complement strand
ACCCGGTGCTGGACTGCGTAATGATCGATGGCGCCTGACCATTCGCCCCAAATGGACTGTTGGAGATAGGGTCGCTAGTGAAGCTGCGCCCGAACACCCAAGCGCCTTGGTTCGACACTCCCGCCCAGGCATCGAACGGATCGGAGAGATTCATGACACTGCCGAGGCCACTGTTTTTGGCAACGAACGCAGCCGTGCAGCTTGTGGACCCGGTGCAGTAGCTGGCGTTCAAGGCGTTCTCAAAAAAGGGCTGTACCGGTACTGAGGTCAGGTTGACAGTGCCGTAATTCGTCGCCTGCATGATTTGGGCCCATGCGTTAGCAAAACTCTGGCCGCCTCTGGTCATCATGTACGGGACATTGGTCAGGCTGTAATACAGCTGCTCATTGGAAATGATGCGACCGATGTAGCCGGCTTCGGCAAGGATCTTGGAGCCGAACTGGTGCTGAACGCTGAGAGTGAATTCATCGGAACGGTCCGGCTTGAAATTCGGGTCGATCGTCTCGCCCGATCCGGTACCGACATCGTTAAAACCGGGATACCACGGTTGCGGAAGATTCGCACTCGGTGGAGGCAGGGGAGCATTCACACCGTCCACGCCAACTCGAAAGGCGGTGTTCGGGTCAGAGTTTGCTCCTGAAGTACTGCAACCTCCGCTTCCGTTAACAGTATTTTGCGGGCCGAGGCAGGTGGCCGGTTGCATCAAACCAGGCGTGAGCATTGGGACCAGAATGGGATTGACGCCATTGATCCGACCGAAGACGCGCGCGTAACCGCCGCGAACGACTGTATCAGGTCTAAAATTCCAAGCGAATCCGATCCGCGGGCTAAGTCCGTGGAGGAATGGGTCATAGGGATAGTGGGAGTGACCGTTGACATTGCGGACCGTCGAGAAACCGATCAGCGGGGCAAAAGCGTTGCCTTGAAGCGCGGCTTGCTTGACGCTATTCAGATACTTCTCTGCGTACAGAATATTGTTGTTCTGGTCGACCATGACGGTCTGGACGCCGCCGTGGACCTCGTACGGCGGCATTTCCACCGTGTAACCAAGGCCGTAGTTCAGAGAAAACGTCGGTTTCATGTGCCAGGAATCGGTGAAATAAAGATTGTAGGTCGGGATGATGCTGGTGTTGCTTAAAGGCGGTGACGAAATGCAGCCAGACGTGGCCGCAACGCCCTTGATGGCGCACGATGTCCTCGCGTTGAGGGGTAGGCCAGAGGCAAGCGAGCCGAGGCCGCGAGTATACAGGCTCTGTGTCTGGTCAACCATCCCCAAAACGATGGAGTAAAGATTCTCGTAATTGCTCGTGTCGGCAATGCCGGCCGGACTGGGGATATTGACGTTTAAGTCGGTAAGATTCGTGGTAAAACCGTCGCCAATTATGTACTGCTCAAAGGTGTTAATGCTCTGGCCGTTGTCATTGCGCAGGTGCGTATCATTGTTGTGAAGGTAACTGCCGCCGAACTGAAACAGATGGTTGCCTTTGATCCAAGTTACGTCATCGCGGTACATGGAGTCATGGCCGTTCCAGTAGCGGTAACGGGTGGACTGGTTGTTCGTATTATAAGGACCGAGTAACGGTGTATTGGCGCTGCTAGAGCCGCTAACCTCGCCGCCAATTTCCAGCGCGGCTGGATAGCCGGCTACGTTAGGTACGCCACTGGGATCCCCATAGGCCCACCAGTTGCGAGTGAAGCTATAGTGAAAGTCGTTGGTGACGGTTGGACTCACATCGGTGGTGAGGCCCGCGGTGTAGATCCAAGGTTCCTGGGGTTTGCTACGAATCGCCGCGTACTGCCCCTTGGTGTCTCCGGGGAAGAACCCGCCGATGTCCCATTGGTCGGAGACAGTGTTCGCCAGCTTGTAGTAGTGATAGGTGCCGTTGAAATGCCACTTGCTGCTGAAGTCGTGATCTATGCGAGCCACACCAAAATTGCTGGTCGATGGCGTCGCAATCGAACCTGCGAACCCGCAGTAATTCAGGCCGTCGCCGTGCGAACAGTCGTTTGGCGTCGGCAGGTACGTGTTCCACAAGGTTTGAATCACAGAGTTCATGCCCAGGTTCCGAGGATCCAACCCGGAAGGAGCAACACTTTGACCGACCTGGTTGTATCCGTTTGCCGCTGTGATTTGGCAATTCTTAGGATCGATGCCCGCGCAGCCCGGATCCACGGTTGCGGTTGGGTTCAGATTGATCGTTTGGCCATCGAGGTGAATGATGCCCGCCCGCAGTGCGGGCATCGGAAAGGCTCGCGTGAAGATTGCGCTTTGCGGGAAGCGGAAACCCTCATAATTTCCGAACAGATACCAGCTACCGCCCAAAAAGTTCGAGTGCGGGATCATCCCGCCGGCAGATGCGCCAAACCTGCTGAAATGCGAACTGGGCTGCTTAATACCCCTACGGTTGTTATCGAAGGTGTTTGCCCCGCCGAAATTGCTGTCCAGATAGTATTCATAAGCGGAACCGTGAAGAGTCTTGGTACCGCGCTTGGTTACCAGTTCCACCTGGCTGCCTGCGCCGCCGTTAAAATCGGCAGTCTGATTCGACGTCGAGACCTTAAATTCTTCAATGCTGGCCACCGGAATAGGAACAACCGCCGAAGGCGCCTGGTTGGTACCGGCGCTGTGCATGGAGCCTACACCGGCGGTGTCTGAACCGAAGCTCTTGATGTAGGTATTATTGTCCCCGCTCATGTCGTCAGTGGCAAAACCTCCGTCCAGTTGGAAGGAATTCTGATCGGAGGCGGCACCGCCAGTGTTGCCATTGATGTTCTGGCCCGGTTGAAGCACCGCGAGCGTTGAGGCGTCGCGGCTAGTGTTCGGGAGGTTAAGGATTATAGCGCCGCTCAGAGTGGTACCTACCGTGGCGTTCAATGTCTGCAGGTCGGCGCCGGGTATTGACGTGACTTCGACCGTGGTTGAAACCGTTCCCACCTGGAGTTGCACATTCTCAGTCAACTGCGTGCCCACGTTCACGGTTTGATTGGAAATGACGGTTGACGAGAAGCCGGTCTTCGTCACTTTGACGTCGTAGGCTCCCGGATCCACGTTGGCGAAAACGTAGCGTCCTTCATTGTTCGTTGTCGTCGTGCGCACCACGCCTGTGCTCTTCAGGGTTATCGTCACTGTAGCGTCAGGCACGGCAGCGTTCGTGTTGTCTGTCACGTTCCCCGTGATCGTGCCCGCGCTGGTAGTTTGTCCCCAGGCCGTCATCGGCGCCACGCACACCACTGCCGCAACCAATGCTGCGAGCAGCACCAGCACCAAACGGGAGAACCTACCCATCGAAGTATTAGCCATGACTGACCGCCTCCTGAGCAAATTGAAATTTCAAAGACGAATCTTAGCCGCGCGCTTATGCGCGAACACAAACACCCCACGAAACAATGGCCCGGTGTTTATTACTCTTGGAACGCTTTGTCAACAGAAAAATGTACAAACGATAGCATTACGGCAATCCCAATTTTCACATTCGCCGACGAATTCTTCTGTTTGACGCAACAGCACCCCCAAAACCTGATGCCGAATGCGGGGCACGCTGCGTGCCAAATCGGTTCGCCCTTCGACATCGCCTGCATCGCGAAGAAAGTACGGAGTTTCGCATTTCCTGTAACACGTAGCGACGCAGTTCGACTATCCCAAAACTAGTATAATTGTACGCAAAACTGAATCTGCGAGTCCCCGTGCGAGTCCGTGATCTATTGAAATCACCTCCCAAGTTTGAAATGGCTTTTCGATTTCGCTCCGGTCGCTTTTACGAGTCACCCATTTCCCATTTCGCGTTTTCCGAAGCGAATTTCATTCGCGCGCATCAA
>DATEHP010000037.1:0-5602 GCA_035279505.1 Candidatus Sulfotelmatobacter sp. | reverse complement strand
CCAGCACCGCGACAACGGCCGCCGCCCCGACCGCCAGGCCGCGCCGTCCGAAAAGGCCCGCCACACCGTCCAGCAGCAGCAGCTCGACTACCACCGCCAGCAAATGGCGGAGGAAAACCGCCGGGTCGCGGCGCCCTCGGGCGAGCCGCAGAAAGCCGGCGGTGTCGCCGCGCTGTTTGGGTGGGTGGGGAGGAAGGTGGCGTAAGCCGATTCAGTTCTGCGTTTGAACGAGGCGGGCGCCGAGGGCGCCCGTTTTGCTCTTGGGGAACCCTAGCTGACATTCCGAGTGCCGGCGTGAGCAGGTGGTGCAGTGCTGTCCCCGTATAGATCGACGGGATGATTGATCTACCCCAGAGCTTTGATCAGCGTCAGACGGGCATTGCGCTGGACTACACTTCGCGGGAATCGGATGTTCCTGAACTGCCCTGCCTTAGGTAGCCTTTTGTCATGTGGTTACTCTGCTAAGATATCCATGCCTATCCACCTAGTTAGGGGTCGATGTAGGAATGGGAGCAAAACTTAGAGCGCTTTCGCTTTTTTCAGGCGCTGGAGGGATGGACATTGGCGTTACTCAAGCTGGGTTCAATGTACTTGCTTCGGTAGAAATTGATCCTAACTGCTGCGATACGCTCCGTGAGGCGGTGCGGCGAAAGCGAAACAAGACCAAAATATACGAGTGTGACGTACGCCAGTTAGATCCGGTCCAGCTCATGCAGGATCTACAGTTCCAGAGGGGCGAGCTGGATTTGCTCTTTGGAGGTCCGCCCTGCCAGACATTCTCCCAAATTGGAAAGCAAGAATCCCTCAAAGACGAGCGAGGCTTGTTGCTATTCCAAATGGCACGCTACACAGCAGTATTTCGCCCCAAGGCAATACTAGTTGAGAACGTTAAGGGCCTCATTTCTGCGAAAGATGCTCGCGGAATCACAGGCGGCGCCTTCAAGTTGCTCTTGGATGATCTGGAGAGCTTGGGTTACGTTCCAAAATGGCAAGTTATCAATGCCGCAGAGTTTGGGGTTCCACAATTTCGGGAACGAGTATTCATTGTCGCGACCAGGAAGCCCAACGGCTTCCAGTTTCCAATTCCGACTCACGGCAAGAAAACTGAATCGCATCAGTTGTTCCGACTGAGAGATTACATGACCGCTGGTGAGGCCCTGCGATCGCTTCCACCACCCGTTCCGAAGGGCATGGAGGCGTCAATGGAAAATCACGTAGATGTAACCCCGGCGGGCGATAAATTTAGGATTTCTGGTGTTCCAGAGGGATGTCACTTGGCGGCACAACTACACTTGCCCGCAAAGCAACGCGGCAACTTGACGAGGAAGGACACTACGAAATTTCTGCGACTTTCTAGGGATCGACCCGCCAATACGCTGAGATGCGGAGAAATATTCTTCCATCCGGTGGAAAACAGATATCTGACCCCCCGGGAATACATGCGCATTCACGGCTATCCGGATGACTATGTGCTACGTGGTCCGATTAGGGGAAGGTCCGGCCAGGTTCGAAACCTAGATCAACATAGGCAAGTCGCTAACTCAGTTCCGCCACCCGTGGCAATGGCGATAGCAAAGGAGATTGTTCGGCTAATAAAATGCCAAAAATCTTTGAGCTCTTTGGTTACCGCGTAGGTGACACAAGTCAAGAAGCCAGGGTCGCGAGAAAGTCTGCCTACTGTCCGTTCATGAACGATGTTTGCGACGGTGGAGGAAATCGATACCTGTCGCACATTGATCTCAAAAAGGACTCTCCACTAAGAAATTTCTTTAATAAGGACTTGTCCCGCGTTCCTTCTGGAGTGTGCTCTATTCAACCCCGCGAGGACGAACGCCCATGGATAGTTTGCCCGCGCCGGTTGCTTACTCTCTATAAGCAGCAAACCACAGAGACCCTTCGACAAGAATTTACTGAAGAGCAATTAGTTTCTTATTCAGGTGTTCCTCTCGGAACTCGTCTTGGCGTTTGGTCAGAAGTCAAAGTTAAGTTGCCAATCAGCAAGGTCAAGCGCGAGCCACGTATCGCGCAGTTCGAAGAATTTGAGGACGAAGAATCTGCGTCCGAAGAACAGGACGAGAAATCGTTTGACTATACGTTCGACTATGTCCTAATGCAGCTTCGAAGCAAGCGGTGTTCAGATGTTTCGGAATCACTTGGCTTCTCAACAAAGCAACTCCTCAAGGTGTTGGAAAAAACTGGATACACAATGGGTCGCCGGGACGGTGAACTTTACATAGAAGATTTTCCGGATGGACCTCCGCTTGTTGTTGAGATCATGACTTCGAGCACTTCTGGTGGAAACAAGGCCAAGCGCAATACTGTGCCTGCCGCGTTTGAGGATGCCATTCTAGGTCGAGTGCACAACGCGCCAGGAATCAACTATCGCCAGGTATGGGCGCGCATGGCAAGTCAGCTAATTGTGAAGTCTGAGGTTGCAATTGGATGGGGCGGAAGGACGATTTGGGTGCTCCAAGACGCGTTAGTCGATTACATTTCGACTTCGACAAAGCTCGATGTCCGCCAGTTTCTCGCACGTCGCCCATCCGAGGTAAACATATTGAGTCTGTCCTACGGAGACAAATTCAAGAAAAACGCTGAACATGGCGTGATCGAGCTAACAGATGCTCGTCTGTTCGCTGGCCCAATAAGCAGTGGAAGCAAGTCGGATCGGCGACCAAGTTTCGATGACATCATTCATGTGGCCGCACCTCCCGCAGTTGACAAGTTGGTGGTCGTATTGGCGAAGAAGCCAAGGATTAGAACCATAGTAGTGAACTAGAGGTTAGATGGTAGATAGCGTAGACAGGCGGACACGATCGAGAGTGATGGCCACGGTTCGCTCTAGTGGGAATAAATCCACCGAGCGCAGACTTCGAGCGTGTCTAGTTAGCCGAGGAATCGCCGGCTGGCGACTGCATGCGAGCGAATTGCGGGGTTGCCCAGATTTCGTTTTTCCACGCCCCAAAGTCGCCCTTTTTGTGGACGGCTGTTTTTGGCACGGTTGCCCACGTTGCTGCCGGTATCCACACACTAGACGCGCCTATTGGACAGCGAAGATCGCATCAAACAAGAAGAGAGACGCACGAGTTACAAGATCCTTGCGGAGTTTAGGCTGGAGTGTTCTTCGAATTTGGGAGCATGAGATCAAATCTAATCCCAAAAAGGCGGCGGATTTCATTGGGCGCCGATTGAAACACAAGGTCTAGGGCGCGAGGCCGGCTCCAGTTTGACGATGACTACATCAAGCAATATGGAGGGGTTGGCCCAACAACGGAGGACATAAATACGATGCACCGCTATCAAGACGCCTTAGTCCTCCCGCATCCGATTGATCCAGAACGGTACCGGCGTAGCTCTGTCATTGGTGCGGCCGTACTCTTTCCGTACCCTGATGAGGACGCCTACCGCTCGCATCGCTTCTTCGCAAGTCTCCAAGCAGTTGAAATCGGCGGACTCCCATTCTTGCCGCGAGCAACAAGTCTTGTTGAGAAAAAATAGCTAGTCTTTTGGCGGCCGAATATGCAAGTTAATCACCGCTGGATAAACCTATGAGGCATATTGTCCCCATATCAGGAAACCGCCACGCCACCTTGGAGCAAGACAGAGCGGCGGGCGGCGCCGAGCTGCGGAAGATGCACACTAAAACGGGAGATATCGTAACCGTATCAATCGCGCTTTCGGGCTCCGCCACCGGTACACGCGTGACCCTCCGGTTCAGGTGGGGAGGGCTCTCGGTTAACCGGTTCGTAGGGACTGTAAAGGCGTCCTCTCGGCCCCATGCGCTCGAGCTTGGGTGGAAGATGATCCGTGCAGAAAAAATAGCGGAAAGAGAAGGCTGGTCGTGGGTCGTGCCGTCACGCTGATTGCTGTGTCAACGACAGAGATCGGACATTCCGCGCCCTAGGGCCATATGTCAGACTGGCCGGCCCAAGAACTGACCGGGAAATTTCACAAGTAGGACGTGGAATCTTGTGACCGGTAATGGCGTACATGTAAAATAACCGCTCGTCGTGATTTAGCCCCACTTGCCGCGACGCTAAACAAGGAAGCTAAACGGGGCTCCTGCAATAGGAGAGCACCATGTCTAGTAACGATCGTAGGTCCTTCAAAGTAGAACCGGTTTATCTGAGCCCCGAGCACGCGCGGCATTACCAGCGCTTCACGGGCGTCCCGTACGACGCGGAGGAGGTTGCGCGCACCAAAGCTTGGGTGGGGTTCAAGAACTGGCATCACCGCCTCCAGCTTGATGCTGAAGCGCCTTCTGCAGAACCGGCGCGCCCAAAGCTAACCTTGCGGAAAGCCGAGAGCACGCTGACGTCGGTCAAGGTCATCCCGCTCGCCATCTGGCGGCTCGGAAAGCGCCCCCAACGCACGTTCAATGTCGCCGTCGAGCGGCTCGCCGACTACGTGGCGCGGCGCATCTCGCGGGGCGATCGAGTCGCGGTGCTAAGACCGCCCTACCGCTTGGGGCAGGTGCGCGCGGTGCTGGAGGTGAACGGCAAGCGCCTGCGTGTGTTCTACTTGGCGGAGCGCGGCGCGTGGAGGGCAGCTTGATGTACACCCTTGAACACTACGACCGCATGCGCGTCGGGCGTGACGAGAGCAAGCGGCTGCTCGTCCAGGTGTACGCGATCCTGTGCGGCACGCCCGCCTTCCGGCGCGATTACCCCTACCTCGACAACGAGATCCGCTCGTATCTTGAGATGCAAGGGTGCTACGCGCGCGCGAGCGTAATTAGACCAAGTACCGTCACCTCCGGAGAAGGCGCTATGAGCGCAATTTCGACCACTGCTTTGATGGCCTTGAGCGACCCAAAGAATGTCCCGACGGTGCTTCGCTCGTGGGAAGATCACCGTCCCGGCTGGCATGAGTGGGACTGGTGCAAGAAGCAGTTGGCTTGGCTGATCGCCAAGCGTGAGCGCATGATCACGGCGGGCGAACTAACGCCCCGCCGTCCTCGTGCGTAGGCCATGCCTAAATTCAAATTCGAGCCGGTCTATCTGAGTCCCGAGCACGCGCGGCAGGTCGAGCGCTTCACGGGACTCCCGTACGACCCGGAAGGCGACGCCTTCATCAAGGGCTGGGTCGCGTTCAGGAGATACGATCACCGCCTCCAGCTTGGTGCTGAAGCACTTCGTGCAAAACATGCGCGACCAAAAGCGCCAGCGCCGATTAGCGATTCACACCCAAGCTCTGAAATCGCAGATACAGCTCCCTGCACGCCCACGCATCGGTCGCCGCATAGGTGATTTGCGCGGGGCTCAGTTCCCGCGCGGCCCAGTTGGAGGTCTTGGTGCCTTTGGGGATGCGGAAGCCGAGGAGGATTCCCGCGAGGTTGCGCACGCCGGTCTGGCCGAGGCCGTTCGCGCGCGCGAGGTGGCCGAGGTCGAGCATGTTCTTTTCTTCGAAGGCGAAGACTTGCTTGAGGGCGCGCAGGTCGTCTTTGAGGGAGATGCCGGCTTTGAGGATGCGCTGATCGCCGAGGAGCTCGGCGAGGACGGGGAAGACTTCGGTGCGGCGCAGCTGGAAGAGGTAGACGGCGCGGGCGGTGGCGGTCTGCACGAGGCACGGCAGGTGGCTTTCGCCTTTGCGGAAGGCGGGA
>DATEHP010000036.1:0-15938 GCA_035279505.1 Candidatus Sulfotelmatobacter sp. | reverse complement strand
CAGCAGTCCTACATTGCCCGCCATCAGCGCCGGAGCAGCGAAGCGGAAAACCTGCCAGAACGGAAAATTCCACGGCATAACGGCCAGGATTGGCCCGATCGGCAGATAACGGATAAAACTCTTCTTCGCACCGGTCTCGACTAACTCGTCGGCCAAAAAGCGCTCGGTATTCTCGGCGTAATATCGACAGGCCGTGGTGCACTTGAGGGCTTCGGCCATCGCGGACTTGTACGTCTTTCCCATCTCCAGGGTCATCAGGTGCGCGAACTTCTCTTTGTCGCGTTCGATGATTTCCGCAGCCTTCAACATGCGCCGCGCGCGCGTGGAGAATGGAGTCGTCCGTCCGGCTCGAAAGGTGCTCACCGCGAGATGCAGCTTCTTTTCGATCTCGGCGTCGGAAAGGGCCGGAAAGGTCTTGATCAGTTCTCCGGTGGCGGGATTGATAGTCGCGATGGGCATAATGGCGTTTTCCTGGTCTTCGACCCGAGGAGATTACGATTTGAACTGAATTCCCGCTCGAATAACAAATCAGAAAGCGGTCATACCACTATACCACCGCTCGATTGGCAAATTCCCTCGCAAAGAATTCGAATACCAGCCGCAATCGGTTCGGAAAGTTACGGTCCTCCTGAGAGTCAAGAAAAAGAGGATGTCCCGAGAAAAGGGAGTGCACCGTTTTCCCATGTGAATCTGAACCAGTCCTGAATCGGAACACCAAAGCCTGACTCGGCGCTGAATCCATGGCCCGTTGGTTTACAATAATTAGTTTCCAGCATTCATCCCGTTCCTATCAGGAGGATTCTCATGAAGCTCACCCCGGGCAAACTAGCCGGCCTCAAGAAAGTGTCGAACGATCGCGGCGTCATCGCAGCCGCGGCTATGGACCAGCGCGGCTCGCTGCAGAAATCGCTGGCCAAGGAAAAGGGCGGCGAAGTCACCGACGCCATGATGGAAGAATTCAAGTCGCTTGTCTCGGAGGTTCTCACCCCGCATGCCACCGCCATCCTGCTTGATCCCGAGTGGGGTCTGCCGGCCGCGAAGCGTCGCGCCAAGAATGCCGGCCTGCTGCTCGCCTATGAGAAAACCGGATATGACAAGACCGGCCCAGGTCGCCTGCCCGACCTGCTCGACGTGTGGTCCGCCCGCCGCCTGAAAGAAGCTGGCGCGGATTGCGTAAAGATTCTCCTCTACTACACCCCGGACGATCCGAAGCACGTGAACGAGATCAAGCACGCCTGGGTCGAGCGCATCGGCGACGAGTGCCGTGCCAATGACATCCCGTTCTTCCTGGAGTTCGTCGGATACGAAGAGGGCGCCGACGAGAAGGGCGTCGAATACGCCAAAAAGAAGCCGCACATCGTCACCGAAAGCATGCGCGAATTCTCGAAGGACCGCTATGGCGTCGACGTGCTCAAAGTGGAAGTGCCGGTCAACATGAAATTCGTGGAAGGCGTGAAGTGCTTCGGGGGCACCAAGGCTTATACCAAGAAGGAAGCCATCGATCACTTCCACAAGGCCGCCAACGTCGCCACCAAGCCGTTCATCTACCTCTCGGCTGGTGTTAGCAACGCGGAATTCAGCGAGACCCTCGAACTCGCCGGAGAATCCGGCGTGAAGTTCAACGGCGTGCTCTGCGGACGCGCGACCTGGAAAGAGGGCATCCCCGTCTACGCCAAGCAGGGAGCCGCTACGTTTCGCAAGTGGCTTGAGACCGAAGGCGTGAAGAACATCAACAACGTCAACGACAAGCTGAAAGCCGCGACCAGCTGGCACTCGATCTATGGAGTCGAGTTGGTGCACGCGTAAAGAAAAGCTCGTGTAGGGGCGGACGCCTTCGTCCGCCCCGCGGAGCAAAGCGACGCGTGTCCGCGGCATAAGTCTCATTTGCGCGTGCTCCAGTATCGCCACTGTGTCGCATCTTCGAAAGTGAAAGTTTCCATTGCGCGCTTTGGGCGTAACCCCGGACGAAGGCGTCCGCGGCTACTCCGAGCCACAATCCCGCTACAATAACCGCATGGCTAGCGTCCTCATCACCGGCGCCTCCGGCGGCATCGGATATGAACTCGCCAAACTCTTCGCCCGAGATCATCACAATCTCATACTCGTAGCCCGCGGCAGTGACAAACTAGCACAGGACGCAGCCGAACTGCGAGCGCAGGATGTCACGGTTAAAACGGTCTCCCTCGATCTCGCCACTCCCCTCGCGCCGAAGTTTCTTTTTGATCAACTTCAAAGCGAGGGTGTCCCCATCGACATCCTGATCAACAACGCCGGCTTCGGCGCCTTCGGCGAATTCGCGCAAATGTCGAATGATGAAATCTTCGGCCAGATTCAGCTGAACATCATCGCGCTAACCGAACTGACTCGCCTGTTCCTCCCCATTATGCTGGCGCGCCGCAGCGGCCGCATCATGAATGTTGCCTCTACCGCAGGATTTCAACCGGGACCGCTGATGGCCGTCTACTATGCAACCAAGGCCTATGTGATTTCTCTCTCCGAAGCGCTGGCCAACGAAGTACGCCATTCCGGTGTAACCGTCACCTGCTTCTGCCCCGGAGCTACGCATACCGGCTTCGCCAAACGTGCAGGAAACGACAAGTCTCGACTCTTCAAACAACTCGGGGCCATGAACGCCGAGAAAGTCGCACTCGACGGCTATCGCGCCGTCATGGAAGGCCGCGTTCTCGCCATCTCGGGAGCCCACAACTGGATGGTCGCGCAGTCCACGCGATTCGCCCCGCGCAAGTTGGTTACCGCGATCTCCCGCTGGATTTCCGAACCGACCCAATAACCACAAAGGGCACGAAGGAACACGAAGGAAGATCTCGCTCTCCCCCGCGTCCATCCGTGCCCTAAGTGGCCGATGATTTCCTTCGTGAACCTTGGTGTCCTTTGTGGTGAATGGTCTTACACCTGCGCCGATCCCCCATCCACAAACAACTCCACTCCCGCCACGAAGCTTGCATCCTCAGACGCGAGGAACACGGCGGCTTTACCGATCTCCTCCGGCCGTCCCATCCTGCCGAGAGGTACGATCGAGGCCAGATGGTCCTTGATGCCTTGGCGCCCTTCTTCGCTCTCCGCCAGTCCATCAAGAATCGGCGTGTCAATCGGGCCAGGGCTGATGGCGTTGACCCGGATCTTGCGGTCCTTCAGATCCGTCGTCCAGCTACGGGCAAACGAACGCACCGCCGCTTTGGTTGCGGAGTACACGCTAAATGCCGCCATGCCCTTCTGCGAAACGATGGACGCATTCAAGATGATCGAGCCGCCGTCAGGAATCAGCGGTAGCGCCTTCTGCACCGTGAAAAGCACGCCCTTTACGTTGGTGTTGAAGGTCTCGTAAAGTTCCTCGGTGATCGAGCCCAAAGGAGAAAAGCTGCCTCCGCCTGCATTGGCGAAGACCACATCCAACCGGCCTTTTTCCTGTTTGATCTGAGCGAACAAACGGTCGAGGTCAGCGAGGTTCGACGAGTCGGCACGCACGGCCTTCACTTGCGAACCGATTGCCTTGACGGCTTTGTCTAGTTCCGCCTGGCGCCGCCCGGTGATGTAAACGAAAGCTCCTTCTTTGACGAAGTTCTGTGCCGTGGCCAGTCCAATTCCACTGCTGCCGCCGGTAACGAGTGCGATCTTGCCTTCCAGCTTGCCTGCCATGATTCCTCCGTTTCGGTTACTTTTAAACCGTACGGTACAGATGTGTGGCGGCGCGGCCGGGATTCACCTTTTTTGTACTGGATGGTATAAAAGTGCATCAAAGAAATATGGAGTTGAACAAAACTAATCCCGGCAGGATGGGCCGCCCTCGAAAGTTTCGGGAGGACGAGGCCCTGGACGCGGCCATGCGCGTCTTTTGGGAGAAGGGATACGAAGGGACATCGCTGGACGATCTGACCAGCGCGATGAAGATCAACCGGTCGAGTCTCTATTCCACCTTTGGGGACAAGGAGGCATTGTTCCGCAGGGTGATGAAGCAATACAGTGCCGGTCCGTTGTCATTCATGTCCGAAGCTCTCAGTCTGAAGACTGCGCGGGCGGTAGTCGAAGCGCTGTTGCGGATGAGCGTCAAGTTTCTCGGCGACACTCGTCATCCCCCGGGATGCCTTTCTATCCAGGGCGGCTTGGCCTGCGGTTCCGGAAACGAAGAAGTGAAACGGGCGATGGTCGATTGGCGAAAAGCCGGGCTCGCCCAGTTGCAGAAGCGCCTGCAGCGTGCCCGAGCAGAAGGCGATCTCAAGAAAGGCGTCGATCCCACTGACCTCGCCCGTTTGATCATGATCGTGATGAATGGTCTGGGGGTTCAGGCGGTCAACGGAGCGACTCCAGCAGAGATGAATCGTGCCGTGGAACTGGCCTTGCGCTCCCTGCCTTTGTAGACGGTTTGCGGCGTCGCACTGTTCCGTTCTCTGACCATGTCGGCGCTAGAATTGTCCAGCCGGGGAGATGGGACAAGTAGAACGCGAGCAAGCCCCGAAGGGGCGAAAGAAGAGTTTCATAACAGACTCGGAGGTGACGGGTCAGGGAATCTCTGCAAGTATTGTTGCTAACCCCTAACCCCTGATCCTCTTCTTTCCCTCAAATCTGTTGTAGTCTTGAAACTCCACGCACCCGAAACTTCGGGCGGCGCAACTACCCCATGCCCACTCTCATCCCGCAACCCACGCGCATCCAAGCTGCCGGAAACAAACCAAAGATCATCGACGAATATGTCGGACGAGTGAATTCCAGGACATCGACTACCAGTGTCGCCCACATGCGTAGCCCGCAGGGATGGCTCGAGCCCGGGCAGACTCCAGAGTTCGACGAGTTCACCATCGTTCTGAAAGGAACGCTGCGAGTCGAGCACAAGGGCGGGACGCTCGACGTTCATGCCGGCCAGGCAATCGTCGCTCACGCGGGCGAGTGGATTCGCTATTCAACGCCAGAAGAGGGCGGGGCCGAATACATCGCCGTCTGCCTGCCCGCATTCTCCATGGACACCGTGCACCGCGACGAGTGAGCCACCCGAACTTCCTGCGAGATGATCATCGAGCCGTATGCGCAGCAATATTCGAGTCAACCGGCACATCGACGGAGCCAATCTTTCCCGAGTTTCCGTCGCGTAACAGCACACGAACCTTCACGGCCGACTGCTGCAGGGTCAGATCACTGGCAATCGCTACTCCGTCGCGCAGCGCTGCCTGGTACGCATCCGGCAACAATCGAAAATCGCTTTTCGACCCTGTTGTAATGAGATCTTCGCCGGCAGCGCGTTTCTGGACGAACCACACCTGCAGACTTGCTGCCATCGTTCCTTCATCCGCGGACCACTGCAGTTCTTCAGCCGGCACATGCAATACGAACTCAGGATCGGCAGCGCGTCCGGGCTTGAGTTCTACCGTGAAGTGTATTCCGGCGAAATCCAAGGGCGACGATGCGACTTCCGCCAACAATTGCTGCTGTTCCTGCGCATTGGGGCGCGCGGGCAGCGTGGCGCGATAATTGGCGCGGTAACGAAGCCGCACTCCGGGCCGCGACGTCTTTACCTCAAGTTTGTGCAGTTTCCCGCGCCAGTTCCCGTGTTGGGGATAGTAGTCGAGCACATAAACGAGACTGCGGTCCCCCAACGCCTGGCTGATCGCTCCGTCGAGGCGGTTGGTATTGTGGTAGCTAACGCCGCCGGTACTGCTTGCCACCACGGCGGGAACATCGCCCCGCGTCTCTTCTCTTTCCTCGTGCAACTGCGCAGTTAAATCGTTCGTGTCCGTTGCCGCCGTGAGCCCGGGGTCTAGCAGCACTCCGCGGGCGTCCACCGTGTACACAGCGACATTTGCATTATTTAACTTATCGATTGCGTCCTCTACTTCAGTTGCTTGTTCGGACGCGCTTAAACCACCCGTGACCCAGATCAGGCCCTTCCGGCCTCGCATGACTGCCAACTGCTTGCAGATCAAATTCAGGGCTGCCAGGGTGCGCACCATCCGTTCGTGATCTTCCCCGCGAAATGCTTGCGATGTGGCTTTGAGGATCATACGGTCGCGTGTCGGATTCCCTGTCTTGCGCGCGGTGATCGGTGGACCGAAGCCTTCCGCGCGGAGGCCCAGTCCGTTGCCGGCGGCTTTGGTAAGTGAAATCGTGCTGGTTGTGAAATCGCTGACGACCGTGAGATCGTCTCCAAGGATTAGCAAGGCGACGGGTGTTCCTTCCTTGACCCCGTTCAGCGACTGCAGCAGGCCCTTCTTCATCGCGGGTTGATCTTCCACAGCTGTATTTAAGACGTCGAAGAGGATAACGGTGGGAACGGCATTTTCCGGATGGCGATTCGAGAAGGCCGTTGGCGTCGGATGGTTCGTTGACCCCGGAGCAGCCTTTTCGACACCAGTGGAAGATTCGGCGCGCTCGATTGACAAGTGGCTGATCTTCTGCGGTTTTCCATCATCCAGGAGGGTGAAATCTTTTGCTTCAAGGCCCGGGACCGGGTTCCCATGCTTGTCTTTCGCAATGACATCGACTTGTACCAGCCGCACACTGCTCTTGATCGTCACTGTGGGCGAGTCTGCGGGAGTTTGCGCGCGAATAGACGGTACAAGAAGCAACGCCCCGAGCCAAGTCAACGCCCGACGCGACAAGCGCAGGTCGACAGAAGAAAATAGCACTGAGACCTTTAAATGCTGAGAAGAATCCCCACAGAATGCAGCGCGCAGCTTCGATATTATGCGAGGCTATCCCTCAGGGACAAGGGCCGGCCGGAGCCCAACTGGAAGGCGTCACTCAGCCCCGGCGTAATATCCCGTACGCGCATGGACGCGCAGGAACGAGGACCATTTCTTAGGCAGGCGCAACTTGACGTTGATCTTATGCCACTTTCCGTCACGGGAGCGGGTCTCCGGCCGATACGTCAACATGTATTGGTGACGCAGACGGGTCCCGATTGCGCGTGTAACCCCCGGCATCTCCACCACATTGCCTAAAGTGTAGGCCTGTCCGCCAGTTATCCCCGCCACGTTCTGAAGCAACTCTGGACCAAGCAACTCTTCTTGTGTGTTAGCGTGCCGATCATAAGTGCCCACCGCATAAATCAGGATGTCAGCCTCCTTGACAGCACTCTTGACGTCACGTTCACTGTAACGGCTGTGATTGTCTCCGCCATCGGAGATGATCAGCAGGGCGCGTCGCGAGTAGCGGGCGTCCTTCATCTTGTGGATACCCATGTAAATCGCGTCTAAAAGCGACGTGCGGCCTTTCGACTGCGCTCCCAGCAGCGCGTTCTCAATCTCCTCCGGCCGATTGGTGAAGTCACTGGCCAGCCGGGGAGCATCGGAAAAGGTGACCATAAAGAATTCGTCTTGAGGATTGGAAGCCTCGCAGAACTGGTGCACCGCGTCGCGGGCCCGCTCCAGTTTGTTCGTCATGCTGCCGCTGACATCCATGATGATCCCGATCGAAACGGGCGTATCTTCGCTGGAGAAATTCTTGATTTCCTGCGCCTGTTTGTTTTCAAACAGCTGGAAGTTATCGCGATCCAGTCCGGTCACTGGACGGTTCATGTCGTCGGTGATCGTCACGGGCACCATCACCAGGTCGGTGCTGGTTCGGATTAGCCCGGCTCCCGAAAGGTGGGGCGCGGTTGCGGCGGTTGCCAGTTCGATCCCTGATGTTCGGGGAACTACGTGTACATCATCAATGGAAGTCTGCGAGTAAGCCCCGGCTACAGAAGTTAACAGGAAGAGAAGAACGGCGCGGAAGGAGATCGATCGTACCGGCTGAAACATGTCTTGCACCTTCAGTCCAACAAAAGCAATCACACATTGGTCGCTTTGGTTGTGATTGTCGTTGTAGGACGAATCCGGTAGGCGAGCAAGGAAAGATCATGCAGAAAGTAAACGGAAGTAACCCAAACGGGTAAATGCACTTCCACACCTTCGCCCTTGCAAAAGGAACGACTCAACGAGAAAAGCCGAGGTTCCGAGCTCCGACGCCCGCTTCCCTCACTCCCACTCGATTGTTCCCGGCGGTTTTGACGTCACGTCGTAGACCACGCGATTCACGCCCTTCACTTCATTCACGATACGAGTGGAGATGGTCTTGAGCACCTCGTGCGGCAGCGGAACCCAATCCGCCGTCATCCCATCCTCAGAACTGACGGCGCGAATCGCGCAGGTGTAAGCGTACGTACGCGCGTCGCCCATTACGCCCACCGACATCACCGGCAGAAGTACCGCAAACGACTGCCAGATCTTCGTATAGAGCCCCGCTTCCTTGATCTCGCTGACCACGATGTCGTCGCATTCGCGCAGCAGTTGAAGGCGCTGGGGCGTAACCTCGCCCAGGACGCGGACGGCCAGGCCCGGTCCCGGGAATGGCTGACGCCGCAGGATTTCGTCCGGCACGCCCAAATCTCGGCCGATGCGACGCACCTCATCTTTGAACAGATCCTTGAGAGGTTCGATCAGCTTGAGCTTCATCTTCTCTGGCAGCCCTCCGACGTTATGGTGCGATTTGATCACTTGCGACGGCCCGCGCACTGAGCGCGATTCGATTATGTCGGGATACAGAGTTCCCTGCACCAACCACTTTACTTTGCCTTCAGTCTTTTCAATTCGGCGGGCTTCCTTCTCGAAAACTTTGATGAACTCGTTGCCGATGATCTTGCGCTTCTTCTCTGGATCGCTAACGCCGGCAAGTTTGTTGAGGAAGCGATCGGTGGCGTCAACAGCATCAAGATGCAGCCCAAGTTTGTCGCGCAACGTAGCTTGCACTTTTTCGAATTCGTTCTTGCGCAGTACACCGTTATTCACGAACACGCAGGTCAGGCGCGACTTGCCTTTCGCATCGCGCAGGGCGCGATCAACCAACACGGCGGCAACCGAGGAATCCACCCCGCCTGAAAGCGCGCAGATGCCGCGTCCCGTGCCGACCTGCTTCTTGATTTGCTCGATGGTGGAGGTGATGAAGTGTTGCGCCGTCCAGGTGGGTTTCGCACCGCAGATCTCGAAGACAAAATTCTTCAGGATCTGCGTACCCTGTGGGGTATGGTGTACCTCGGGATGAAACTGCACCGCGTACCACCGCTTTGCGACATTTTGAATGCCCGCAACGGCGTAATGCGTTTTCGCCATCAACTCGAAGCCGGGAGGCAGTTCCAGCGCCTCGTCACCGTGCGACATCCACACGGCAAGCTTCTTGGCGAGACCTTGAAACAACACAGATTCCGACACGATGTCGATTTCGGCGCGACCGTACTCGCGCTTATCCGCCGGGCGCACCTTGCCGCCCAACGTATGCACCATGAACTGCAACCCATAGCAAATGCCCAGCACCGGCACGCCCATGTCGAACACGTGCACGTCGGCGGGCGGAGCGTCTTTGTCATAAACCGACCACGGCGCTCCCGAGAGCACAATCCCGACCGGATTGTAGCTTTTCACTTCCTTTAATGACGCCGTGCACGGCAGCACTACCGAGAACACATTCTGTTCCCGGATGCGGCGCGCAATGAGTTGTGTGTACTGGGCCCCAAAATCGAGGATAACAATCGACTGGGTTACTGAAGTTTGGATGAGCGGGGATTTGGTTTCCACGAATGAGTTTCTCAAATTCGGGGAGAGAGTGTAAAGCCCTTCCGAATTCGTAGAGCTGTTGCTTGCAACGTCTCACACGAGCCATGTCGGTGCTGCTAACACATGCCAAGTCTGTTACTGTCCGCCCCCATTTCCAGCTTCACTCTCGTCAGGACTGGAGCCTAAGCCTCACTCGCGTTTCTTGGCGATTCGCCGGGCCACCCCGCACCGGCTGCGTTGTCTGATTCTGGACACTTCCGTCCGTGACCGGACGGTTTTTCCGGGCGGGACCAAACTCACATGTTGCAAAGTCAGGACTTGCCGCGGCCGGATCCGGACCTTCGGTTGCTGCGAGTGCTCGGAATCTCCTGGGGGAGGTGTCGAGACATGAAGAAGATGGAGAGGGTGCGACAGTTGGTCTCAGCGCCACCGACCGACGCGGATCTAAAACAGCAGACTGAGAAAGGCTGGAAGCTGGTGGCGATCGAATGGGAAAGGGAGGTTGAAACCTCCGAAAGCCCGTTGCCGAGCGAGGTGCCGTTCGGACTGCAGATTGAGCCAGAAACCCAGCGATTAGCAGAGAATCCGGAAGAGCGGGAAATCCTGGTGCAATTGATGGAACTCCTGATGCAGGAAGGTTCCTATGCGCGCATCGCGGACGAAATCAATCGTCGGGGATACCGCACCCGCCAGGGTACGCCGTGGAGTCCGATCTCAGTCTTTGAAATGCTGCCGCGGCTGATCGAGGTTGGACCCTATCTGTTTCGCAGCTCGGAGTGGGAAAAGCGCAGGCAACGCATCCCGGTCCACAGCTAGCCCGCGGCTTGCCACTCTGCGGAAAAACGTGGCAGCCTTCAACCCATCCATCCTCCAGCGGGGATGGCGGCAAGACGTGGAAGCGCTCCGACCATTCTGAAGCGTTCTTCACATTCTGTCATTTCCAAACCGTTCTCTACATTCTTGTCATTCCGAAACGGCGTAGCCGTTGAGGAATCTGCTGTCGCCCGCAGCGCCACGCTGCCGGCCACAAGCAGACTCCCCTTCGGTCGGAATGACAAGCACCGGGATACCGGAACAGCGTTAAAGCCGTGCGGGCGCATGCTTGAACGTAGCGGCTTACGCCCAATACGTCCGGTCCAGGCTGCGATATTGGATCGCCTCGGCAATGTGCTTCGGCCCCATGTCAGCTACGTTCTCCAAATCGGCAATGGTGCGGGCGACCTTCAAAATGCGGTCGTGGGCGCGGGCGCTAAGGCCTTGCTGCGTCATGGCACGCTCAATCAACCGCTCGCAGTCGGCGGAGAGTTCACAGAAGCTCCGGATGTGGCGCGAACTCATCTGGGCATTGCAATAGAGCTTTTGTCGCGACGTGGCGAACCGCTCCAACTGCCTCTGGCGGGCGCGCACAACGCGTTCGCGAATCTTGCCTGATCCCTCGGGCTCCGTGCCGGAGCGCATCTCTTTGTAATTCACCGCCGGGACGTCGATGTGGATGTCGATCCGGTCCATGAGCGGGCCTGAGATCTTCGAGATGTAGCGCTGGATCATGGGAGGAGTGCATTGGCACTCGCGCGTCCGGTCATTGTGGAATCCGCAGGGGCAGGGATTCATTGCCGCCGCGAGCATGAAACGCGCCGGGAAGGTCAGTGACATCGACGCTCGGGCGATCGAGACCGTGCCATCCTCCAGTGGCTGACGTAACACTTCCAGCACGTTTCGTGGGAACTCTGGCAGTTCGTCGAGAAACAACAGCCCATTGTGGGCGAGCGAGACTTCCCCGGGGCGCGGGATCACTCCCCCGCCGATAAGACCCGCATCCGAGATCGTGTGGTGCGGAGAGCGGTAGGGACGCGTCCCGACCAGCCCGGTGCCAGAATCCAGCACCCCGGCGACGCTGTGAATCTTCGTTGTCTCTAGCGCCTCTTCAAACGTAAACGGCGGCAGAATGGTCGGCATGCGCTTGGCGAGCATGGTCTTGCCAGAGCCGGGCGGGCCGATCATCAAGATGTTGTGGCCTCCGGCGCACGCGATCTCGATCGCCCGCTTGGCCGTCTGCTGTCCGCGTACATCCTTGAAGTCCACAAAGAACTGTTGCGACTCGCGCAGCAGAGAATCGCTATCCGCTTTGATCGGGACGATTCCGTTTCCCGAGTTCACGAAGTGGATTACGTCGAGCAGTGAACGGACGGGATATACATCGACTCCACCGACCATCGCCGCCTCTTTGGCATTCGCTTCGGGGACCACCATGCGCGAGATCTTACGTCCGCGGGCCTCCACCGCAATGGGAAGCGCGCCGCGCACGCCCCGGACACCGCCATCCAGCGACAGTTCTCCCACAAAAAGGCAATCGGAGATCTCCTTCTTCGTCAGTCCTCCGTACGCTCCGACGATTCCGAGCGCCATCGGCAGGTCGAATCCAGAACCTTCTTTCTTGATATCCGCAGGCGCGAGATTAATAGTGATCTGGGTGGGCGGAATATCGTAGCCGCAATTCTTCAGAGCGGCGCGCACTCGGTCGCGGCTCTCGCGAACGGCTGCATCAGGCAAGCCCACCGTGTGGAAGTGGTCCTGATCGCACTTGATGCCCGAGCAATCGACCTCTACCTGAATAATATTGGCGTCGATGCCATAAACAGCCGCGCTAAGGGTCTTGTAGAGCATGGGACGGGTGCGCACTACTCAAATCCCCCCACTCCGCCAAGTCAGAGCAGGGGGATCCTCGCGTTGCACTCAGCAGAAACGTTATCTGTCTGTCGGGACCGCTGGCTGTGACGGATGTCACCAAGGGCTGTGGAAAACCCTGACATGGCCTATTTTGAGCGGAGAAAATTCATGTCCCATTTTGGGCGAAGGTTCATTGCCCTCCCGTACCAAGAAGTAAAACAATACGGTTGTTGGTCTTGATTCCTGTGCATTAGGATGGGCCTTCAGGAAAATCCTTATTCCCTATGAGTCCGGATCCAGCCCTTCCCCCACGTCCCAATCCGCCAGGAGGTCTTGATCAGGAGGAATCTCAACTTTGGCGCTGGGCGCTATTGTTCATGATTTTCCTGGCCTTCGCTCTCGCCGTGTTGCTCTGGGAGCGGCTGGAGAATATCCCGTTTTCGCTCCGTGCCATTCCCGTGGGTGTCCTGGGCCTGTCGATCCTGTTCGCCATCTATGCCTACGGGCGGCGGCAAGAGGTCAGTGAACTCAAGGGCTTGCTGCGTGGGCTACAAGACCATGTTGGAGCCGCGCCTTCTGAAGAGCAACTTGATCAGCTCAGCCAGGTCATCATGCGCTCGCAGCGCAACTTTAAGGAGCTCATCGATTCGCTCGATGATCCGGCCTGCGCAGTCTCTCTCGATGGAACACTCCGAACCGTAAACCGCCGTGTCGCCGAGCTGACGGGGCTGACATACTCGCAACTGGTGGGCAGCAAGATTTACGACTTCGTGGAGGAACCTGCGCGCGACGAAATCGAACGCGGTCTGGGACGATTTCTCGAGAAGAAACGCTGGACCGGAACGGTCCGTATCCGACTGAAGAATAACTCGCGCCCGCTCTATTTCGATTGCGTACTCAACGGGATTCTCAAGGGAGATGAGGTAGTTGGAGCTAGCGCTCTGGGTCGCGATATCACCGAACAACGCGAAAAGGAATTGCGCTTCACCGAATTGTTCGAAACCTTGCAGGAGGGTGTCTATTTCAGCATGCCGGAAGGACAGTTGCTGGATGCGAATCCGGCGCTCGTCAGCATGCTCGGATACACCGAGAAGAAGGAACTGCTCTCGGTCGAACCGGCAGCGCTGAGCTTCGACGGCGGGCCTCCGGTGTTAGGAAGAGCGCTCGATGACCGCGGCGGCGTGCGCACCCGCGAAATCAAGTTGCGACGCAAAGATGGCAAGCCCGCCATTTTTCTCGACTCCTCGCGCGCCGTGTGGGATGCCGCGGGAAATATCATCCGTTACCAGGGAACGCTGGTCGACATCACCGACAAACGCAACATGGAGCGCCAGCTGGCCCAGCAGGAGGAATTCCGCAGCCGCTTGCTGGAGAGTTTCCCCGATCTGATCCTGGTGGTCGACCTCGAGGAGCGGTATACCTTCGTGAGCTCGCGCGCCGAGGCCCTTCTCGGCTACCGGCCGGACGAAATGTTGGGGAAGAAGATCTCGGAGATGACGGATCACTCGCCCGATCTGGTGTCGCTGTATCGGACGCTGGTTTCGGGGGACCAGGCCTTTGGAGCCGCCGAGTACGCCACGCGGCATCGCGACGGCAGCGGTCGGACGATGCGCGCCGCCGGCAGCCAGCTGACCGACGCGGAAGGAAAGATCAGCGGCGTGATCTTCTCGCTGCGCGATATCACCATCGAGCGCAAGTTGGAGCAGCAGATCGTGGAGAGCGAGCGACTGGCCGCCATGGGTGCCATGATCGGCGGCGTCGCCCATGAACTCAACAACCCGCTGACCAGCATCCTGGGCGTAAGTGAACTGCTTCAAGACACCGAGACCAACGAAACCTCGCGCAAGCAACTTGGCATGCTGCAGCAGCAGGCACGGCGCGCCGCCGAGATCGTTCAGAACCTCACCTACTTCTCGCGTCCGCCGGCGCCCGGAAAGAGCCGCATCAATCTTGTCGAAATCGTGGAGCGCACGCTCAACCTGCACGCCTATTCCTTGCGTAAGAACAACATCGCGGTCGATTTCCTGAAAGAGACGGGAATGCCTTACGCGCTGGGTGATCCGCACCAGCTAATGCAGGTGTTTCTGAACCTGATCGTCAATGCCGAGCAGGCCATCCGCGAGGCGCGCGACCGCGGAACCTTACGCATCCGTCTGGGTAAAGGTGCCGGCACGGTATGGGTCAGCTTCCAGGACGACGGACCGGGCATCCCAAAGGAGAATCTGCCCAGCATCTTCGATCCGTTCTACACGACGAAGCGTCCCGGACGCGGGACGGGGTTAGGTCTGAGCATCTGCAAGTCAGTCATGAAGGAACACAACGGCAGCGTTGAGGCCGCGAATGCTCCGGATGGCGGAGCGATGTTCACGGTGACGCTGCCTCTTGCGAGAGTGAATTAGAACTGCAACGGTGCTCCCTGCGCGAACACCTACGACTCCAGATTCAGGTCCTCGAAATCGAGCAGTTCGTCTTCTGAATACTCCAGGAGCACCTTTCCGTAGACGCGAGCGCCCTTGCTGATAGCGAGGACACTTAAAATACCCCTGACCACGTAACGGTCCTTAGTCCGTTCAAGAGTACTAAGGCCGAACGCCGCCAAGTCGTCTATCGCTTCAAAGTACTCCGGCTCTAACCATTTCGGAAGCTCAGGATTCCCTCTTTCCGTGCGTGCCAGTTCAATGGTTGCAACCATGGCGTAGGAATTCCAATCGTTTGTATTCCGCGCGCGATGAATTCTCACAAGATGCGGTACAGCAGCGTACGAAGCCTCGCCCACATCGCCCTGATGGTGAAGTTCATTCCAAAGTTCGAGCCAGACGGCCTTGTCGTCTCTTCCCGATTCAAGACGTCGGAGCAAAGGTCTCGGATCGAACCTGATCCGGTATCCTCCCTTGAAGTCATTCCAGCGCTTGTCGCCCAGATCAAGCATCGGTTTCGTATGATTTATCGCTCGACTGCCATTGCAACTGCGTTCCCTCCACCGAGGCAGAGCGCTGCAATCCCCCGCTTCACATCCCGGCGGATCATCTCATAGATCAGCGTGACCAGCACCCGCGCGCCGCTGGCACCGATCGGATGTCCGATGGCAACTGCGCCCCCATTGACATTGACCTTGTCCGGATTCAGTCCCAACTCGCGCATGACACCCAGCGCCTGAACAGCAAAAGCCTCGTTCAGTTCGTAAAGGTCGACGTCTTCGTTCTTCCATCCGGTCTTCTTCCAGATCTGCTGCACCGCTCCAACGGGGGCCATCATGACCCATTTGGGTTCCACGCCGCTCGTAGCCTGCGCAACGATACGCACCATCGGCTTGGCCCCGAGTTCCGCGGCGCGTTTGGCGCTCGTGACCACCACTGCGGCAGCACCATCATTTACTCCAGGAGCGTTCCCCGCCGTCACAGTTCCATCTTTCCTGAATGCTGGCTTAAGCGAACGTAAGACTTCAATGGTCGTCTCCTCGCGCGGGCTCTCATCTTTATCGAAGATGGTCGGCGGGGCCCCCTTCTTCTTTGCCGGAATCTCTACCGGCACGATCTGCGCCTTGAAGCGGCATTCCCTGATCGCGGCGACAGCCTTCCGGTGAGAATTCACTGCGAACTCGTCCTGCTCTTCGCGCGTGATTCCATATTTCTCCGCGACGTTCTCGCCCGTGATACCCATGTGGTAATCGTTGTAGATATCCCACAATCCATCATGAACCATCGAGTCGATCACCTGCGCGTTGCCCAGACG
>DATEHP010000035.1:0-60267 GCA_035279505.1 Candidatus Sulfotelmatobacter sp. | reverse complement strand
TGGGCGCAACCCCGGACTGGGCGTTCGGGGCTACATAATCAACGTGGGTGATAAAGAGCGTTCGCGGTGAGATAGATCGTTACCAATCCTAACAGCAGGACCACGACTTCCACCCGCGTGGACCAGACGTGGAGGGCGTCGAATTGCACGCGTTGCGGATTGTTGAGTGGAACGGTGGCGAAATCTCCGACCGAGGCGCGCAGCGTGTCCATCCGTGGGATGATCCAGAACTGCGAGAGCAGCGTGAGAGCCAGCATCAGGCATATCAGGATGTGCCGCATCGCGAAGATGTGCGCGGTCCCTTGCGTGAGATAGCTGTAAAGCAAGGACGCAATCAGGAAGACGACACCGGAGATGATGGCGATCCAGTGCAACTTACCGAGCGCGCGTCCGACGACGTTGCCGGCCAGATGCGAGTTGGGAAGAACCTGAAAGGCCGTGGGCGCGAGCACGAACGCGAAGAAGATGAGACCGCCGATCCATACCACAAGCGAGAGAACCATCAGGAAGCGGAGGAAGGACATGACGGGAATTATAACCACCCGTGACATTCAGTGCTAAGGACATGCGGAAGAGATTTGTCATTCCGACCGAGGGGAATCTGCTTCCTGCCGGGATCTGATCCGCTGCATGCACAAGCAGATTCCTCGCGGTTTCGCCGCTCGGAATGACAAGACTGGGGGCTAGACCGGTACCGCAACGTTCGCGATAATCTCTTGCAGCACCTGATCCGACTGCTCGGACTTCTTCAGCGTCGAAGCATAGAGATTATTGACGACCACGCGGTGGGCGAAGACGGGTACCACCAGCGGCTTGAAATCTTCCGGCGTGCAGAACGTGCGGCCTTCGAGGAAGGCCATCGCTTGAGCGGCGCGGTACAAAGCTTGCGATCCGCGCGGGGAAACTCCCAGGGAAAGGAACTCGGACTCGCGGGTGCGGCGCACGATTTCCAGGGCGTAACTTACCAGGGAATCATCGACGCGAATGTCCCTCACCGCCTGCTGCATCTCGAGCACATCCGCTCCGGTCAGAACCGGACGCAATTCTTCAAGGTGCGCAATGCCCGCTTCCGAGCGCAGGATCTGGCGTTCGGACTGGGCGTCGGGATATCCCATGCGCACGCGCATCAGGAAGCGGTCGAGTTGGGACTCGGGCAGGGGATAAGTTCCATGATGCTCGACGGGATTTTGCGTCGCGATCACCAGGAACGGTTGCGGCAACACGTGGGAATGCGCATCCACCGTGACTTGCCCTTCATTCATGGCCTCAAGCAGAGCAGATTGCGTTTTCGGCGTGGTGCGGTTGATCTCATCCGCGAGCAGAACGTTGGTGAACACCGGGCCGCGTTTGAATTCGAATGCCTGCTCGGCGGCGGAATACACCGAGATGCCCAGCACATCGGACGGCAGCATGTCGCTGGTGAACTGCACGCGCTGAAACATGCAATCGATGGCGCGGGCCAGAGCCTGTCCAAGCGTGGTCTTGCCGACTCCCGGAACTCCTTCGATGAGGAGGTGTCCGCGGGCGAAAATGCTGACCAGCGCGAGGCGTACGACATCGTCCTTACCGCGAATCACGCGGCGCAGAGCCTTTTCCAGTTCGGCAGCTTTCGTGGACACAGCGATGGCGATCTCGGGCGACATTCTCTGGATTCTACTATTTACGCCGGAAGTGCCGGAGTTACGTACGTCACCGGACCAGCTCTCAGCTGTCAGCTCTCAGCTGTCAGCTTTCAGCTAAAGCCCCGCGTTTCCCGACGCACGATCGTCCTTAGAACGCAAATAGATACTGAGCTTGCGCGCAGTTTTGCTGGATGCTGAAAGCTGAGAGCTGAAAGCTAACAGCTGACAGCGTCACGGCAGATCCTCCGCTGGCCTTCCCGTGAGCCGCTCAATTCGCTTGTCGATCGGCGGATGGGTAGAGAAAAGATTCGCGAACATCCCGGCGTTCACTCCAAGGAATGGCTGAATGATGAACAGGTGCGCGGTCGAAGGGTTCGCTTGCAGCGGGATACGCCGGGCGTAGGCGTCGATTTTCCGCAAGGCGCTGGCTAACGCGTAGGGATTTCCGGTCAGGTGCGCACCGGTAGCATCGGCCTGATATTCCCGCGAACGCGAGACCGCAAGCTGAATCAGGGTTGCGGCAATCGGGGCGACGATCAGCATGAACAATCCTGCCAGGCCTCCGCCATCGCGGCGGTCGCGGTCATTGCCGTATCCGCCGAAAATCATGGCCCAGCGGCCCATGCTGGCGAGCATCGTGATGGCGCCTGCAATCGTTGCCGCGACGGAGCTAATCAGGATGTCGCGGTTATTTACGTGGCCGAGCTCGTGAGCCAGGACTCCTTCCAACTCCTCATCGTTCAGCAGTTGCAGGATTCCGCGCGTCGCGGCGACCGAGGCGTGCTGCGGGTTTCGCCCGGTGGCGAAGGCGTTGGGCGAGTCTGTCGGGATCATGTAGATCCTGGGCATCGGGATGCCCATTTTCTGTGTGAGGCGCTCGACCGCCGCATAGACGCGCGGGAGCTCTTCCCGCGAAGCCGGCTGCGCGCGATACATGGCGAGGGCAATTTTGTCGGAATAGAAATACGAGACGAAGTTCATGACAACGGCAAAAGCCAGAGCAATGAACATTCCATTCTGTCCGCCAAACGCGCGCCCGATGGCCATCAGCAGCAACGTCAGCGCGGTCAGAAGGAATGCGGTCTTGAACGTATTTCCCATAAACTCCTCAATCTATATTTCATTGGATGTCGCCGGCCAGCGTGAGATGCATGCAGCCCATTTCTCGGGAATTTCGCTTTGGGAGGATAGCCTCCATACTCCTCTCGTCTATTTGAATCAGCAACTTAGCGTGGCTGGCCGCCGGGGCTACGGTTCGCGCACGGGCATGGCGCATACTGCGCCTTCGGTGAAATTCTCGCCTTCAATTCCGAAGGCGTGATCGAAGCGGGCCCGGTAGTTTTCCCAGGCGATGGCAGATGTCAGCTCTACCAGCTTTGCCTCGGAGAATCGTTCGCGCAAACGCGTGAACAACGCATCCGGAACTTCCACCGGAGTTCGCGTCATGGCGTCCGCGTACTCGAGCACCAACCGCTCCAAGTCAGAGAAGTTGAAGTCTGTTCGATAGCGATTCAGGTTTGCGATCTGTTCCGCCGTGATTCCGCTTTCTCTGCCGACGGCAGAGCCGATGTCAATTCAAAACGGGCAACCGACCAGCGTTGCCACTCGGAGTTGGGCGAGCCCTTTGAGCCTGGCGTCGACGAACTTGCTGCTCATCTGGGATTGCTCCATCTGCAGATATCCCCAGAAAATCTTTCCGTGATGAGCGGTCACCTGCATCGGCATGATGACGCGGCCGAGCCTGCGGCGAGTCAGCCAATAGATCAGACCTATGAATAATCGACGGATAGGGCCGCCCTGATTGCTGGGCGCACCATGGATGCGTGCCATAAGCGCTCCTTACGCTATTGTTGATTCACTGCTGACCGGGATGATTCATCTCATCGTGCAGCTTTTGCAGAAGCTGTGCGCGCTGCTCAGTGCTGAGCTCGCGCTTCAGTTCCTCAAGCGCCAGCGCGACGATGTGATAGTGGTGTGCGCCCGCGAACTTGGGGTCGGTGGTAATGTCGAGCCACAGCTTGTGCATCAGCTCGACGTCTTGTGCCCGCATGCGCGGGGTATGCGGTCCGAGGGCATACTCGCGGACGGAGCCATCAGGCGCACAGACCTCGAGGTTCAGACGGGGGCGTGGCTCCGTGAGACGTTCCCAGGCGTCGCCGGTCAGCTTGGCCTGCTCATCGGAGGTGAGTTTGTTGGAAAGCCCGCAGACAACGCGGCTGGAGTCGAGTCGCTGCGCCGTGACCATGATGGCCTCAAACACGTCCGTTGCGGGAACTACCAGCAGGGAAATCGGCTTGCCTTCTTTTTCGGCGACCGCGACCGCAGCTGTGAAGAGCTCTTGCTCATAGTGGTCGAATACCTGGCTGGCTTCAAAGACCGAGCTGCCGCTGAAGCTGTGTTCGCGATGGTAGAGTCGGGCACTCATCACCACCACGTCTTGTTTGTTCGTATTCGTATGGCTCAGGATATGACGCAAGTAGTAAAGATTGCGTGGATCACGCACGGCAACGAGAACATTGCCCGGACGTACTCCCATAGCTCCGCTGCCCAGTTCCTGGTTGCCGTACACGCGGAACTGGTCCAGGCTCTCGGGCTTGCCCTGCCGTTCGCGGGCGACCCGGCGCTCGGAATAAGTGAAGATCACGAAGAAGAGGGCGCTAAACGCCACTCCGCCAATTGTTGCCTGTTTCTTGGTCAGGAGATTGACGACAGCGGTAGTAAACAAGACGGCAGAAACGATGATTACGCCAACTGGGATCTCACGCTTGCCGATATTGATGTTACCGGGAACCTTCCACAGGCGGCCACCGGGTTCCTTGTGGCGGAGCACGAGGACTGCAAGCGACATCATGGCGAAGCTCCAGATGACGCCAAACGCGTACAGACCGGCAAGTGTAAAGACGTTGCCTCTGGTGAATATGATCGTCAGTAACTGAAGGCCAACGATGAGGTTGATGATGCGGTAGCTGGTACCGAATCGGGGATGGGGCTTCTGAAAGGCAGCCGTCAAAACACCGTCCTCAGCAACCCGATTCAGGACACCGTTGGCCCCCACGATCGAGGTGTTCTGTGCGCCGGAGAGAATCAGAACGCCGACCAGAACCACAAAGCCGTGAAATGCGAGCCTCGCCCATTCGGGTCCGACCAGGAACACGGAGATTCCGCCGATGAGGTTTCCGAAATATTGGGACCTGATGCTATCCGGAATGATCATCACCGCGAAAAACGAAACCAGCGAGGTGAACAAGAGGCTGTAGACAAAAATCACCAAGCCGGTCTTTTCCAGGTTCTTAAGTTTGGGGTGAGCAATCTCGCGATTAACCTGAGCCAGGGTTTCCTCGCCGCTCATGGCCAGCACCGAATGCCCGAAACCCACGAAGACGATAATGAAAGTCAGCAGAGCTGATCCGGCTGCAAGGTGCGGGATCGAAGTGTTGGCCAGCCATCCTAAAGACTCGCCGTTTAACGGGACGATCCCCGGCCGGAAGGGACTGGGGGGCATCTGAATGGGAACGCGCATCACGGTGATGGTGCACCAGATGATCAGAATCACGACCATAACGGTCGTGATGATCATGATCTGCACGGCTTTCTGGCTCGACTCGTGAATCCCCTGAGTGTTCTTCCGCCAGAAGTAAATCGCTACGATGGCACCGAATGTGGCGGCGAACGCATTCTCCGGGAAATACGAAAACGGATGCCCCGTGTATCGTGCGAGGTCTTCAATGAAGCCGGCGAGATACTGCCCGGCAACGACCGCGCTGATCGGTCCGGTGAGAACGTAATCGAATAGCAGGGCTGAGACCGAGAACTTGGCGAGGGTACCGCCCATGGCCTCCTTCACGACGCGGTAGACACCGCCGCGCGTGAACATACTGCTGGACTCGATATAGAGAGCCCGGACGGCGTAGCTGAACAGCATGACCGCCAGGATGAACCAGGGAGCGCTCTTGCCAATAACCTTCTCGGCGTCGCCGCCAGCGTAATAGGCGGAGGAAGCCAGGTCGGAAAGGACGATCGCGGCCGCGCGCCAGAAGGAGATGAAGGTCAGCATCACCGTGGTGGCGACGAAGACCTTGACTGCCGGTTTAGTTCCCTCTGCGGATGTTGCCATGCGTCGAAACGGGCTGTAGGGCTTAAGCGGTAAACCTAGAAGATAGCACAGGCAAGGCGCACACCGCGCTCTTGCTGTTGGCTTTCAACCACATGCGGACGTTCACTTTCCTTTCTGTTCGGCGATCCACTTGTCGGTTCGGGCATCGAGGACATCGAGCGGTAACGTTCCCCCGTTCAGCATTTCATCATGGAACTTTCTGAGATCGAATTTCGGCCCCAGCTCCTTCTGAGCGCGCTCGCGCAATTCGCGGAACTTCAGCTGGCCTAGTTTGTAGCTCAGTGCCTGAGCCGGCCAAGAGATATACCGGTCTGTCTCACTCTGGAGGGTTGGTTCGTCTACCGCGCCGGACTTGCGAAAGAACTCCACGACCTGATCGCGGCTCCATCCCTTGGCGTGAATACCGGTATCAACAACCAGGCGCACTGCGCGGAAAAGCTCGGAAGATAGCCGGCCGTAATCCGAGACCGGATCCTGGTAGAAGCCAACTTCCTTCCCGAGTTGCTCGGCATAGAGAGCCCAACCCTCAACATAGGCGTTGAAACCGAGGCCGTGTTGACGGAACTTCGGCAGGTCGGTGAGTTGCTGCTGGACCGACAGCTGCATGTGATGGCCGGGAACCCCTTCGTGATAGGCGATCGCCTCATCATCGATCAGCGAGCGATGGGCGAAATCAGAGGTAGCCACGACCACGCGCCCCGGCCGTTTGCCGTCGGGCGTTCCGGTCATGTAGTGAGTCGCCGCGGCCGCCTGGAAATCCGGAATGGCTTCTACGGTAACCGGCGACTTGGGAAGTAATGTGAACAATTCCGGCAGCTTCGCTTGCATCTGCGAGATGTAATGACGGAAATCGTCGAGAATCTGCTCGGCCGAGGTCGGAATGTATTTGGGATTGGTCTTTAGCGAGGCGCGAAAGGAAGCCAGGTCGGCAAAGCCTTCCTTTTTCGCGATGGCCGTCATCTCCGCTTCAATCCGGTCAATCTCGCGCAGGCCAAGCTGATGAATTTCCTCCGGCGACATATGCGTCGTGGTCCGGGCGTAAATATCGTGTTCATAACGCTTCTGCCCGTCTGACACAGACGTGATGGAAAGCGTCGTGCGTCCCTGCGGCGCATACTCGGTGCGAATGAACTCGGCAAACTTTTTGTACGCGGGCAGGACGTCGGTAGTGACGGCATCGGCGATCTGTTGCGTGAGTCGTTTCTGATCTTCCGCAGGTATCTCGGCAGGATACTTCTTCGTGGGCCTCAAGAACGGATCGGCGGTGATGATGCCTTCGCATTGAGCCGGAATTTTCCCCGCCAGGAATCGAACGGGCATCAGCTTGTCCTTCATACCCGCATGCAGGACTTCAGTCACCTGGCTCAGCGCGCGAGGTACCTGATGGAGGCGCGCGATGTAATCCTCATAATGCTTGACCGAGTCCAGCGGGACCGAGAGTGGCAGGTCCGCCAGGCTGGTGTGGATGCCGATCTGCTGATTGATCGGCATCTCGAATTCCTTGAGGTCGTAGTCAGCGGTGCGAATTTCGAGTGCGCGCACCAACAGATCGTGAGAAAGCTGGTCCTGGTCGGAAAACCCGGTCGTGGCAATTGCCTGCAGCCGCTTCAAGAACTCAACGTCGGTCTGGTGGCGCCGTTGAATGGCGGCCAGCGAGTGGTCGGTCAACTTATCGTTGTAGCGATAGTCTCCGAAGGCAGTTGCGCGCTCCGGAGAATTGCGGAGATCGGACTCGTACTGCTCGTCGAAGAGGGCGTTCTGAGCGGCGAGGCGTTCGGCAACTGGCTTCGTATCCTGAGCAAAGCTCGACGCGGTAATCAAAAAGAGGAGGATGCTGCAGAAGCGCATAGTGCTCGTAAGAGTACCAGAGCAGCATCTGGCGGCGCCAGAATAGGCAGGCGATGGGTTGGCCGGTGAATCGCGGGGAGCGTGCAGGAGCCGGCAAAAGCAGATTCCTCAGCGGCTTAACGCCGTTTCGGAATGACAATCAAGGGTCTCGCTTCACAGGCGCCAGGTACGTGTGGGTAATGCGGTCGTGCCAGCAGAGGTTATCTTCGTCAAGGAACAGCCAGGCGTAGCCCATGCCGAGCGAAGCGGCGGAAAGATACGACGCGAATACGCGCCAGCGGCGCAGAGATCGCTTGGCCGGCGTGCCATCAAAGCGGCTCAGCTGGAGGCGTGCAAGGCGGAGTCCGGGAGTAGTGCCCGCGTAAACGATGAGCAGGTATTGATAAGCAACCCAAAAGAGGCAAGGAACCGCCGCTGCGAGACTCAGCAATTGAATTTGTGGAGGGCGCACGAGCGCGACCTTCCAGAAGACGAATCCGAAGAGCGCCGATGCCGCGCCGATGATAACCCCATCGATTCCCGAAGCCAGCAAGCGCCGTCCCAAGGGAGCGCTCTGCAAGGGAATATCGATTCCGGGCCGCTTTTCCGGTTCTTCGACGCGAGCTGGCTCAATCGTGATACCCCCTAGGGCAGGCGCCGGAGGAGCCACGTCGGGAACTTCCAGAATGCGGGGCAGATCGACCACGGGCTCGGCCAGCTGATCCAGCGGAGGTGGCGGTGGCCCCCACGCAAACCTGGGGAATTCGATAATCTTGGCACCCGATTGCGCGGGATGGAGCGTCGCTGGCAGGCTTCGCACTGTTACTGCTGGTTGTTCAGTCGGACCTTCTTCGCTCTCGATTGCATCGGCCACGAATCCAGGGTCTGCTACGGAGTCGAACACTTGAGACGATAGCGACTCTTCCGGAGCCGGGACTTTAAGCGCCGAAGCGGCGGGACCGAACGGCAACCGAAGTGACGGATAGCGCGGCGGCGGTGCCTTGCGGCGTGACCGGTAACGGTTCAGCCGAGCGGAGAGCTCATCACGCCAGGCATCTGAGCCTGGGGATGATCGAGGGTCCCGCAGCGACTCTGTTCCTGTAGCGGTCGCGGAATTGGGAACGGGCTGTTGCGTGGGAGGGGGCTCCATAGGGCACCGGCAGACTTCGCCGCACTGCTCACAACTCATGAAAACCTGTTCTTGCAAGTTACTGCTCACGAGCAACCGGGAGGGAACCAACCTCAATCCTAGCCTTTGTCGCCACTTTGCGGCACAAGCAGTGCCGTGCTAAGTTCACGATGCCGCAACCAGCAAGCAAAAAAAAGCTCCTATAATCGGGCACCATGGTCTTCCGTTGATCTTCTTCCGATGACTCTGCGCACTAGATTCCTTATCACGGTGCTGTTGCTTTGTCATCAGCTTCCCGCCTCGTCGCTAGTAACCAGTCGGTTGCTGACCGGGACGGATGGTCAAGAGAATCCGGAAGCGCTGAATGGACAAGAAAAACCTGCAGTTTCAGCGAACGCCATCTGCTCCACTCAAGCTGCGCTCCAGGATGCGGACTCCGCCACCATCTGCGCGGACAGTCAGGAAAAGATCGGAAACATTTACAAGCTCCATGGAAACGCCGAAATTCACTATCGCACCTACACCTTGCGAGCCGACGATCTGACCTACAACGCAGACACGGACGAGATCACAGCCACAGGACACTTTACGATCGATGGCGGCCCCAATGATGATCACATCAAGGCAAGCCACGGAACCTACAACGTGATGACCGAGACGGGACGTTTCTACGATGTCACCGCGACCACGGGGTTGCAGTTCAAGGGCAGCCGCATCATGCTGACCTCGACCGCTCCATTTGCGTTCACGGGTAAGGTCGTCGAGAAGACCGGTTCGGACCATTACGTCGTCTATGACGGCAGCATCACAACGTGTGAATTACCGCATCCCAAGTGGATGTTCCAGGCTCATAAGGTCGTGGTGGACGTGGGTGGTAACGCAAGTATTTATCACAGCGACTTCCTGCTGCATGGCTTCCCCATTTTTTATTTTCCCTATGCCACCCATCCCGTGGTTCGTGAGGCGCGCCACACCGGATTTCTTATCCCAACAGCCGGGCGCTCCTCGGCCAAGGGGAACGTTGTGGGGGATTCCTTTTATTGGGCCATCAATCGCAGCTTGGACGCTACGATCGGAGGGGAATACTTCTCGAAAAGAGGATCGTCGCAGCGGGGAGAGTTTCGAGCACGTCCAAGCGACACGTCTTACGTGGATTTGAGCTATTTCGGCGTGATAGACCGCGGCTTTGAAACCGGTACCAGCACAGGACCGCAACTCTTACGCGAGGGCGGACAGGAGGCACGCCTCACCGCGGAAGGAAGTTTTTATGGTTTCCGGGCAGTCTCCAACGTCGACTACCTGAGTTCGTTTCTTTTCCGGTTGGCCTTCAACGAGAGTTTCACCCAGGCAATCAATTCCGAGGTAAAGTCCCAGCTTTTTCTCTCGAAATCCTACAAGGGATTTTCTCTTGGCGGCACAGTCGAGCGCTACCAAAATTTTTTCCAGACCGCCGAGAACGGAGTCTTGTCAAACCCACCGACGTTTGACTCGATCCGCATTCTTCACACTCCCAACGTCGACGTGTCGAGCGTGGAAAGTCGGTTCGGCCGCTGGCCGCTGTTCTGGTCATTGGACAGCTCCCTCGCAGGCCTGTCACGCAGCGAACCAGGGTTCCACACCAGTCTGCTGGGACGGTTCGATTTCAATCCTGAAATTTCTCTCCCGCTGCAGTGGAAGGGATGGGTATTGCGTCCGGCCCTGACCCTGCACGAGACCTTTTACTCCGAGCATTACGTCAATGGAGTCGTGAACGACAACGCCACGAACCGCAAGGCGATTGAGGGGGCGGTGGAGATACGTCCGCCCGCGCTCGAAAAGATTTTCGACCAGGAATTCCTGGGCAGAAAATGGAAGCATGTGATCGAGCCGCGAATTCAATACCGCTACGTCACCGGCATCGATAACTTCGCGAATTTTCTGCACTTCGACGAACGGGATATCCTGAGCAACACCCACGAAGTCCAATATGGATTCGTCACGCGTCTGTACGCCAAGCGGCATGCATCGTCCATTCAGGAATGTGAGACCTCCATGACGAGTCTGGCGGTGGGAGCCGCTGCTGCGGAACAAACGGTGCCATGGGAGCATCCGGTCACGCTGCAAAGCCAGCCCTGCGTCGTGGCGCCCGATGTGAAGGAGGTCCTGACGTGGGAGATCGCACAGAAGTATTTCCTCGATCCCACTTTCGGCGGCGCTTTAGTGACCGGGCAGCGCAACGTTCTAGCCACAACGGAGGACCTGACCGGCATCGCGTTTATCACCGAACCACGCCATCTGTCTCCGGTGGTGTCGCGGCTCCGGGTCGCAACCGGCAGCCACACCGACACCGAGTGGGATATGGATTACGATTTTCAACTGAGCCGCATTAATGCGAGCACCTTGCTGCTGAACTACAACGCCGGACCATTCACCGTCGGTGGCGGCGATGCGTTCCTGCAGATTCCGCAAACCAATGCCACACCCGCAGGGTTGAGTGAAGGCAAGTGCGGCCCTTCGACCGTATCCACCCAGATTACTTGCAAGTTCCAGCAGTTTCGGGTTGCCCTTGGCTATGGCGGACTGACGCATCGCGGGTTCAGCGCCGCGAGCAGTTTCGGCTTCGACGCGGAGACCCGCCAACTCCAGTTTGCCACCGGGCAAACGACCTACAATTGGGACTGCTGCGGCATCACCCTGGAATACAGGCGCTACGCGATCGCCAATGTACGCAATGAGAATCTCTTCCGCTTCACGTTCAGCCTGGCAAACATCGTTTCGTTCGGCAACCTACGACGACAAGAGCGGCTCTATTAGAGACTTGTCAATTTGTCTCGTGACAGTTTTGAAAGGTCGTGGCTTCCAGTGTGAGTGAGAACCGCTCTTTCGCCCCGCTGGGGCTGAGTCGTTTCCCACTTCCACCCACGGCTTACGCCCGTGGGCTGCATTCTTACGCCGCTTCGCGGCTAAAACCGGCGCGTTGTGTCCACGGCAACTTCAAAAATCTGGTTCTCACGCACACACTTCCAGCCACGCCATCCAAAGCCAGAAAGCATGTGGGATCCAGCCCTGAGGGAAGCAACTTGGGTTCAGCACGTCGGTTTATGAGACCAGCAGGCCAGTTCCAGATTCATTGAGTGCCTCGGACTGGTACCATAGCCGTATGAATTCCTCGGACAGCGCGACAGCCAAAGCCTCCCAGCTGCATGCGGATCTAGGCGGATTGGGACGGGTGCTCGTCGCGTATTCCGGAGGAGTCGATTCCGCCTATCTCGCCTGGGCTGCGCATCGCGTCCTTGGATCGGACATGCTGGCGGTCATCGCCGATTCTCCCAGCCTCGCGCGGACTCATCTGGCGGATGCGATCGCCTTCGCCGAGGAGCAAGGGATCCCTCTCGAGGTTATATCCACTTCTGAACTCGATCGTCCGGAGTACGCACGCAATGACGGGCAGCGTTGCTTTCAGTGCAAAGATGAACTGTTTATGGTGATGGAAGAGCTGCGCGCCGCTCGGAGTTTCGACACGATAGCTTATGGCGTGAACCTGGACGACCAGGGAGACTTCCGTCCAGGGCAGCAAGCCGCCAGGATGCATCACGTGGCTGCACCCCTGTTGAAGGCGGGGATGACGAAGCAGGATATCCGCGAACTGGCGCGCGAGGCCGGACTCCGCATCTGGGACAAGCCGGCATCGGCATGCCTGTCATCGCGTATCGAGTACGGCCGTCCGGTGACCCGCGAGGCTCTGGACGTTGTGGAGCGCGGCGAAGACGCCATCCGGGCCATGGGATTTCGTCAATTTCGCGTTCGCCATCATGGAGACATCGTCCGCATCGAGATCGCTCGCGAAGAGCTGGAGCGCGCTCTGAATCCCGCTATGGCGGCACAGTTCGCCACAATCTTCAAACAGCTTGGGTTTAAGTTTGTCACTCTGGACCTGGAAGGCTTCCGCTCCGGGTCGATGAATGCCTTGCTCCCTGCCGAGCATCTCGTTAATCGCAAAGGACAGTGACGACCCTCACGGTGCCCTTCGCGCCGCGTCGTTAGTTCGCACCGCGTGAATACTTGTGGAGGCCAGCCAACCCCGCGGAAGACGCGATTCCACTATGAGATAATCGAATCGTAGCGAATGCTCTTGAGGCGGCTCCTGGTGACTCTTTTACGACGTTCCCTGTTCATTCTGCTGGTCATTTGTCTGGGCTGCGTGGCACAGTCCGTACCTCCCGACTTAACCCGTAAGATCGAGCACCAGGTACGCACGTTTTATAGCCTGCCGCCAGATGTGAAAGTGACGGTGGGAGCAGTCACTCCCTCAAGCGAAGTGCCGGGCTACGACAGCGTCGCGGTGAAACTCGATGACGGCGGCAAGCAGAAGGACTATACGTTCCTGCTCTCGAAAGACCGCGCGACGATGCTACGCGTAACGAAATTTGACCTGAGCAAGGACGCCTACACTGACTTGATGAGCAAAATCGATATCACGGGACGTCCTTCGCGCGGGGCAAAAGGGGCCAAGGTCGTGGTGGTGAACTTTGACGATTTCGAATGCCCTTTCTGCTCGCGCATGCATGAGACTCTGTTCCCGGAGATTTTTAAGGAATACGGCGACCGGGTCACGTTTATCTACAAAGATTACCCTCTCGCGGAGATTCATCCCTGGGCCATCCATGCCGCGGTTGACGCGGGCTGCCTGGCGGCGCAGAACGGCGACGCGTTCTGGGATTTTGCCGACTTTATCCACGCCAATAAGCAGGTAATCGACAATGGAAGGACACCCGACGCCCGCGTTGATGTCGTGGACAAGATGGCGCTGATGCAAGGGCAAAGGCATAACGTGGATACAACCAGGTTAGTGGCCTGTCTGAAGGCGCAGAACGAGGACCAGGTTCGGGCCTCCATGAAGGAGGCCGACGCTCTTGGGGTAAACGCGACGCCTACTCTGTTCATCAATGGCCAGAAGATTGATGGCGCAGTCCCGATAAACGAGCTTCGCGCCGCGCTGGACACCGCCCTCCGCGACGCGGGGCAACCGGTGCCCGTGCATATCCCGTCGGCACCAGCGCCAGCATCCAAGTAAAATAGCCGGTCATAAGAGGGAACGACCCCGATTCCGGATTTCATGTGTGCTTGCGGTTTGCAACGGGAGAAATCGTGTTGAAAAAGAATTCATTTATTGCCCACGCCACAGCTGGGCTCGCGGTTATCGTTCTGCTTGGATTCCTGGCCGCTTGTGCTTCCAAGGTCGGTGGCGACGTGATGGCCACAGTGGATGGCCGTAAGATCTTCCGCACCGATGTCGATAAGTACTACGAGAACTATGGCGCTTCTGCGCAGCAGTCTCCCGCCGGAGAACAGGCAACGGCCCTGCGCCTGAACATTTTGCGTCAAATGATCGACGACGAGATCGTGATGCGCCGCGCCGAAAAACTCGGACTCCTCGCCACCGATGACCAGGTTGACAGTAAATTCAACGAGATCAAGGCGCCCTTCACCCAGGAAGAATTCGACAAGCGCATGCAGGACCGCAAGATCACGGTTGCTGATTTCAAGCGAGACATCCGCCGGTCCATCACGGTTGAGAAAGTCCTGAACAAGGAGGTCTCCTCCAAGATCAACATCACCGATCAGGACATCAACGACTACTACAATGCGCACAAAGCGGAATTCAATTTGATCGAGCCCCAGTATCACCTGGCTCAGATCATGGTGACGCCGACCCCCAACCCGCAGGCTCACAGCCAGAATGACAAAGCGCAGAACGAAGCCGAGGCGCGAAAGAAAATCCAGATGATCGCGAATCGGCTGGACAGCGGCGATGACTTCGCTACCCTGGCTATGAAGTACTCCGAAGATCCGGAAACGTCCGGCAACGGCGGAGACCTGGGCACGGTGCAGGAATCAGGCCTGAAAGGGACCGATCCTGCGACGCGCGAAACCGTGATGAGACTCAAGCCCGGCCAGTACAGCCCGATTGTCAGCGTAGTGAATCCGGCCACAAAACAGGCGGTCGGATTTCGCATTGTGAAGCTCGTGGCCAAGGAACCAGCCGGTCAGCGCGATCTCTCAGACCCGCGCGTACAGCAGGCGATCCGCTCGCAGCTGCATGACCGCCGCGAACAACTGCTCAAAGCTGCGTACTATGAAGTTCTGCGGGACTCGGCCAAGGTCGAGAACTACTACGCCCAGAAGGTTCTCGACACCAACGGGATGGAAAAATAACGCCCGGAGTTATTCGACAATCGCGAGCACATCTCCGGCGTTGACGGCCGCGCCCTCGCTGACCAGGATCCTCTGAATCGTTCCCTTCTTGGGTGACTTCACTTCATTCTGCATCTTCATCGCTTCCACCACCAGTACACCGGCCCCAGCCTCGACCTCGGTTCCCTGACTCAGCAGAATCCGGACCACCTTGCCTGGCATGGGGGCGGTCAGCTTCTTCGGGCCGTGATCATCGACAGTACGACTGCGGCTGCGCAACGATCGCGGATCGCGTACCTCAGCAGCAAAACGTTGGCTGCCCACCCATATGTGTACATCCCCACCGACACGCTCGCATTTCACTTCATACGCCTTGTTGCCAATACGAAGAGAAAGAACATTGGGACGCGCGAGCACGGCATCCACCTCAACTTCGACCCCATCCACGCGACAAGACCAACGGCCCTCCGCCTGGCTGAGATCCAGTCGATAACTCTTGCCGTCAATGGCGATTTCGTAGGTCATAAACGCGTCTTGAAGGGCCCGGCCTAGCCGAGCCGCACAGACATCTTCCTAACTCAATGCTTCACGCCGGGCGGTGATTTTCCACTTAGAGACAGGGGCTGGTTTATCTGCGGATCCGTTGGTGACACGTTCTCCGGCGCCGGCACCAGTCGGCCCCAAAGCGGCAAATATGCCGGCCGCGATGACGGCGGCCTGGGTCGTTTGCGCGTCCGGGTGAACATCCCCGGGGTCAGGTTTTTCCTTCAACAGGCGGTCCAGAAAGCCGGTATCGATCTTCGCCGCACGGAACTCCGGATCGCTCAGAATTCGGCGGAATAAGGAGATGTTCGTTTTGATCCCGCCGACGAAGTACTCATGCAAAGCTCGGGTCAACCGGCCAATCGCCTGATCGCGGTCTGTACCATAGCCGATCAGCTTGGCCAGAAGCGGGTCGTAGTCCATGGGCACGGTCCAGCCTTCGTACATCCCACTGTCGCGGCGAATCCCCGGCCCGGAAGGCAACAACAGGAGGGTGATCTTGCCGGGACTCGGGAAATAATGGTTGTCGGGATCCTCGGCGTAAATGCGGCACTCAATTGCATGGCCCCGAAGTATGACCTCATCCTGCGAAAAGGGCAGCCGCTCACCACTGGCAATGCGAATCTGCAGATGCACCAGGTCGAGCCCTGCGATCAACTCTGTCACCGGATGTTCCACCTGCAGTCGAGTGTTCATCTCAAGGAAGTAGAAGTTCTTCTGCTGGTCAACAAGAAACTCTACCGTTCCCGCATTGGTGTATCCGGCCGCCTGGGCCACGCGCACCGCGACCTCGCCCATCCGGCGGCGCATGTCGGGATCGACAATCGGAGACGGGGCTTCTTCCACTACTTTCTGATGGCGGCGCTGCAGAGAGCACTCCCGCTCGCCAAGGTACACGGTATTGCCATGCTCATCGGCCAGGATCTGCATTTCGATGTGACGGGGGGTGACGATCGCCTTCTCGATATAGACCTCGCTGTCACCGAAGGAGCGTTCCGCCTCGCTACGCGCCGCTTGCAGCGCAGAGCGGAGCTCGCCGGGCGCTTGTACCAGGCGCATGCCCTTGCCGCCCCCGCCAGCCGCAGCTTTCAGCATGACCGGATACCCGATTTGTGCGGCTACCTCTTCGGCCTGCTCGAAAGATTCCAGTCCGCGCGAGGTGCCGGGAACAAATGGGATGCCGGCGCGCTCCATCGCCTGCCGCGCTCGCGTTTTCGACCCCATCGCATCCATCGCGGCCGCCGTCGGGCCGATGAACTTGACCCCAGCATCGGAACAAGCTTGCGCGAACTTTGCGTTTTCGGCGAGGAATCCGTAGCCCGGATGAACGGCATCGGCCCCGGAGCGGTTTGCCACGTCGAGAATCTTCCGAATGTTGAGGTATGATTCGCTGGCCGCGGCAGGACCGATGGGGTAAGCCTCATCGGCTTTGCGGACATGGAGCGAGGCGCGGTCCACATCGGAGTAAACGGCGACGGCGGCGATCCCCATCTCGTGACATGCACGGATCACGCGCACCGCAATTTCTCCCCGATTTGCGATGAGAATCTTCTTGAACATCGGAACCCTTCAGATGCAAAGCCGCACCAGCTGCAATCAAACCGAACAATTGTACTGGACGAACATACGCAGCGCTGTAAGTCGCGACGAAAGGCGTTCACCACAAAGGACAGGAAGGCACACGAAGGAAATCTTTCCTGATTGATCATTGCTCTGACCGTGGAGCTTCTTCCCGCGTAGTATCATCGACAACGAATCCAGACCGGCATGCAGCCCACTGCTGTGAACGAAAGCGCAGGCACTTCTCCATCGCAGTCCCGCTCTGCGGGCTGGCTTCATCGGTTGACCCTCTTTGTCCTGCTGGGGGTGGCCATTCTGGTGCGCTTCCGGTGCCTCACCTGCAAACCCTTCTGGTTCGATGAGTGCTTCAGCGTGGAGATTGCCCGGATCGGCTGGCGCGATTTCCTGCACTTGTTGTGGTGGCGCGAAGCCAATATGTCGTTGTATTACTGTTTATTAAGGGTCTGGCTGCGCTTCGGGCAGAGTCCATTTTTTATCCGCAGTCTTTCGGCAGTAATTTCCGCGGCCACGCTTCCGGCCATCTACTGGGTCGCCAAACAGCTCTTTGACCGTCGTGTCGCCCTCATCGCGACGGCCCTGTTAGCCGTCAATGCTTACAGTGTTCGCTTCGCCCAAGAAGCCCGCAGCTATGCGCTTTTCATGCTGTTGGCGACATTGTCTTCAGGATTTCTGATTGCATGGACTTGGGAGGTGTCGCCGGACTTGAGGTCGCAATCTGCGACCTCAAATTCTCAGACTTTGCTGCTCCGCGGCTACATTCTGACAACTGTACTGGCCGTCTATGCGCATCTTTACGCGATTCTGCTCATTGTCGGTCAGTGGATCGTCGTATCTCGTATCCTTAGGCCTGACGGAGACCAGGCGCATTTGGCGAACATAAGGCGAGCCTGGAAGATAATCGGCCTCGCGGTTTTGCCGTTGTTGATCTTCGTTGCCAAAACTGGGGCCGGACCCATCCGTTGGATACAACGTCCTGGAATCCATGACCTCTTCGATTTTTTCGAGCACCTGGCGGGCGGCACTTGGGCGCTTGCCCTGGGTTACGCCGCCGCACTCGTGGCTGCACTGATTCCGGCAGGAAAACGTCTCTGGAAGCGAGAGCCATCCTGGCAAGTATGGCGATGCCAGGTCCTTCTCGTATGGCTGCTATTTCCGATCGTGTCGACAGTTCTCTTGTCATTCGCACGCCCGGTCTTTCTGGCGCGGTACATGATCTTCTGTCTTCCCGCCTTGCTGATTCTTGTAGCGGCGGGATTGTCGCGGCTCAACCGCTGGTTACTGCCGCCAGCACTTGTCGTAATCCTGCTGCTTGGTTTGCAAGGGATCGCTTTCGTCTATGGCCACGATTTCGACAACGAACGCGACGCGTCGGGAGCCGCGACCAGCTTCATTCTGGATCACACGCAGCCCGACGATGCCATCATCTTCCATATCGCCGAGAGCCGGGTGCCCTATGAATTCTTTCGCTCTCTGCGCGCGGGGACGAATACCGCCAGATCGGAGTTCACGGGCCCTCTCGGCCCCGAGATTCTATTTCCTCGCCACGGGGCAGGGCTCGACTATCGCGATTTCACCGGCAAGCCCACTCCGGAGTTCGTCCGCACCGCAGTACAAGATCATCCCCGGGTGTGGCTGATGCTGATGAACAATGGCGCGCCAGAAAGGCCTGATCCGACAACCGCCATGCTCACGCAGGTTCTGCCGAAATCTCTCCCGAAAGTGGAGCGCTGGCAATTTCCCAAGGTCGAGATTCGCCTGTACAGCACGCCCTGAGAGTGGCGGAGATAGAAAAAGCCCCCCGCGCGAAAGCGGAAGGCTTGAACTTGCGGTCCGTCCAGGTTATTTCGGCTGGTCCATCGTGACCTGACCACCCTGGGCTGCGGCGGCCTTCGCGGCTCGGGCCTGCTTGGCCTGCATCGCTTTATCCACCCAGCCGTCAGCGGTCTTCAGATCCGCCGCGCGGGCGGCCTCGTCGTCGCATTCCACGTCGGCGCGCTCGCGGTACATCAGGTTCATGTACGCCATGGCGTCGTCGTAGTCTTCGCGCAGCTTAATGGCCTTATCCAGGGTGTCGATGCCCTCCTGGATCGCAGGACCATTCTTTGCTTTCAGTTCCTCGCAGAGCTTCTTCTGGTCTTTGTTCTTCGCGCTGAGATGCTCGTCCGGCTTCATCCCCAGTTTGGCGCGTTCTTCCATGCGAGGCTGGTAGCTTTGCGACCAATCAATCACGCCCACCGAGTAATAAGGCTCGGCATCATTCGGGTCGAGTTCCGATGCCATCCGGTAATATTTCTTGGCGTCGTCCCACTTCTTCTCGTTTAGGTACAGGTAAGCGATGCCCTTCGCGCTATTCACCTTCTGATCGCGCGAAGGATTCGCGTCGATGACTTTCTGGTACTCATCGATCGCCTGCTGTGCCGTGCGCAGATTCTCCGGGGAGTCGATTCCCGGAATGAATTGCGACACGTACGCGGTGGCCAGATACATCCGCGCATTGATAAGAGCAGGATCCAAATTCACGGCATTCTGGAAATGTGTGATGGCTTGCTCGTAGTGATTGTCTTTGTACGCCTTCACGCCTTTGTTGAGTTGGTCGCGAGCTTTCAGCTTGTCGCATCCCAAAGAAGAGAAAAGCGCTAGCGCCACTGCCGCCAGCGTCAGCAGTTTGAGATATTTATTCATTGCGGTATTAGTCTCCCTCGCCACAGCATCCTAGGCCCAGAGACATCGGTTTGACAAGCGGCCCCTGCTCAGCACGGAAGCGCAGGGCTTTCGGTGCCGTGGGCCGAGTAAGAATCGTACAACTCCGGGCCGTACCCAGCGACTGGTTCTAGCCGCCAGCTTCAATCTTCGCAGTAATCAGGCCAACCTTGTCCACACCCGACGCGTGAGCGATATCGATCACGTTGGCGACGTTAGCGAATGGAATCGCATCGTCGCCTTTCACGAACATAACCTTCTCGGCGCGAGCTTTGTAGATATCGGTGAGCCGCCCCTGCAGGTTGTCCCAAGTCGCGTCTTCGTTGTTGATCTTGACCCCGGGGTCTTGCCCGGCGCCGCGATCGATCAACTGTACAACGATGGTGCGATCAGGCGTGTTGTTCTTGGGAGCATTGGGCGGCGGAGGCTGCGGAACCAGCGCATCCAGCCCTTTCGGCGTCACCGGCGAGATCACCATGAAGATGATCAGCAACACCAGAAGCACGTCGATCAGAGGTGTGACGTTGATGTTCGCGCTCTGTCCACCTTTCGAACCAAGACTCATTCCCATGGTCGTTCTCCTCTATTGCCCTTGCGCAGCCGGGGCTGGCGGGGCGCTTGGGGTTGTCTTCCTCTGATCCGTAAGTAAGCCGAGGTCGTCGACACCAGCGGCACGGACGGCGTCAACAACCTGCACGACCGAACCAAACCGCGCCCGCATGTCAGCCTTGACGTATACCTGCTTATTTTGGGAATTGGAAGCGAGGCGGTCCTTGACCTTTGTGGTCAGACCATCCACTGAAATCTGCTCGCTGCCGAAATAGACCTTGCCGTCGCGCGTGATGGAGACCAGTAATGCGTCTTCCCTATCCGCGTCCTGCATCGGTGCCGGGTTGTTCACTTTGGCCATGTCGACGCTGATACCTTTCTGCAACATCGGCGTGACCACCATGAAGATGATCAGCAGAACCAGCATCACGTCCACCATGGGGGTGACGTTGATCTCTGAACTGACCTTCGATCCTTCGTCTCTCTTTGCTAACGCCATAGGTTGAAATCTCCCGTGCTTCCGCGGCGACCTTAAACCAAGCTGGCCTAAGTTGGGAAGGCCCGGCGCCAGATCGCTCCAGCGCCGGACGAGCAACTCACGCGGAAAGCGGATTGACCCTTATCGACGAACGTCGCCGCGCTTCTTCAGGAAGTAGTCGATCAGTTCGCTCGACGAGTTATCCATCTCGACGTCGAAGGCTTCGACGCGGCCAGTCAGATAGTTGAACATCATGACGGCCGGAATGGCAACGAGCAGCCCGATGGCGGTCGTGACCAGTGCTTCGGCGATACCGCCGGCGACTGCTGCCAGACCGGTGGCCTTCGAGTTGTTGATGCCGATGAAGGCGTTCAGAATGCCCATCACCGTTCCGAACAGTCCGACGAATGGGGCGGTCGAACCGATGGTGGCGAGCCCGCCCAATCCGCGCTTGAGCTCAGCGTGGACAATGGCTTCGGTGCGCTCCAGAGCGCGCTTCGAGGCTTCGATGGTTTCGCCTGGGATTGCGCCCGGGCTGTCCTGGTGAGCCTTGAACTCCATCAGGCCGGCGGTGACAACTTTGGCCAGGTGGCTCTTCTTGTTGCGCTCGGCAACCTTGATGGCTTCGTCGATGCGTCCGTCGCGAAGCGCTCCTGCCACGGCAGGGGCAAACGCACGAGACTGTTTGCGAGCCGCGCTATACGCCATCCAGCGATCAATCATCACGCCGATGGACCAGCCCGACATGATGAACAAGATGATGACTACGGTTTTAGCGACCCAGCCCATTGCGTGCCACAGGCCAAGAGGATCGGTCGCCATTGCGCCACCGCCTTCCTGGACGATCCAGGCGGCAGCGGCAGGAACGTGATGAAGCATGGTTGCTACGTGAGTTGCTAGCATGAGTTGCTTTCCCTCCTCGGAAACTTTCTACTCTATTGGACTCTTTGATGCGCATTACTGTTCCAACCGGTAGCCAGGATTCTCTGACCGGCAGGACAGCATGGCTCAAACCGCACCGCTCGGAAGCGCGGAAGCCGCAGCAAATGACGAGCTGGGCCAAACCCGGGCTCTCGGAAAAGCCCTACCCAGCCGCCATATTTCAGGCAGGAAGGGGAGGGCTAATACGCACACATCAACCAGCAAATCTCCAAACGCAGAGCTCCGGCGAGTTTAGCTGCCGGCCAGCGTGAAGTTCACCTGCACCTGCGTATCAACTTCGACCGGTTCGCCGTTCAGCAGGTAAGGCTTGTACTTCCACTGCTTCACCGCCTCGATCGCGGCCGGAGCCAGCATCGGGTGACCGCTGACCAACTGCAGGTTCTCGATGTCGCCCGTTTTGCTGATCTGCGCCTGCAAGATCACCGTGCCCTGAATACGAGCCTGACGCGCGAGCGGCGGGTACGTCGGATTTACCCGGCGGACCAACAGGCCCTGCGAAACGCCCGACGACACGCGCACGCGCTGCGGAGTGGCGACCTTCGGCATAGCAACGTTTGATCCCGCGCTGGCAATGCTACCTAACACTCCGCCCATCGACCCGCCCGGTACTCCACCCGGAACTCCGCCCACGACACCCGTCGCGGCCATGACCGGCGGAGGCGCCTCTTCTTCCTTAATCATCTGAACCTTTTGTGGAATCTTGGTCGGAGTGCGCAACTGGCCGTTCACGATGTCGGTCTGGATGACCTTTACAATCTTGACCGGTGCAGCGGCTGGCGGTGGCGGTGGTGGAGGCGGCGGAGGTGCCACCAGGAATCCTAATTGTATAGACTTGGGCAAGGCTTCGGTGAAGATCAGCGGGATCAGAACCATGACACCGATGATCATCAACTGAATCAGGAACGAGACGATCGACGTCCATCCCCGCTTCGTCTTTAACCTGCCGCCCGATTCAATAAGGCTGTCTTCAAACATGGAATTCTCCCCAAACTTTCTCAGACCCCTACGAATACTTAGACACCGACTGGTTCTCCTTTGCTCCCAGAATCTACATCCGCGTCCAGCGGGTCCGGATTCGACCGAATGGCGCGTTCGAGCAAACCTTGTAAACGCTTACATAACAAGGCGTAAACCAATGATTCCAAAGATGCCATCAGGTAACTTACTTAGCCTTGGCAACCGGCATGCCTGCCATCGGGCGCTTGCTTTTGTCGATCCGCCAATCCTGGTAGGCCACCAGGATCGGAGCGGCAATCGCGATCGATGAATAGGTACCGATTAAAATGCCAATGACCAGGGCGAGGCTGAATCCACGGAGCACCTCGCCTCCGAATAAGAAGAGAGCAAGTACAGTAAGAAAGGTTAAGCCCGCTGTCAAGATGGTTCTGCTAAGGGTCTGATTGATGCTCCGGTTGACGATATCGGAAAGCTTCTCGCGCCGCATGAGTTTAATGTTTTCCCGGATGCGATCAAATACCACGATCGTGTCGTTATTGGAGTAACCAATCAGCGTCAGGATGGCGGCGATGACGGTCAGGGAAATATCCGTATTGGTGAGCGAAAATGCTCCTACGGTGATCAGGGTATCGTGGAAAACGGTGACCACCGCCGCTATGCCGTAAATCCACTCGAAGCGGAAGCCGAGGTATACCAGCATGCCCAACAGGGAGTACAAGGTCGCCAGTCCGGCTTGGGTCCGCAACTGGCCACCGACCTGGGGTCCGACGATCTCAACATTTCGCACACCGAAATCAGAAAGGAAGAAACCGTCCGGAATGGAAGCTGCTACCGCTGGATCGATCCCCGCAGCGCTCTTTAACTGATCCAGGGAATTCAGCACACCCCCGTGGACCTTGTCGCGGAAATCAACGATCGCCTGGGCTTGAGCCGTGTACTTTGCATCGGCGTCCGTGCCCAAATGCATCGGATCCTTGTCCAACACATAATTCTTGATCCTTAGAGAACTGGCATTGTTCAAGTCCTCTTTGCCCGCGGGAGCATTGGTTTCCAAGGCATTGATAATCTTCGTCCTGCCCAGACTCAGATCCTTCTCGCTGGTTTCGCGGATATCTAAATCAATGAGAACCTCGTTCAACGAAGGCTGGTCGTAAGGCTGAATCTTCGGATCGTGAAGGCCGGCGCGATCCAGCAGGGTGCGGACCTGTCCCAGGTCCGGAGTATGGGAGAACCTGACATAGACCAGGGTTCCGCCGCGAAAATCTACGCCCCATGGAATGTGGTGCCAGAACAGAATGGACAGGACGCCCGCAACGCTAAAGACCAGCGAAAAGGCGAGGAAGTACCACTTCTTCCCAAGAAAATCGATGTTGACGTTATGAAAGAACTCCACCGGTTCTAGCCCCTTATCTCGGATTGAGTAATTTTGTGATCTTGTAATTGTGTAATTGAAACCGCTCTGCGCAACGCGCGGATTTTTCAATTACCAGATTACTCAATTTCCCAATTACCAAATTCCTAAATGCTGAGCGCCTCTCCGCGCTGTTTACGGCTCAGCACCCAATCAAAAATCACGCGCGACACAAACACCGCCGTAAACAGGTTCGCCAGCAGACCGAATGTGAGCGTGGTCGCAAACCCTTTCACCGGCCCTGTACCGAAGATGAACAAAATCGCCGCCGAAACGATCGTCGTAACGTGCGTGTCGACGATGGTGATCCAGGCATGGCTAAAGCCCTGATCCACGGCCGAGGGCGGTGTCTTGCCATTTCGCAGTTCTTCGCGGATGCGCTCAAAAATCAGGACATTCGAATCCACGCCCATGCCGACCGTCAGGATCACTCCCGCAATCCCCGGCAAGGTAAGGGCCACGTTGACTCCTGCCACCGTCGACCATCCCAGGAACCCGAGCAGAATGATCAGGTTCATAATCAGCGCCACATCGGCATTGACACCGGCTCCCCGATAGTAGATGAGCATGAAGACGAGCACAGCGAGCATGCCGATTACTGCCGCCCGCACACCGGATCGAATCGAGTCAGCACCCAGTGAGGGCCCCACAGTCCGCTCTTCTAGATAGTGAATGCTGGCGGGCAGTGCGCCGGAATTCAGGATCATGGCCAGATCCTTGGCGGCCTGTGCATCCATGTGGCCGCTGATCTGCACCTGATCGCGGATGGGTTCGTTGATTGAGGCCACTTCCCTGACCTTGTTATCGAGAACTACTCCCAGGCTGTCCTTCACGTGCGCGGAAGTAAAGTTGAAGAACCGTTGTCCGCCATCCCGGGTCAACTGGAAGTTCACATCGGGCTGGCCGTTCTGGTCAGTGCTTGGATCCGCGCGCTTTAAGTCTTTCCCGTTGATGGCAGAGACGCGCGACACCAGAAACCACTGCTCGCCTTCGGCGCGTCCGCCCAGCGTATTGCCCTGCAGCAGTAACTGGTCGGGAGGGATAATCCCGTTACTGGCTTGCAGAGCCGCCGCCTGGCTTGAATAGGGCCCGCTGATCACCTGCTTGATCTCAAGCATGGCGGTGTTCTGCATGATCTCCTGCACGCGCGTCATGTCGTCAACGCCCGGCAGTTGCACCAGAATCTGATACTGGCCCAGGCCGTGCTCCTGAATCGTCGGTTCGCTCACGCCCAGCGCGTCAACCCGGTTACGGATCGTGTCGATGGCCTGCTGGACTGCCCGGGTCTTCAAGTCAGTCAGGGTCGATGGCTTCATCGCCATATTCCAGGTGTCGCTAGCGCCGGGGGTTATGTCGTATTCCGGCAGGCGCTCCAGCACGATGCTGCGCAAGTCGCTCCGAGCCGCCGGCGGCACTCCTTTGAGCACCAGGTGATCAGGATTGTTCTGCGGATCAGGTTGCGAGATATCGGTGTAATCGATCTTGTGGCTGCGCAACTGGTCCTTCAGCAGTTCGATAGCGTTTTGCGCATCGACATTGATCGCTTCGTTCACCTGCACTTGCAGGATCAGGTGCGTTCCACCCTTCAGATCGAGCCCCAGGTGGATGTGATCGGTGAGGGCTGTCAACAGCGCATCACGGGAAAGGCCCTTCGGGATGCCGAAGATCCCGAACAGGAAGAACAGCATCGTGCCTACGATGAATAACAGTTTCCAGAGCAGATTCTTGTTCATAAAAAACCTGTGGTTAGTGGCTAGTGGTCAGTGAGCTGTGGTCGGTTTTATCTGACCACTGGCCACTGATCACTGACCACTTATTTCGTTTTCACTTCTTCCTCAGTGGTGGTCACCTGCGTCACCGAAGCCTTGGTTACTTCCACGACAATGTTGTTCGGGGGGACGCGCAGATGGACGGAGTCATCTTTGAGTGCCATGATCGTGCCGCGCAATCCGCCGCTGGTTGTGACTTTGTCTCCGGTTTTGAGCTGATCCAGCATGCCCTGCCATTTCTTCTGGCGGCGCTGCTGGGAATAGAACATGTAGCCGATGAGAAGCACCAGCGGCAGAAACAGCACCATGCCACCCAGCGCTCCTCCGCCTCCGGCTTGCAGCATCAAGGATAACGGCATAATTGAGTCGAACCGCATGTACACGATACACCGCCTGCGCCTGTCAGCGCCGCGGAGTGGTCATTTCACCACGGGGGTTGGATCAACTTCTGCCGGGTTCCTCGGCCTCAGGCTTGGATCCGGGGAGGTCTTTCCTTAGAGTTCAAGGTTCCGGCCGAGACCAGCACCAGAAAGAAAACGGTACTCTTCCCCAAGTGAAATAGAATGCCGCACACGCTGCATAGTGTCAAGGTAGAAACTCAGGTTGTGAATCGTGTTCAGGACCTGTGCCAACACTTCGTTGGATGCATAAAGATGTCGTAAATAGGCCCTGGAATAACGCCGGCACACGCTACACCCGCAGTTGGGATCGAGCGGCTCCTGATCCTGCGCATAGCGCGCCTGCTTGATCGAAACCTTGCCCTCAGAAGTGAACAAGAGCCCGTGCCTGGCAGCTCGCGTGGGCAGCACACAATCCATCATGTCGATGCCAAGGTTCGCGTATTCGACAATCTCTTCGGGGGTACCTACCCCCATCAAATACCTCGGCTTGTCCTTGGGAAGATGTTCGAGCGTGAACTCGACGATCTCTCGGGTAAGCTCGCGTGGTTCCCCTACACTGAGTCCACCGATGGCGTAGCCCGGGAACCCGATCTCGATGGTCCGTTCCGCAGACTCCTTTCTGAGGGCACGATCCATCCCGCCCTGGACGATTCCAAAGAGCGATTGGGTCTGCCCTGCTTGTGTAGGGACGGACGCATTCGTCCGTCCCGAGGGGCGGAGCCCCGAGCTTTCAACGGCATGGACTGAGTCGGGCGCTTCCTTCGCTTCCGACAGACTGCACGCGGAGCTTCGCTCCGCGGGGCGGACGAAGGCGTCCGCCCCTACACGAGCCCATGGCACCTCATGCTTGTGCGCCTCAAAGTATTTCTTACTCCGCGCCGCCCAGCGCGCTGTCAACTCCATCGACTCCCGCACGCGGGTCTGATCCGCGGGATATTCGGTGCATTCGTCGAAGGCCATGATGATGTCGGCACCCAGCCCTATCTGCGCCTCCATCGCGCTCTCCGGACTGAAGAAATGCGAGGAGCCGTCCAGGTGCGACCGGAAGGTGACTCCATCTTCTGTAAGCTTTCGCAACTCGCTCAGACTGAAAACCTGAAATCCACCTGAATCGGTCAGGATCGCCCTGTTCCACGACATGAATCCGTGCAGGCCGCCCATCCGCCGCACGGTCTCGACACCCGGCCGCAAGTAAAGGTGATAGGTATTCCCCAGGATGATTTGCGCCCCGAGTTCTTCGAGCGTCTCCTGCGGCACGCCTTTGACGGACGCGACGGTTCCGACCGGCATAAAGACGGGCGCTTCGATCGCAGCGTGCGGCGTGATCAGCCGCCCCCTGCGCCCTTTGCCGTTTGTCTTTTGGATCGAGAATTCGAGAGCCATGAAGGGACAATTCTAACCTTGCGCAGGACGACGAACCCGCGTCGGCAGTCTGAAGATCTCGAGATAGCGCCCGAAGGAATGAACCTCTATTTGCGCGAACCACGGTAGATGTTGCAATGCCTCACCGAGCCCGCTCGCCCATCCACCTTGGACCACCCAGACATGTTCACCGCCCAGACTCAGATCGAGCCGGCCGTCGGCGTTTCGCCAGCGCACGTCGACGCCCTGCGCCGTCAGCGACCCATCGTTAGGTCCTGTGAACACTACATAGAATCCCTCGCAGCGAAAACTCTCGAATCCTCCCGGCGAGTCCTCGATGCGGACCGGCTTTTGATCGCAGAGATAGTGCCGCAGTTGGTAGCTGGTGGCCTGATCGGTGTAGATGACGTCCTTGGGGCCGAGATTGCTTCGAACAAATTGCATCATCTGATCCATGTGCTCGTGCCGCTGCTCGGTCACAGGGAGCAGGTCGCGGCCTTGCTGCGTGCCGAAGGCGTGACAACCGATCACCATCAGGAATGCCAATCCGGACGCCGGACCCATCGAATTCCCGACTATCCTGGCCAGCGCGACGGCCACCCCCGGGAGTGCGAACACCGCCAGAAACATACATTGTCGGGTTCGCCCGTAGGGATATAACCCTGCCACGACCGCGATCCAATTCAGCGTGAACGGCGTCGCCAGCAAAAGTGCGACTAGGCGTGGCGAAATCTCTTCCGACTTTCTCCCCTTCAAAAACAGCAAGCTCGTGACGCTGGCGAGGAACAGGACAGCTGCGACCTGTCCGATGCCGGTCTGGCCAAAGATGAAACGAAACACGCCGAATGTCCCACGATAGAGAAAAGGCAAGAGTCGGTCGCGCCCCGCATGGTAATACCAGTCGAAAAGATAAAAGTCGCCGAACCGTTGCAGGGGTAGGGCCACCGGATATACCGCACTCAGCTTCGAAATGTGAGTCGAATAGAGCGCTCCTGCAATTCCGAGACCCACAGCCTGCCCGATAGCCCAGGATGCGACCACGCGCATGCGGGGGCGCTGTGCCCACAGGCGTGCGATGGCGTAAATCCCAAGCGTTGCAGCGAACAACAGGGACGAATAGTGGGAAAGCATCGCGAGGTACAGGCTCGCGCATGAGAGGCTCATCGCGGTCACCGAATTCTCCGCCACCGCGACATCGAAAAAATAAGCCGCTGCGACTGCGAACATCAGCATCAAGCTGTACTGCCGCAACTCCGCCGACAGGACGATCATCGGGGGCAAGAAACACGCAAAGATCAGGCTCACCAGCGCGTTTGTATGACCGACTACTCTGACCATCCATTTGTAAAAGACCCAGCAGAAAACTGTTCCCGCCAGCACGCCGGGAAAGCGAAGCATCAGATTGGACGTTCCCAGGCCCTTCCAGAAATAGAGAATGAACACCATCAGCGGAGGATGTGCCAGGGTCAGACTGGCTCGATACGCCGCGCGAAGAGAATTCTGGTTCGCCACCGCGAAGTGCCAGGCCTCGTCAGTATTCAAGAAGGTCGCTTGCGCCTGCCAGACCCGCCACAGGAAGCCGATCAACACAAGCGATGCCGCCACCAGATCAGAATGTTCGCAAAAGGATACGTTCAGGTCGCTGAGCCAGCCCTGGTTTGCCAGAATTGTGCGTGCAGAATTTTCAGTGGGAGGCGGGCTGGCCATCGGTTGTGATTGTAGCAACTGTGACGTTCCCGAAAAATTCGCGTTCACTTTTGCATTTTGAAGTGTTCAATCCAATATCTTCACGATTTCCGCGCGGGCGGTTCCACCCTCCAGAGTGAGCCTCCCTACGGTGACTGGCAGCTTGAATCGCCTGGGGCCGGCGCTGCCGGGATTGAAATAGAGCACTCCGCTGCGCATCTCCTGCTTGGGAACGTGACTGTGCCCGTAGATCACGACTCGGAAGCCGGCCGCCTCCGGTTTTAGATCAAGCTGCGCCAGATCGTGCAGGACATAGATAGAAATACTACCGACCTCGACCACTTCTGTCTCCGGCAACCGGCGTGCCAACGCTCCTTTGTCAATGTTGCCGCGTACGGCATGAAGCGGCGCAATTGCCGCGAGTTCGTCGAGGATTTCCGGCGCGCCAACGTCGCCGGCATGGATGATGTGTTCAGATCCGCGTAACGCTGCGAGTGCTTCGGGGCGAAGCAGGCCGTGCGTGTCGGAGATGACGCCGATTAGGATGGGAGTTCTCAGAACTTGCCTCGCAAAATCCGTTGGGGTCCCGCACCCAATTTCTTTGGATGAAACGCGGAATTTTTCTTGGGAAGGGTACGACTTCAGAGGCTGCGGAAAAATGCGGGTGAGCCGAAAATCGATCACCTCGGGCGCTAAAGCGCGAATGTATTTTCAACGCTTTACGGCACGACTGGAAGTCGTGCCCTTCCCAAATCGCGGCGCATCGTCATTTTTCCACAGCCTGTTCAGTCGTGCCGCCCAGAGCCAATCGATACGCGGACTTGAGCTCCTGAGGGAACGCGCTGTCTACTCTTTCACTATCCGCTGGCGGCTCATCAGTCCGTTCATTTCCGCATGAGACGGCGCATCTTCCATCGGCTTGTACGTGCCGGATGTCTTCACCTCTTCCGCGAGCCTGCGCAAGAATCCCAGCGACGCCCGCATCGGACCCGAACCCAGGCTGATTCGTTTCACTCCCAGCTTGACCAACTCAGGAACGGAGGGCGAACCGGGCACGCCCAGTATGTTTACGGGACACTTGAGATCGGCAACAATGCGTCCGATCGTATCCGCGTCGCGAACCCCCGGAACAAAAACGCAATCTGCGCCTGCATCGCGAAATGCCGCTAGCCGTTGTAGCGCCTGATCGTAGCGGCGGCCAGGGTCGCCAATCTGCAGAAGATAGACGTCTGTGCGTGCATTGAGCACGAGAGGCACGCTCATATTCTCAGCAGCCTCACGGATTGCGTGGATTCTTTCCAATTGCAGAGTCAACTCTGTCAGAGGATGATCGGCGTTGCCGGTCGCATCTTCAAAATTCATGCCGACAGCGCCAGCATTGATTACATTGCGTGCGGTACGGCCGGCGTCTTCCGGTCTCTGGCCATACCCCGCCTCGACGTCAGCGGTTACGGGCACGCGCACGGCCGCCGCGATGTGCGCGATAGCTGTGATCATCTGGTCGGCGGGAATCTTCTGACCATCGGGGAATCCCTGCGCAAACGCGATGCCTGCACTGGTCGTTGCAATGGCTTGGAACCCGGCCTCTTCGATGATGCGAGCACTGGCAACGTCCCAGACGTTCGGCAACAGCACGGCACCCGTACCTGTGTGCATCGCCCGGAACGCCTCCGCCTTTTTCTTCTGTTCAGGATCCGGCATACGCGGGATTGGATGCTTTCACCGGCCGCTGCTCTTCATCTTTTCCAAAAACTTTCCGATGCTGACCACCGCCCGGCCCACCGTTCCGCGCCCGATCTCCTGTACATCGTCGCGAGCGGTAACGCGCAGCGTGTAGAAGCGTCCGTCGAATGATTCGAGCACCGCTTCGGCTTTGATCCGGGCGCCCACGCCGCTTGCGGCCCGATGCACGATGTTGATCGAAGTTCCAACTGTAATCTCGTCGCCTTCGCAGTAAGGCTGAAGAGCGTGAAATGCCGCTGTTTCCATGAGCCGAATCATGTCCGGTGTCGAATACACCGGGGGCAATTCCGGATGGTGCGAAGTCAGAGTGTGCTCAAACGCAACGGTTTCGGCTGCTTCTCCGCGGACCCGGAGCGGGACCTCTCTCGCCAATCGTTTCTCTCCCAAAAGAAATGAGCCAATGATTCTACAGAATCATTGGCCCGAATCCAGTTTACCGCGCCGGCTACGCAACTGCTATTGCGTTACGCCGCGAGTCGATTCCGTCCAGGGCTTGCCACAGCGCCCGAGCGGCATTTTCCGCCGCGTCCAGCGCTGCCTCGGCAGCTTCCGGATGTGCTGCGATCCGTTTTTCCAGGAGCCCGCGCCATACGCGCGTATGGTATACGTCGGCCTCGGCGTGCAGCGCGAAATAGCCGCATGTCTTGTCGTCGGCTCCGTACATCTCCCGCAGGCGCTGCTCCTTTTCGGTCGCGATACGGGGAACCTGCGACTCGTACGCATAGAAAGCAGCCAGCGCCTCCTCCGGCAGACCTTCGCTTGCGACACGGTTGAAATATTGGATCAACTGCCGGATCTCCGGCACCGGGCTGTGCCACTCCAGGTTGCGCGATGAGCCCATGCCCTCGGCAAAGTCCAGCCACAGATCGGAGTGCGGAACTGCGTTCGTTCCCTTAGCTTCGACCCCCTTCTCGTCGCACATATTCGCCAATACGGCGCGGCGCAGTTCGCCGTCCTCTAGGCGCATTCCCAGAGCCGCGAGGTAAGAAGGAAACGCTTCCACGTGGTGATAGTAATCCTGGGCGTATTCGCGCAGATCCTCGCGCGTCAACCGCCCTGCCGACCACGCCTTGTAAAAGGGATGGCAGAGCAGATCATATTTGGAGATACGAGCGTCCAACTGCTGGAAGAATTCCGTGGTATTCATAATTCTCCTAAGGAAGGTGGGACAGCCCAATATAAGGGCAACAGTCTCTGTCGGCAAGTGATCCGGGTCACCCGGTTTGTTCAAGTTGCTAGAATGAAGACAGAGTCACTTGGGTTTCTGCCCACGCCGCTGAATGCAGTTCACGGAACAATTCGACGTAGTTGTAGTCGGCGCCGGCCATGCGGGATGCGAGGCCTCCATGGCCGCCGCGCGCATGGGCCTGAAGACCGCGCTCTACACGCTGAATCTCGACCTGATCGCCCAGATGTCGTGCAATCCGGCGGTCGGCGGAATTGCCAAGGGGCATCTGGTTCGCGAGGTCGATGCCCTTGGCGGCATCATGGGCGAAATCACTGACGCGGTTGGCATCCAGTTCCGCTTGCTGAATACCTCCCGCGGCCCCGCCGTATGGTCACCCCGCGCACAATGCGATAAGCAGGCCTACCGCCTCAAGATGCGCGAGGTGCTCGAGTCCCAGCCGAATCTCAAGATCAAGCAGGCCGAAGTAGCGGACTTGATCATCGAAAACGGTCAGCTCTCAGCTTTCAGCTCTCAACCCGAATGCAATGGTGGTTTTACTGAGAACCGAGGTCTGAGAACCGGAAACTTGCGAAGCCGCGTTCTTGGCATTCGCCTTCGCGACGGCCGCACCGTCGGCGCCCAAGCCGTCATCATCACCACCGGCACATTTCTCAACGGCCTCATTCACTGCGGCGAGCAGCAGTATCCCGCAGGCCGCTCGGGCGAACCCCCGGCTGTCTTATTGGGCGAAGCCCTCAAGAGGCTCGGGCTCAGAGGATGCCGTCTCAAGACGGGCACTCCTCCACGACTTGACGGACGCACCATCGACTGGTCTCGTTTCCCTGTGCAACCCGGCGACGAGGATCCAACTCCCTTCAGCTTCCGTACCAAGCGCGTCGCGCACCACGACTCGCAGGTGCCTTGCTACATCGCGTGGACCACGGCTGAGACTCACCGCATCATTCGCGAGAACGTCCACCGCTCCCCCATGTACAGCGGGCAGATCCAATCGATCGGGCCCCGTTACTGCCCTTCGATCGAAGACAAGATTGTGAAGTTCCCTGACAAGGAAATGCACCAACTCTTCCTTGAGCCGGAAGGCCTGAACACGTACGAGATTTACGTGAACGGCATGAGCACGTCTCTGCCGGTGGAAGTACAGCTGGCGATTCTCAAGTCGATTCCGGGACTGGAAAATGCCGACATGCTACGCCCGGGCTATGCGATCGAGTACGACTCGATTGATCCGACCGAGCTTGAGCGCACCCTCGAGACTCGAAAGATTGCCGGATTGTTTCTCGGCGGCCAGATCAACGGCACGTCCGGCTACGAAGAAGCAGCGTGCCAGGGGTTGATGGCCGGAATCAATGCGGCGCTGCAGGTCCAGCAGCAACCGCCACTGATTCTCGACCGGACAGAAGCCTACACTGCAATCCTGATCGACGACCTGATTTCAAAGGGCACCAACGAGCCCTATCGCATGTTCACGTCGCGCGCCGAGTTCCGCCTGCATCTGCGCATCGACAACGCCGACCGACGCCTAACGCCACACGGCCGACGCGTAGGGCTCATCTCCGACCAGGTTTGGGCTGATTTTCAGGGAAAACAGGAAAGACTGAGTCAGCTGAAGAAACTCACGGAGGAAACGCGCCTGACTCCCGAAATGCTGGAATCGACGGAAAAGGAGAAGCCCAGCGATGCTCATGTGGGGACCGCCGCTCCCGGCTGTCCTGCCGAGCAAAGCTCGGCGGGCTTTTCGTCCGCCGCAGGCCAAATGCTGGCGCAGCTCTTGAAACGCCCGGAAGTAAGGATCGAGCACCTCGTGCCACTCTTGAAGAATCTAGCACCAGAGTTCTTTGCAAGAGATTCCTCCGCATCCTCTGCGTCCTCAACGGTTTTCATTTCCTCGGAAGTAAGAAACGAACTGAAGTCGGTGGAAACCGAGATCAAATACGAAGGCTATCTGCTGCAACAGCAGCGGGCCATGGAGCGGCTGAAGAGGTCCGAGCAGCACTCCATTCCCGAATGGTTCGACTATCGCTCTGTCAGCGGCTTGTCGCGCGAGATGCAGGAGAAGCTGACGAATGTCCGGCCCCGCACCATCGGCCAGGCGTCGCGTATTCCAGGCGTAACCCCGGCCGCTGTTTCGCTGGTGAATGTCTACATCGAGATCCAGGCCCGTCGCCGCGAACAGGCGGCCGCGCTTTAGTCCTTGCGGCTCTGCAACTGCTCCGCCAGCTGAAGTTCGCTCTCGGCGTCTTCTTTTCTTCCTATATCGCGGTAAGTCTGGCCGAGCAGATGATGGGTCATCGGGTTGTTCGGGTCCATCGACGCGGCCCGTTGCAACGCTCGAATCGCGAGCTCGAACTCGCCTTTCTTCTCGAGCACTTTGCCCATCAGGATGAAGGGCCCGGTGGTCGTGGCATCGAGCCAGATTGAGCGCTGTAAAAGGCGCTCCGCATCGTCGTATTTCTGCACCCGCGAATACGCGTCGGCCAGCTTGTAGTAGGTCGCTGCATTCGCCGGACTGATTGCAAGTTCTTTCTGAAGTTCTGCGATCGCTTCAGGAATTCTGGATTTATAGATATAAAGTTCGCCAAGAAGAAAGTGAACCAGCGGCAATTTCGGATCGAGTGCCGCCGCCTTCTTCGCGTACTCTTCTGCGATCGGGTCGTATTCCTGCCGAAACAGCATTCTGGCGGTAAACAGATACGCTGCCGCAGAATCGCCGGGGACGTCGAACATCTTGCCGAAAGACTTGCGCGCCTGATCGTAATTTTTCAGCTGGATATAAGAGACGCCCAGAATGTAGGCCGCGTCGACATTTGCGCGCGAATACCATCCCTGCACTCGCTCCAGGAGCGGAATGGCCTCGGCAGGATGTCCGTTGAGGTAATACGAAAGACCCAGAAGCTGGGTCGCTTCGTCATCGCCGGGGTCCGTCGAGATGGCTTTCTTCAAGTACTCGATTGCCTTCGAATAGTCGCTCTTCTTGTAATAGGCTGTGCCAATCTCGAACGAGACGCCTTTTGCGGATGGGTCACGCGCCTCGATCGCTTGCAGCTCCGCGATCCCCTCGTCAATCTTGCCTTGCTGCACCAGCTTCCGAGCATTCGAAAAATCAGGCGCGGCGGCGCTGGTTGAAGCTTTCGGCGCATCAGGAGACGATTGTTGTCCCACAGCCACGCACAAGAACGTCAGGAAGATCGCTGCACAGCAGGTGAAACGAAGCCCAACAAACCGCGGTTTCATAGGCAGAATTAGAGCACAAATTGCAGGCGCGGTCTCGAACGCGAGTGGGCCTAAGACCTAACACACAAGAACCAATACCTGCCTCCCGCTACAATAGCCGTGCCCATGATTGCCCACTTGCGCGGAAAACTCCTTGCCAAACATCCCAACCAGGCGATTGTCGAAGCCGCGGGCGTCGGTTATGACGTCACCATAAGCATTCCGACGTTTTCAGACCTGCCATCGCCGGGCTCCGAGGTGGCTCTGCACATCCACACCCATGTCCGGGAAGATGCGCTGGCTCTTTACGGATTCCTTCGTCCCTCGGAAAAGGTGCTCTTCGAGAAACTGCTGACGGTCAGCGGGATCGGCCCCAAGCTGGCGATCACCATTCTGAGCGGCATGGCTGCCGACGAAATGGTAGGCGCGATCCGCGGCAACGACGTGGCGCGCCTCACCCGCATTCCAGGTATCGGAAAGAAAACCGCTGAACGCATGGTGCTCGAGCTGCGCGACAAGTTGCCGCAATCCGCGCCAACCGCAATGACTGTGGCGCCGCCGGTGAGCGCGGTGGAAGAGGACGTTCTCTCCGCCCTGGTCAATCTTGGATATCAACGTGCCGCCGCAGAAAAGGCGCTGGAACTCAGCGTGAAAGGTGGCAAGGGCGGCTCGTTCGATGCGCTGTTTCGCAGCGCACTTGCCGCGCTCTCAAAGTAGGAGCAGGAAATTTACTTCTTCGGCTGGGCGGCGGAATCCTTGGTGATCTGGAGGTTGCCGAGCACCAGCTGCGAAATCGCGTGCGGCCAGGTCTCGAGCCCATTCTTTCCCGCTTTGACGGGTAGAATGCTCGTCTGAATCTCGCCTTTCTTGTTGGGCACGCTCATCTTCGCCTCCATGCTCAGCCCGTGCTTCATCTTGTTCTCGATGGCCAGCGTCATGCCCACACCGCCCGGCAGCTCTGGAGGCTGCTCAAATTTGAACCACACGTCGGCCTTCGCAACGTCGGGCTGATACCTCACACTTACGATCCGACCGTCCCGCACCGTGATATTCACGCCGAACTTGTCGCCCAGGAACAAATAGACCTCGTTTTCGGAGACATACGGGATCCGGCGCTCGTAGCGTTCCTCGGAGTAGTGATCCTTATCGATTTTCAGCTTTTGGGTGAACGGTTCTCGCAACACCGCGCCGTTCGGTTTAGACGCGGCAGACTGCGCTGAAACCAACGCCACGCTCGCCACGCAGAGGACCGCCGAAACGACCAACCGATGAACGATTCTCATATGGAGAAAGACTACTCCTACTTGCCAATACAGAATGTGCTGAAGATCAAGTTCAGAATATCATCGGTCGTCGTCGCGCCCGTGATCGCGTCCAGCGGCCGCAGGGCGTTGTAAAGGTCAAGCAACAGCATCTCATGCGGGACCTTGTTCGCGATTGCGGTTTGCGCGGCTCCCAAACCAACTAGTGAATCCTTGATCAATCCGGCGTGCCGAACGTTTGTCAGGAATCCCGCTTCCTGCATCCCTGTATCACCGCCAACATGCTTCAGAATCTCCGCCCGCAGTTCCGGAAGCCCTTCGCCGGTAAGAGCCGATGTGAAAATGCTTGGCGTGCCCCACTTCTCCCTGGCTTTGGGAGAAGTGGGTATTTTCGATTGGGCCATCCTCAAGTCGCTCTTGTTCTCCACCACGATCAGCGGCCGACTTTGCGCCTGAGCCAGCAACTCTTCGTCTTCTTTTGTCAGGTCCTCGGAAGCGTCGAAAACCACCAGCACCAGGTCCGCGTCGGCCAGCGCTTCCATTGATTTGCGGATCCCGATCGACTCTGCCTCATCGAGCGCCTGTCGAATGCCGGCCGTGTCTACGAGCCGGACCGGAATGCCGCCGATCGCAACCGTCTCGGTGACCAGATCCCGCGTGGTCCCGGGAGACGCTGTCACGATGGCCCGTTCCCGCTCCACCAGCCGGTTGAACAGGGAGGACTTTCCCACGTTCGGCCTGCCGACAATCGCCAGCGTCAATCCTGCATGGACGATCTTTCCATAGGCAAAGCTCGCGGCGAGCGCTTCCAGCGGCTTCCGTACGGCGGCGATGTGGTCGAGAATCTTCTGGTCCGGCATCACGGAAACATCGTCCTCCGCGAAGTCGATTCCCGCTTCGAGCAGAGCGATCAGCTCGACCAGCTTCTGCTTTATCGGCTGCAAACGTCGCGACAAGGACCCATCCAGTTGTTGTGCCGCAACCTTCGCCTGATAAAGCGTCTGTGATTCGATCAGATCGCGCACAGCCTCAGCTTGAGTCAGATCTATGCGCCCGTTAAGAAACGCCCGCATCGTGAACTCCCCCGGCTCAGCCAGCCGCGCACCCGCCGCCACGCATATCTCCACAATGTGCCGTAGCACGACGGGTGACCCGTGCGCCGAAATCTCGATGATGTCGTCGGTCGTGTAGGAGTGAGGCTTGGCGAAGAAAGTGACGACAACCTCATCGATGCGTTCCGATTGTGTAGGGGTGGACGCCTCGTCCGCCCCCGAGCGAAGCTCGGCAGCTTCGGCTGATGACTCAACCAGTTCCCCAAACAGCGCGCGCCCTGGCTCCAGTTCACTGTGAAGCCGCAGCATCGGCTGAGCGATCCGCCGCGCCTCAGGCCCGGCGATCCGCACGACTCCGATCCCTCCACGCCCCGAGGGTGTCGCAATGGCGACAATCGTGTCATCCAGGTTCACGCGCCGATTGTAACGGGTAAACTATGACGACAACCAAAGGCTGGGCATCCACAATTTGGGTGCCCCATTTCTCCCTGAATTTGGGAGAAGTGGGGATTTTGACTTCGCCAGGAGCAACCCTTGTCGGTAGCAGATGAACTCTTAAGAGCCAACGACGAATTCGCGCGCAACTTCAAGCTGGGAGAACTCTCCGTCCGGCCCAAGCGCCATGTAGCGGTGTTGGCCTGCATGGACTCCCGCATCCTTTTCGAGCATTGCCTGGGATTGAAGCCCGGCGACGCGCACATGATCCGCAACGCCGGTGGCATCGCTACGGAAGATGCGCTGCGCTCGCTCATCGTTTCCCATCACCTGCTCGACACCCAGGAGTTCATCATCATCAACCATACCGATTGCGGCCTGCTGAAGGTGCAGGAATACGAATTGAGACAGCGGCTGGCAGAAAAGACGGGCGCGATCGCCAGCGAACCAGCCCACTTCTACGCGTTCGATGATCTCGAAGAGAATGTCCGCCAGCAGATCCACCGCGTGAAGTCGCACCCGTGGATCCCCAAGCACATTCCCGTACGCGGATTTGTCTACGACGTAAAGACGGGAAGGTTAAAAGAGATCAAACCGGGATGAGTGCACTTTGTCATCATGAGCGATAGCGAACGACCCATGCACTCTGCCGGAGCAACCCAATTGCACAGGTCCTTCGGAACGCAAAGAACGCGTTCCTCAGGATGACAAGAAACTTTTGGATTGCGCTGGCAGGTTAGCGCACCACTTTCTCAATCTCCTGCCGCAGTTCTCCGTACGGCACGGCCCCCGGATGGTACCAGGCGACCTTCCCGGTTCGATCCAACAGTACCAGCGTCGGCGTGGTGGAGGCTCCATAGATCTCGAAGTTGTACTTGCTGATGGGCACCGGCATGTCCATGAGCCCGCTGTAAAAGCGATGCCGCACCGCATCGATATATCGAAGTTCGTCACCCGGCGGAGCGTGCTCGACCTGCGCGGTGTAACCATAGAAGCGAGTCGGCCCGATCACTCTCAGTCCCTTGGCCGCGTACTCGGATCGCAACTGCGTGATAATCGGCGCCTCGGCTTTGCAGTCTCCGCACCAGTGCGCCCAGAAGAAAAGCAGCACAGCAGAACCACGAAGCTGTGCGGCCGCCGGCAGTGGTGCTCCCAGAAATTGATCCGACTTCAACGCCGGCGCGATCTTGCCCTGAAACGACAGCAAATTTAAATTCTTCTGAATTCGGTCGTGAATCGACGTATTGCCATACGTACGCAGCGCCGACTGCAACAGCGCGACCGCCTGGGCCTTCTGCCCCCGTGCAGCCAAAACCTGCGACTGCACCTCGAGCGCTGCGCCGAGCGCCAACGGCAAATGAGGTTCCGCATCGAGCGAACGCTGCTTCAGCTTCTCGATCGCCAGGGTCTTGGTTTCTTTTGCGTAGGCCGCTGCCTGATCGTATTGCCCCTGGTCGAGGGCGGCGCGTCCCAGCCAGGAATACGCATCCAGATATTCCGCGTCTGTACCTCGTTGATTGCGGTAGGAATTGAGCTGAGCTTCGGCGCTGGCGAAATTGTTTTGGGACAGGGCAAAACGCACGCTCTCGACGATGCCAGCCCAGGAGGCGGTCGCCGTCAGCAGTACGGAGATCAGTAAAATTTTGGAGCGCATCTCGCTTATGATGATTGTTTCGCCGGAAAGTGGCAATCCCCTTGGCCGCCGGACCCAGCGTAATGTCGCTTCTGGATTTACGTTCCTGAAAGTCGGCGCGGCTCCGGCTCCACCGCCCGTACGGTCCGCAAATGATTGAGAGCAATAAACTTAACCAGAGCCTACTGCGAATTCTGTAGCTATTTCTGTGCACTTTCACGTACAATGAAGTTGCGTTTGACTTTAGAGCTCCTTCGCAGTACAAGCATCTCCGCTTAACCCAGCGTGTGACCTGCCTGCAGAAGAATCCCGAAAGTTTCAGCGCTACATCAAGAAAAAGGAACAGTGCAACAACATGGAAACAGGAACAGTGAAGTGGTTTAACGACGCTAAGGGCTACGGTTTCATCAGCCGCCAGAATGGCGAGGATGTCTTCGTGCATTTCTCCGCAATTCAGGCCAGTGGCTTCCGCAGCCTGCAGGAAGGTCAGCAAGTGCAATTTGACGTGGTCAAAGGTCCCAAGGGCTGGCAGGCAGAGAACGTCAAGGGCGTCTAAACACCGCTTCGCAAGTGACAATCCGCAATGAGGGCGGCCAGCAATGGCCGCCCTTAGTGTTTTTGGGATTGTGGCAGCCAGGATCGCAAGGAATCCGAACAGAAAGGTTGCTGGCAGAGTAGTAACCGAAAAATGCTATCTATTTTTGATGGTGGTGCAGTCCATCATCGATCACTTCGCAGGTTGCAGCGGCTCACTCTGCTCTTTCTCCAGGTGGTCGACCTTGGCTTTCGGAAGGTTGTGGAGTAGTTCCAGGAACGCGGCGTTGGTCCAGCCGAAGCCGACTACATTCATGTGATAACCGAGTTCGGCGTGCGCCTCGGAAGATCGTGTCACGACGTTATACTTTTCTCGAATCTCGCCGTCGCGACGGAAATTCTCGGCAACAGTCGAGAGGAATTCGTACGAAGTTCTGTCCGCGTCCGCGTTGTCGTCATAACGTCGCAATCCATCGATGGCGAGCATCTCGATATTTCCCCAGCCGTAGGGCAGATCCCACTGCGCGCCGCTCTCTATCGTGCTCATGGGAAGGCCGCCTGGCTGCTCGAAAACTTTCAGGTTGCTGAGCACCGCCTTGGCCTGCTCTCGGGTAGCCAATCCGGCCCAAAGCGGGTAAAACGTGCTCGCATACCTATAGTCCGACATCTGCTTCGTCATGAAGTTGAAGTCGAAGAAGAGTCCCTGGTCCTGATTCCAGAGATACTTCGTGATCAGTGTCTTGCGTTGTTCAGCGCGCTTGCTCCATCGCGCCACGTCGTCGGCGTGCCCGAGCCAGCGGCTGATCTGCTCCAGATCTTTTTCCGTCTTGAACAGCAGCGTGTTGAGGCACACAGGAGCAAAATGATGCGTCGCCGAACCGAATGCTCCAAAACGGAAGCTGACGTCAAATCCGGACTCCCGCATCGAGCGGTCGCCTTTGTAGTAGTCCCGGCTTAACTTGAATTGCCGGGGCGGCTCACACTCAGCATGGGCCATGGTCGTCGCGGCATCGCACACTTGCAGCGTATAGGCCGTTCCGGCAACCTGCTGCTCTGTTCCTGGCTGAGAGTCCATCAGGTAATGATTCGCCTGCTCGGGATGCAAGAAGAAATACTCCGCTACTTTGCGGTAGAAGCCAGTCTCGTCTTTCACGGCCTCCGGAGGCGGCCCGTCACCAAAGTCGTAGTAACGCGATAATCCCGTGTCACCGGCAAGGTGCGGCTCGTGCGTCCACATCTCGTAGTCTTTGCTCAAATCTGCGTAGGCTCGTTCCAGCCAGCCCTTTTCTTCTTTTGCGTCCGGCTGTTTTCGGGTCGCTATATAGACATCGACGAACATCGAACTCAGAAATGGAGGCTGCGAACGGGTCAGGTAATACGTGCGATTGGCATTGAGCATGGCTCCGTAGTGCTCGATCTCGAAGAAGAAGTTATCGACCATTCCTCGAGCCAGTTCCACCCGCCCTGACTGCAGCAGGCCGCGGACGATGAAATAGCTGTCCCAGCCGTACATTTCATTGAAGCGCCCGCCCGGCACAACGTACTTGTTGGGGAGATAGAGCAGTCCCGGCGGATCGATATTGCTGGTGGAGATTTCACCCAAACGATGGATTTCCATCGGCAAATGCTCAACGCGAACATTGCAGTTCTTGCTCAGCGTCTGCACAGAAGGAGGTTCCGTCATTTCTTTCGGCAGATACAACACCGATTGCGCCGTGATCTTCGGGTCAACTATGCTCTTGCAATCGCTCATCGAGCGCGTCAATGTATCCCAGGCCGACGAAATGTAGTCGAGGATCGGTTTCAGGCCCTTTGCATCCTCGCCTAGTGCCGCCTGCGCATGGGCAGGAACAGTCGCACAAATCGTGACGAGAAAAACGATGGCGGAAGCAACCCACTTTGCGCGGCAACTACTGAAAGAAAGTATGAGATTCATTGAAATGTCAGCAAAAGCTTCGCCATCATAAACGCGTCAACAGAACTGACCAAATGAATTTGAACGGCACAGCGGTCAAATATCGCCGACTTCCGAGCTTCCGATACCAGTTATTTGATTTATTCTATGTAGCTTCGTAGGGATCTGAGGAGGACTAGTTGAAACTATTCCATGTAGCTCTTCGTCTTTCTCTGCCTTTCGCAGTGTTCCTTTCCGCGTCCCAAGGTTTGGGACAGGTTCCCGAGAGCCTGTACAGCGATCTGCACTGGCGCATGGTCGGCCCGCTTCGGGGTGGGCGCACCCGCGCCGTCGCCGGAGTCCCCAGCCAGCCGAACGTCTTCTATATGGCGCAGGTGAATGGCGGAGTATGGAAGTCGGACGACTACGGCCGCACCTGGAACCCCATCTTCGATCGTGAATCCACGCAGTCGATCGGAGCGATTGCCGTCGCTCTCTCCGATCCCAACATCATTTACGTAGCCAGCGGCGAGGGTCTGCATCGCCCCGATCTGTCGGTGGGCAACGGCATTTACAAATCGACTGACGCGGGCAAGACATGGTCTCACCTTGGCCTGCGCGATGGCCAGCAGATTCCTGCCCTAATCGTCCATCCGCGCGATCCTAATAAGCTCATCGCCGCCGTGCTCGGACATCCTTACGGTCCCAGTGAAGAGCGCGGAATCTACCGCTCTGCAGATGGCGGCCAGAACTGGCAGAAAGTGCTTTCCAAAGACGAAAACACTGGCGCCTCTGACGTCGAGCTTGATCCCTCAAACCCCGAGGTCGTCTATGCCTCGATGTGGGAAGTGCGGGAGGGTCCGTGGGAAGATGGGAATGAATTCAACGGTCCCGGTGGAGGACTGTTCAAGTCCACTGACGGCGGCGCGACATGGAATCAGCTGAAAAATGGCCTGCCCAACGATCTCTCGCAAATCTACGTCGCGATAGCGCCCAGCGATTCGCGGCGTCTCTATGCAACGCTAGGCACGGCCTCAGGGAAACTGGCGGTGTACCGTTCCGATGACGCCGGAGACTCCTGGTCTCAGATTACTGACGATCCCCGTCCCTCCGGCCGAATTGGCGGTGGAGACCTGCCGATCCCGCGGGTCGATCCAAAGAATCCCGACATCGTGATTGTGGCCAGTACCGTCACGATGAAGTCGACAGATGGTGGCAAGAACTGGATGAGCTTCCGCGGCGCGCCCGGTGGCGATGATTATCAGAACCTGTGGATCAATCCCAACGATGGCAACATTATCCTGCTGGTCAGTGATCAGGGAGCCATCGTCACGGTGAACGGCGGCCAGACGTGGAGTTCCTGGTACAACCAGCCCACCGCCCAGCTCTACCACGTGATCGCCGACAATTCTTTTCCATACCGCGTTTGCGCGGGCCAGCAGGAAAGCGGTTCGGTCTGCATTCGGAGCCGTGGCAATGACGGCGGCATCACCTTTCGCGACTGGCATCCGGTGGGCGTGATCGAATACGGCTACGTCGCTCCCGATCCGCTTGATCCCGATGTTGTTTACGGCGGCGGACGAACTGAAGTTTCCAAATATCACTGGACAACGGGACAGGTGCAGGACATCACCCCGATTCCATTGCGAAACCAGAAGTACCGCGCCAATCGCACCGAGCCGCTGATGTTTTCTCCGGTCGATCCGCATGTCCTCTATTACGCGACCAACGTGCTCTTCAAGACGACAGATGGAGGAAGCACGTGGCAGACCATCAGCAAGGACCTGACCCGTGAAAATCCCGGTCCGCCTCCGAGCGTCGGTATGCTCATGAACAAAGGCATGGAGAAACAGCGTGGCGTGATCTACGCGCTCGCTCCGTCTTTCAAAGACCTGAACACATTGTGGGCGGGCACCGACGACGGCCTGATTTGGATCACGCGCGATGGCGGCAAGAATTGGAACGACATCACGCCCAAGGAACTGACTCCCTGGAGCAAGGTCACCCAGATTTCAGGGTCGCACTTCGATGAGCAGACTGCCTACGCTTCCGTCAGCCGTTTCCGTATCGACGACATGCATCCGTACATCTTTCGCACGCACGACGGCGGCAAGAGTTGGAACCCGATCACCACAGGCCTCCCAGACTTTGGACCCGTCGATACGGTGCGGGAAGATCCTGTGCGAAAAGGCCTGCTGTTCGCGGGAACGGAGAATTCCGTATGGGTTTCGTTCGATGAAGGCGACCACTGGCAGCCGCTGCAATTGAATCTGCCGCACACGTCGATGCGCGATCTCTGGATTCACGACGACGATCTGATCGTTGCCACGCACGGTCGCGGCTTCTGGATACTGGATGACATCGCTCCCTTGCGTGAGGCTTCAGCGGCACTCGCAAATTCCACCCACCTGTTTACGCCGGCGGCTGCATACCGCATCCAGCGCTCTACCAACACCGACACCCCACTTCCTCCGGACGAGCCCATGGCCGCCAATCCTCCGGATGGCGCGGCCCTCGATTACTATCTGCCTGCAGCCGCGAGCACGGTGAAACTCGAAATTCTAGATGCAATGGGCCAGGTTATGCGCAGCTTCTCGAACAGCGACAAACCTGAAATCACCGACGAGGAATTGAGAAAGCAGTTGATCCCGCTCTACTGGGTGCGCGGGCCGCGGCGCCTCTCGACCGAACCGGGCATGCACCGCTGGGTCTGGCATCTGCATTATCCTCCGCCCGCAAGCATGCGGCATGAATACCCGATCGCCGCCGTGCCACACGATACTCCGCGTTATCCTCTTGGACCGACCGTTGTGCCCGGAGCCTACAAAGTTCAGCTGACCGTGGACGGGAAATCGTTCACCGCTCCGCTCACAGTAAAGATGGATCCGCGTGTGAAAACGCGGCTCGCGGGCCTGCAGAAGAAAGAGCAGGCCGAAACGCACCTTGCTACGATCATCACCCAGACAACGCAGGCCTTGTTGCAAGCCAACTCGATCCGTTCACAACTCGAGAAGCTGACCCAGTCCAGCGACGCAACCAAGAATGCAGTCGCGGAGTTTCAAAAGAAACTGGCGGCCTTGGTAGGCGCCCCCGCTGGATTTCTTGCTCCACCATCCCCGGAGGCCACACTCAGCCGGGTCAATGGCGAAGCCAGTGGCCTCTATCAGCAAATCTGGTCGGTCGATGCGGAGCCCACTTCAGCGCAGATGGAAGCGCTCGATGCGACGGAGCGCGCCGCCACCGATCTCCTGAAGCGCTGGACGGACTTGAAGAATACCAGTGTGCCAGAGCTGAATCGCGTGTTGCGCGAGTCGCAGGCTCCCGAGGTCCACATTGAGGATCATCCTCCTCAGGTCGAGAGCGTGGTGGATGAAGAGTAGTCGCGGCGCGTTTACGACAAAAAGACAAGAAATCCCGTGATTTTTGAGGCAAGCAGTCACAATTGATCTTGACCGCAAGAGACTGAATGGGCGAGGCCGGCGAATTGCCCCGGTAGTCGCGAAATTTTCAAACGGACAACCGACGACGCACTCGATGAGGTCTCGGAAAATGCAGCACAATCTCCCGATTGATTTTCGCCGGTTCCGGCTTCAATAGCTCTGCGCGATTCTTCGGCATCTTACCGCCCAGAATCCGGCAAATATTAACCAGTGAACGGCTGCCGCAAATCATGCAGATGTCATGCGGGCTGTCGCTGACAACGTCGCATTCAGCGCACAATACAGCGTACTGCAGTGATACAGCATTCAAAGATCGGCCAGCTGCAAGCAAGTCACCAGCATTCGATTGGTTCATCACAGGCCCCCGGGAAGAGGTACTTAATACCGAGCATTTTGCCGGAGATTGCCAGGATCTGAGAATGGCCCATGTGGGTCATTGTCTTTTCTCTGCTACGAGAGTTTCTGATCCAAGACGGCGTTCCCCAACGCACAAGCGAAAGATAGTTCTAGATGAGTGCATACAGCAGTGTGCTCGAAAACATCCTTGACACCGCCGACATTGTTAGAGATGAGGATGTTACGCCGGCGCTTTTGGAAATCTTTCTTCTTCACTTGCGCAGTAGGTCGCGGACGCTGTTCAGCAATGCGCGCGAAGGTGCGAGATCCCTTTGCTTTGCAATCTCCGACAACGCGCTGTCAATCTCCGCATAGCCGCAACGATCCATCCATGCGGCAACCAGGATCGGTGATCGGTTCATGCCCTCGCGGCAATGCACCAGCACGTTGCCCCGCCGCAGGCCTATCGCCATCGCGTACAGGATGTCTTCGAACTTTTGCGCTGGGATCGGAGCCGCATCGGGGATTGGAATGTGGATGTAGATCATTTTTGGAGCTCGCGGAACAGTCTTCTGGCGGCAAAGCGAAATGACGGTCGCAATACGCCGGGGATTGGAACGCGCCAGTTGCGCCGCATCTTTGAGACTACCGAGATAGAGTCTTTCCCAAACCTTTGTCACTTGTCTCCCGGCCAATCGCACCTTCTCAGCAGCCTGCTAGAGGCTCGCCACTCTTTCCTGCAATGCTGCTGCGATCGCAGCGGCATTCGTCCCTGCCGCAAACGTGACTGGGTTGCCGATGCGCACCGAAATTTTCCATGGCGGAGCGAACTTCTTTCCTGCTTTTTTGTACTCAAAAAGTCCGTCGATCCGCATTGGCAGAACCGGGATTCCCAAATTCTCCGCCAACAGCCCAACTCCGGCGCGAAACGGGCACAACTTTCCGTCGGTCGTATGTCGTCCCTCCGGGAAAACCAGGATGTTGTAGCCGCGATCCACCGCCTCACCAGCATATGCAAAACTCCGCCGGAACCCGGCCTCCCGCGGCAGCGGGAACAGGTTCAGCAGCGACACCCCCAAGATCCACTGCACCCGGTCATAGACGCGCAAGAACCAGTTGCATTCAGCCGAAGGCGAGCGCAACGCTTCCAGCGCCTCTCCGCCGGTGGCAATGGCGAGGCGATGTCGAAACCGCGCGGGCAGAGCCGTGAGAATGAATCCGGGATCGACATCCCCCAGATGATTCGATATCACGAGCAGCGGTCCCTTGACGCCTTTCAAGTTTTCTCGCCCGACAATACGAGGCCATCCTAATAGCACAATCGCAGGGCGCATGAGGAGATAATGCGCGAGCAGACGGACCCATCTTACTGGCCACCGCAACACCCATCCTGCATAGTGATACACCTCGCCTGGCGTGGCTTCGCCGCGCAGCATCCGTTCCACATCGCCCACCGTCCGCACGGAACTGAATCGGGTTTCGCTGAGGTCCACCTGATAGCGATCCTCAAGCGCGCTCAGCAACTCAACGCGATCGAGCGAACTCAGCCCAAGATCCGAATCAAGGCTCGTATCCGGCGGCAGATTTGGCACGCTGCGACCGGCAACCCGCGAGATCAACTCGCCCAACGGACTATTCCCGGCTTGGCTCACACCGGCCGAACCTGACCGTTCCACTCGGGCTCGCACGAAGTCAGCAATCGCCTGCCGCTTCGGCTTCTGCGTGTTCGTCCTCGGAAAGTCCTCTTGCGGCCATTCCATCCACATCCGCATGCGCTGATATTCCGCCAGGAATTCGTTAGCCCGTCGCACGACAGATTCCAGATCGCTGTCGTCGCGCAGAATCACCACGGCGCAAGGCTCGGCATTGCCATCTCTTTCGACTCCAACCACAACGCACTCCCTCACCTCCGGTTGCTTCAGCAGTGCCGCCTCCAAATCCGCTGGATGCACGTTGATTCCGCCGGGTGTAACGATGACTTCCTTCTTGCGTCCCTTGAAATACAGATTGCCGGCCACATCCAGCGCTCCAATGTCACCCGTGCGATACCAGCCCTGCTCGTCGGACACTCCATGAGATCCTTCCGAATTCCAATATCCCGACGCGACGCCTCCTCCTTTGACGAGAATCTCACCATCTTCCGCCAGCTTCACCTCGCGCCCCGGCAAAACTTTTCCGATCGAACCCTTCCCCAATCGAAATGGATGATTCACGCTGATCAGTGATGTCGTTTCGGTAAGTCCGTAACCTTGAATCACGGCATATCCCAACCGTCCCCAAAACTCTTCGGTGTCGCTGTCGAGCGCTGCTCCACCTGAGATAAACGCCAGGAACTTCCACCCGAACTGTTTGCGGAGCGCGCGGAAACTCCACCAGCGTCGCAAGTAGTGCTTGTCCTTTGACTCTACAAAACGACGCCTGAACTTTTCCAAGTGGCCACGGTCTTCAATGTCGCGCTCCACTTTATGCTTCAGCGATTGCAGCACGCGTGGCACGCTCACCAGCACCGACACGCGCTCGCGGCGAATCGTGTTCATCACCTCCGATGGTTTCAGTTCGTTCTGAAAAATCACGGTTCCGCCCATCAAAGGCGGCAGGAACATTCCCAGAAACTGCCCAAAGACGTGACTCAGCGGCAGCAGATTCAGAAACCGCACCGGATGCACGAAGCGCTCATACTTCAAATACGCCCGAATCTCTTTCTCGAGTGGACCGATGTTCGCCAACACGTTGCTGTGAGTAATGACGACGCCCTTGGGATCAGCCGTCGTCCCCGAGGTAAAAACAATTTGCAGGATGTCGTCGCGCCCCGGCATGTCGCGCCCGCTGGGCGCGGATTCCTGACGCAAGTGCGCCAATTCCTCGAGACCCATAACCGGAACGGAGAGATCGCCGACTTCCTCTCGATGCCTGCCAGAAACGACAAAGAGTTTCGCGCCGACCTGCGCACACACTCGACGCGCGAAATCCGGCGACGCTCCATCGTCCATGGGAACGACAACCACGCCTCTCAGCGCGCAACCGAAAAACACCGCCGCCCATTCGGCCGAATTCTCACCCCAGAGCATGATCCGATCGCCCTTCACAACGGAGCGACGTTCCAGTTCCTGAGCAAAGCCAAATGCCCGTTCCACAACCTTCCCGTACGTGATTTTTTCCGTGCGGTACCCGCGGCGCTGGACGTAGGCACACTCCCGCGCATGTCCGCGAAAATGCTCCAGAAAGAATTCGGCTATCGATTCAGCCATGGTCTGGACCGCAATTTGCCTCGACGATGATGCATTGCCATCAGTCTAGTGGAATCGCGGACATTCGACGGACCGCACGACGTACAGTTTCGCGACTGTACAAACAAGGCCGCCGGAAGAAATCCCGACGGCCATTGTTGTCGCCAAGGCAAAAAAAGGCCATTCTCAGGCTGCGGCTTGATGCTGATAAGCCGGGACAAAGGCTTCGGCGACGAAAGTCTCGAAGTTCGTAGGCGTGGAGGTCTGCGGTGTGCGCGGTTCCAGGGGCCGCATCTTTCCGGAGTTAAGGGCGGCCGTCATCTCCAGCAACAGCCGGGCAAATTGCTCGGACATTCCCATCTGAACCAGGACGCTGCGAAATTGTTCGTCGGGTACCTGGACATACTTGAGGTCGGGTCGGCTGATCGCCTTACCAATAATCGCCGTAGCTTCGGTGTAGGTCAGATCGCTTTGCCCTAGCAGTTCGCGCGTTTGTTTGCCGCGAATCACAGGGTGCAACAGGTTGTCGGCCGCCACATTACCAATGTCCCGCGTCGCAATCATCGGCAGCTTCAGATCCGCACGCAGCGGCCCGGCAACCGCCCCCATCTGGCGGATCGCGTTCACCTGGGGAAGCGTGTTTTCCATGAAGTATCCGGCTCGCAGATAGAGCACATTCGCGCTGTCGATCCGGTTGAGTTTTTGTTCAAGATTGTGAAGCCCGATGACGGGCCCCGTGCCGCTGGGTTGTTCGGCTCCGATGCTGCTGAGGGCGACTACGTTTTTAGTCCCCGCACTTTGCACTGCGGCCGCGATCGCGTCCCCCACCTGATTCGCGTAGCCGAGCGGGTCTGTGCTGTTGGTATTGGGCGGAATCATGACGTAGGCCGAGTCTGCCTTTTCGAAGGCCTTGGAGAGAGAGTTGGCGTTGGTCACATCGGCGATGAACGCCTCCGCGCCTTTCGCCGTGAGAGCTTGTAAATGAGCTGCGTTTCGACCGACGACCCGAACTTTTTTGCCGCGGGCAAGAAGGTTGCTGGCCACAACATGTCCGGTGTTTCCGCTTGCTCCTAGTACGACATACATAGACTTACCTCCATGCCTCGCTTGGATGCCGGAGCCGGCGTTTGGACTCGGCAGCGAGGTATCCCCTCAGGCCTGGTCTAAGCCGGCGTCGTGATCGCTGTGACACTGTGCAGCCGGTATTCTGCTGACGTTCGGTCCCCGTGGGACGTTCATCATGCCGTCTCTTGCGCAAAGGATAGCTGCCGTTCTGGCACGGTTCGAAGCCGCGCACTTTCAAAACCTGCAGGAAATTCGAGTTTTTCCGCAGTCTGGTGAGGAGCAAGTTTGCCATTGTTCCGATTCTGTAACAGACGAGATAAGAAGATTTCCCAGACTCTAAATGAGTTCCCTGCTGCACGCCACGTCTGGCGCTTGATTCCTAAATTCGTAAAATTCCTAGGGCTCGCTTCATATCGCGGTCGTGCAACGGATAACTTCGTACCGCGACCATTCCTTCCTCCCGGAGAAGTACGTATTGGGGCGATCTGACATTGTGACTTCTCGAATGGCGCTACGGCTCATTGCGTAAGACTGGCAAGAGCCAGTTACTCCATCAGCTCTTACTCTATTCAGGAGAATACTGGACATGCGTCTTTCCACGATCCTTGGGATCTCTCTGATGCTCTTCGCACTCTGCCCAATTCCGATTTCCGCGCAGGATGCACCGCAGCCTCAGCCCAAAACTGAGCCGCATGCATCCAGTGAAAACCCATCAACCAGCAAAACAGAGCAGCCGTCCGGCCCGGTAATCGAGAATGTCAAACCGGAATCTGCTGATGCTGGAAATTCAGTAACTATCACCGGCACAGGTTTTGGTGAGTCCGGCAAGGTTACATTTAATGGAAAGGAGGCGACAGTTAAAGCTGGCGACTGGACGGCTACGAAGATCATTGCAATTGTGCCAGTTGGAGCGACATCGGGGAATGTTGTGGTGAATGCCGGCGGCACGGAGAGCGTCGGAAAGGCCTTCACCATCAAGACGGAATATGACCACAGCGCGTTCGAGCTCGTCACAGGAGTGGGTGCGGAAGTAGCCGGCGAGGAAGTAACCAGCTATAAGGTCGACACAACCAACAATGCCCTAAGCCAAACCAACGTGGGGAGAAAGACGGTAGAAATTCTGTTAGGCGGCGGTTTCATTCTGCCATGGCATACGGGCGGGCGCTGGATCGAGAAGTCTTATTGCGGCTCGCCAAGCTCACGCCAGCCGGCAGGTCAGGAGTCGCCTTGCCGGCAAGGAGGCGATGTGGCCTACAAGAACTACCGGCCTTGGGAGACATTTCTGAGCATCCGATTTGCGCCGGCGTCAGACCAGACCATCAACGGATTCGTGATTGGTGGCGGCTATCGCATCACCAAGTACTTTACCCTTCTCGCCGGTTATGCCGTCACACCATTCAATGAACCAACCCATGGTTTTCGCGCGGTGGCGTCTCAGACCGTGGCTGGCAATCCCACAATCTCCCCTTACAACCATTTCAACGCCGATGACCTCCTCCATAACAGGCCCGGCGCGTTCGATGGCTTCCCTCTATTCCTCTACAACGCGAGTGGAGTAACAACCACGAAAATATTTCCAACCAGCCCCGTGGTTGTGCATTATCACAGCGGTGTTTACTTTGGAATTGGTATTCCAATGAACTTCACTACATTATTCAAACCAAGCGGAGGCACGTAGAGGCCGTGCCTGAAGGTGGAAATCGCTGCGAGCCGAGCGTTGAGGTATACGGCTCAAAACCCTGCCCTAATGGTCTCCGCTGTCGAAGCCTGGGAGTTTTGACTTCTTCTCTCTGCTTGATTACTTCCGCCTTGGCACAAACATATCCCGTTCTTGCAGCCCGCATTCCTGTGCCATCTGGTAGCAGTAATACAAGTGCGCCGCATGTTCGTTGCGCGAATCCGTTCCGAAGGTAAATTTCAGCCCGGCTCGTTTAGCGCGGCCGATGAAATTCTCGTCGGGAACATGCGCTACCTCATTGATCTCGATGGCGATCTTGCGGGCGCGGGCCAGCTCGATGATGCGGTCGACGCGCTGCGGCGTCCAGAGCTGTGTGTACTGGCGCGCAATGGGCACCGGCAGAAACGTCGGCCAGGCGAAGATGTCGATGGGCTCGGTAGTCAGCACCTGCTCGATGAACGGCATGTAGCGCGTCATGAATTCTTCGCCGTCGTCGACCATGGTGTCGATCTGCCAGATCGCGATCCAGCCGCCGTCCGGGCGCGGCAGCGTCAGTGCGTCCATCAGAACGTAATCGAGCTGGTCGAGCACGGGCTTCGAGAAACTCTTCGACCATCCGGCATAGACGGGTTGCAGCCCGATGAGCACGGGATACTGGCGGAGTCCGTCGATGTATTTCTTGAGGTCAGTGTCACTGTTGATGGGGAACCCGGGCCCGGGGTGCTCGACGATCCCGATCTGCACGCCGCGCTCTTTGCCGAGTTGCAGGGCCTGATCGACAGTGAGGGTATTGCTCAGGTGGACGTGGAAATCGGTGACGGGAAACGCGGGCTTCAGTGGAGCAGCGGGTCCGGCGATTGGTGCGGCTAGAACGCGCGAAACGTGAGGTGCTCCGGCGAGTGCGACTCCAGCGATCACTGTGGTCTGAAGGAAATTTCTGCGGGAGTAGGGATGAGTCAAGGTGAGCCTCCATCGGACTTGGAAGCTTACAGAGCGGAGGGCGACGAGTCAGTGATTCGCGTCACCGAAGATCCAACGTAAAACCACCGACGCGGAAATACGCGGAGCTTCCCGTTGTGCCGATTCGGACAACAACCTGACTCAGATAATGCGCGGGTGCTGGATTGTTGGCGGAGCAGATCCGCGGGACGGCCCAGCCAGCTCCGGCCAGGGTGACGATCCATAACACGATTGCAGTCACTCTGGCGGCGACGCCGAATGTTTCTTCGATTACGGCCGTACTCGCGCAAATGTCACCGACTCGCTGCCGAGCTTCGGAGCAGGCTGCGACGGCAGTTCCCACCAGATAGAAGGCAAAGCCGTCGACGATGCGCAGAAGATTACGCAGGGCACAGGCGGCCAAGGCACCGCGTTGCGTCGTTCGCACAACTCGAATTCCCACCAAAACTTTGCCGAGTGTGGCGCCACACGCCGCTTCCATCAGGCAGCCATAGAGGAAAAGGATGGCACTGTTGAGTGTTACAACAATTACCAGCGAAGCCATTGTGATCTGCAGTTCAGCCGCGTCGAACGTGCCCCAGCGCATAAAAGCCCATGCATCTACGATGGCGAACAGTCCAAAGAGCAGGGCGATATCGAGCGCGAAGGCGATGAACCGGTCACCGAGTCGGGCGAAACGATACCGGACGGCGGGGCCGCGGGCAGAAGAACTAGTGGTGGTAGTCCGGGAGACAGCGGGTGCGGGCTCCGTCAATCCGCACTCTTCGAGAAGATGTTGGCCGGAAGGAATGGCTCCGCCACAGCGCTTGCAGTGCTTTGAGTGCGAACTTATGTGGCTGTGGCAATGCGGACATTGCATACTCTGCGAAAGCCCTCACCCCGTCAGTTCGTCAAGCATACGCCTACATGGGCGGCCCCTTGGATGACCGAAGGACAGCGGTCAGGCGGCCATTGTCCGGTTGGGGAATTTGGATCGATGCCTGTCTTTTCAGGAACTTATCAGTGTTGCGATGGGGACGTTATTGTCGGGAGTGACTATTGAACTCACCACAGGGGACACCGAGGAACGCAGGGAAAGTCAAAATCCCCACCCTGTCTCGCCAAAGACCGGCGAGACAAAGGTGGGGCACCCGGTTCCACTTACTGCGCGGGCGTTTGCGGGGCAGCCGGAGTTGGAGCTTCGGCGGTCACTTCCGGAGTGATCGGGCTGATCTTCACCGTGGAGAGAATCTGTTCCAGGCGGTTGAAGACTTTGTCGCGATCGACATGCTTAACCAGTCCTTCGGCCGAGGCGTCGGTCGTGACATTCAGGGCGAACTCGTAGCACGCTCCATTCTGGTAGACATGGAAGTACTTCGAGTCGCTCTGCCGCGTGCCTTCGCCGGTGACGGCTTCCGTGCCGCGGAGTTCCATGTCTCCGAGCATCAGCTTGGAGTTCGCGGACGCATCAGACACCGGCGATGAAGACTTCGGCTGGTCGGTGCTTGCCATCGGCGGCGCGTCAGACTTTGTTACCGGCGCGGAATCCGCCTTCGCGCTTTCCGTCTTCGCAACTTCGGTCGAGGCTACAGCCGTCTCAGATTTCGCGACAGGCTTCGACTGCGGCACCGCGAACTCGCTGCATTGATCGGCGGTGAGTGTCTTGTGGACGCTCACGTTGAAGAAAGCAGACGAGAAGTCGGTGTTGATGAAACCGGTCTCGGGTAGCTCGACTGCGGCGAGCGTGACTCCACCGGACTGGACGAAGTTCATCGGAACGGGATTCGTCTGGATCAGCTCAGACGCAGCGTCTCCCGTTTCGATTGCGTAGCGGCGCGGATACTCAAACGTCACGCCGTACGTCTTATCGGTATAGTTCACGGTCGCGGGCTTCTTATGGACCACCGATTTCTTGGGAGCCGGTTTGCTCTCCGCCTGCACCATTGGTGCGGGCATCGGTTGCGGCTGTGCCTGCGGCTGCGTGACCGGAATCTGGTTGTTGGAGCTTACGGGTTTTGGTTTGTCGCTGGAACATCCAACCGTCACTGAGCAAACGATCAGGACGGTGGCGAAGACCAGGGCGCTGGCATTCTTGCCCCAGATCAGAAAACGATTCTCTGTGTTACTGCTAGCTACGTTGATGCGGGTCATTGTGGTTGCCTCCTGCCGACGAGCGGCACCCTGAGCAAATGCACGAGGCTTGCCTTTGGAATCGGTATTGATTTGGCGTGGGTTACAGGATTGGAAGCACCTACGGGGATGTGACACGAGAACACGTTGTGGGCGCTGAGACACGGCTGAAGCCCCAGTCGAAATCCCCGAGGTTTCGGCCTTCTCTTTCTCTGCACGCGGGAATTCAGATATTGTTATCGGCTCAGTCGAAGTTGCGGAGGTCGATCTGTGAAATGGGTCCTGTGTTTGCTTTTTCTCCTGGGACCGCTTGCGAGTTGGGCGCAGGAGGCGCGCGAGAAGATCATTATTGACACCGATATTGGCGATGATGTCGATGATGCCTTTGCGCTGGCGCTGGCGGTGAAGAGCCCGGAGTTCGAAATTCTGGGAGTGACGACAACCTTCCGCGACACCGACTTGCGGGCCAGGATCGTCGACCGGTTCCTCGGAGAACTGGGGAAGACCGACATCCCCGTGATGGCGGGGAAGCCCACCGCTCCTGCGCTAATGTCCCAGCGACGCTATGGCGAGGGCGGGCATTTTGCGAAGAGCTCGCATGGAGATGCGTCAGACTTCCTGCTCGGCCAGATTCGAAAATATCCAGGAGAAATTACGCTGATCGCGATTGGTCCGCTGATGAATGTGGGCGCGGCGATTGATAAAGATGCGGCAACATTTCGAAAGCTGAAACGCGTGATCCTCATGGGCGGCGCGATCCGAAAAGGTTACGGGGATTATGGCTATAACGAGCATGTTCCCCCGTCGCCAGAGTGGAACATTTTAAATGATGTGGCGTCGGCGCAAAAGCTGTTCGCATCGGGCGTTCCATTGTTTGTGATGCCACTGGATTCGACACAGTTGAAGCTCGATGAGGGAAAACGGGCATTTTTGTTTACGCGCGGAACTCCGTTGACCAATCAGCTCACGATTTTGTATCACTTGTGGGCGCAGGAAACACCGACATTGTTTGATCCGATGGCGGTGGCATTTGCCTTAAAGCCAGAGTTGTGTCCGGTGACCCCATTGCATATTCGCGTGGACGAGAAGGGATTCACGCGCGAAGAGCCCGGGACACCGAATTCGCAGGTCTGTTTGCAGTCGAATCCAGAGGAATTTTTTCAGTTTTATTTAAAACGAGTTGGGTGGTAGACAGTCGTTGGTTGTTTGCTATTTAACGTCAGAGTCCCCAGGTGGATATGAAAATGAGAGACAGTGGGCGTCGGAGATTTCTTAAGAGCGCGGGGCTGGCGGGTGTTACGGGAGTGGCGATCGGAGCGGGAATCCCTGCCTCTGCGGCGAGCGGCGTGGCGGATGCGGGGCATCAAGGGCTCTTCTTTGACGTGCGGGCATTTGGAGCTGCGGGCGATGGCAAGGCGCTCGACACGCCGGCTATCAATCGCGCGATCGAGGCGGCCGCTGCAGCGGGCGGTGGAACCGTTTACATCCGCTCCGGAAACTATCTCTGCTACTCGATTCACTTGAAAAGTAACGTGGCGCTTTTTCTGGATCAGGGAGCAACGATCGTCGCGGCGGATCCAGCTTCCGATCCTGCGCAGAGTTACGATCCGGCGGAATCAAACAAGCCTTGGGAGGACTATCAGGATTACGGACACAATCACTGGCACAACAGCCTGATTTGGGGTGAAGGGCTGAATGACATTTCGATTCTGGGTCCGGGCCTGATCTGGGGTAAGGGATTGAGCCGCGGCTGGGGAGCGGGACCCGTGGCGGAGAATCCGGGTGTCGCGAACAAGGCAATCGCGCTAAAGAATTGCCGGAATGTGCTGCTTCGCGACTTCTCCATTTTGCACGGCGGGCATTTCGGAATTCTGGCAACCGGCGTCGACAATCTTACGATCGACAATTTGAAGATTGATACGAACCGTGACGGCATGGATATCGATTGCTGCCGGAATGTGCGTGTATCGAATTGCAGCGTGAATTCTCCATGGGACGACGGGATCTGTTTGAAGAGTTCGTTTGCGTTGGGATATGCACGCGCGACGGAGATGGTGACCATCAGCAATTGCCTGCTTTCAGGAAGTTACCAGGAAGGCGCGATGCTCGATGGGACCTGGAAGAAGTTTCCAGCCGGGGAGAAAGTCCCGCGAACCGGACGGATCAAGTTCGGGACGGAGTCGAATGGCGGATTCAAGAACATCACGGTGTCGAATTGCGTGTTTGACGGATGTCGCGGGCTGGCGATCGAGAGCGTGGACGGCGCGATGATCGAAGATGTGACATGCACGAACATCACCATGCGCGATGTGTTTGAGGCGCCGATTTTCATAAGGCTGGGCGCACGGATGCGGGGGCCGGCCGGTGTCCCCGAGGGAGCGATCCGGCGGATCATTTTGAGCGGGATCAGCTGCATGCAGGCGGAGAGCTCTCCCAAGATTGCGTGCATCCTGGCGGGAATTCCGGGACATGTCATTGAGGATGTGAAGATCACCGATGTGATTGTGGTGAGCCGGGGCGGCGGCACCAAGAACGATGCCGAGACGAAGGTGCCAGAGAAGGAGAAGCAGTATCCGGAGCCGAACATGTTTGGGACCACTCCGGCGTATGGATTCTTCGTCCGGCATGTGCGGGGGCTGGAGATGCAGGCGGTGAAGATTGAGTGCCCGAATGGGGATGAGAGACCTGTGTTTGTGCTGGAGAATGTACAGGACTCGACGTTCGGACGAATGAAGTTGCCGGTGACCGCTGGAGCGCCGACGTTTGTGTTGAATCAGGTAAAAGAGTTCAGCGTGTTTCGGAGCAAGCCGGTTTCGGATACGGAAATCAACGCGGCGGAGAAGAAGGAAATCTGACCCGGATTGAGGAATTCGAAATCCCGCCTCAAGGACTTACCCAATCATGAACAGAATGAAAGCGGCGAGGGGAACGCTCATCCTGATTGCAGTGGTCATGCTCTTCTCCATCGGTATGGCGCAGGAGAAGCAGAATGTCGATCTGATTGTCAGCGGTGGAATTGTCGTAACCATGGATTCTGCTCGGACGATTCATCAGGATGGCAGCGTGGTTGTCCGCGGCGATTCGATTGTTGCTGTTGGGCCGAGGGCGGAAATCGAGGCGCGGTATCAGAGCCCGGAGGTGATCGACGCTCGAGGACACCTGGTACTGCCAGGATTGATCAATGGACATACCCACGTGCCCATGACGTTGTTCCGCGGGTTGCATGATGACGTCACGCTGAATGACTGGCTGTACAAGTACATTTTTCCCGCAGAAGCGAAGAATGTGAATGAAGAGTTCGTGCGCTGGGGCACGCGGCTGGCGGCGGCCGAGCAGATTCGCGCCGGGGTTACCACCTTCGCCGATATGTATTACTTCGAGGATGCGATCGCCGAGGAGACCAAGGCTGCGGGAATGCGTGGGGTGCTGGGAGAGACGTTTATCGATTTCCCGGCTCCGGATAACAAGTCAGAAGCAGAGATGCTGGCATATACGGAGAGATTTTTGAAGCGATGGCAGGGGGATCCGCTCATTCATGCAGCCCCGGCTCCCCATTCGATTTATACATGTTCGAAGAAGACGCTGCAGGATGCGGCGGCATTGGCGCGCAAATATCACGCGCCAATTTTGATCCACGTGGCCGAGATGAAGAAGGAATGGGAGGACTCCGAGAAGGCCAACGGGATGTCCCCAGTGCAGTATCTGGACAAGATTGGCGTGCTGGGGCCGGATATCGTTGCGGCGCACTGCATCTTTGTCGATGAGGCTGACCGTAAGCTGTTGGCACAGCGCGGCGTCGGTTGCGTGCATAATCCCTCGAGCAACATGATGATTGCCAGCGGCGTGTCTCCGGTGCCGGAGATGCGTGCGGCGGGTGTGGCAGTTGGGTTGGGGACAGATGGGCCAGCGGGCAGTAATAACGATCTTGATCTCATGGAGGAGATCGACCTGGCGGCCAAGCTGGCGAAGATCTCGAAGATGGATCCCCTGGCGCTGAATGCGAAGTCGGTCGTCGAGATGGCCACGATCGATGGGGCACGGGCGATCCACATGGAGAAGGAGATTGGGTCGCTCGCAGCGGGCAAGAAGGCAGACTTAATATTGATCAGTCTGAAAGAACCGAATGCTGTGCCCATGTATGAGATCTATGCGCAGATCGCGTATTCGCTGAAGGGTAGCGATGTGGCGACCGTGATCATCGGCGGCAAAATTGTGATGCAAAGTCATCTTTTGTTGACGGTGGATGAGCGCGAGGTGCTGGAAAAGGCGAGGGAGTATGGGAAGTCTGTGAAGAGTTCGTTGGGGATGGAGTAGGAAAGGCAGTTCTCAGTCTCAGCTCTCAGTAACCAGTCCTCAGTACCGACCTCGGGATTGAGAGTCACGGGATCAGGCATCTTTCGGGTGCATCGCCTCTTGTAGACTCTCACCATGAAATTACCGTTATTTATCTCCGTGCTTCTGATGGTGAACATGTGTGCGGCGCAGAAAGTGGCGATCACTTTTGACGACTTGCCGCTGAATGGAGATTTGCCACCGGGCGTGACGCGGGTAGGGATTGCGCGCGATACGTTGGCTGTACTGAAAGCGCGGCATGTGCCTCCGGCGTACGGATTCATCAACGCGAAGAAGCTGGAAGGAAATCCGGATGCTGCGGAGGCCTTGAAGATCTGGGCGGCCGCCGAGCCGATTGGAAATCATACGTATGGGCACTTGAATCTGAATACGAATCCAGCGGAGGCGTTTGAGCGGGAGATCGACGAGAACGAACCGGCGCTGGAGTTGCTCGCGGCAAAGGATGGAAACTGGCACTGGCTGCGTTATCCGTTTCTGCATGAAGGAGAGACTGTCGAGAAGCGACGTGCAGTGCGGGCTTACTTGCAGGCGCATGGCTACCGCGTGGCGCAAGTGACGCTGGATTGGGAAGACTATCTCTGGAACAGCGCGTACGCGCGGTGCGCTGCGAAGAGGGATGCGCAGTCGATTGCCTGGCTCAAGTTGAGTTACTTGTCGATTGAGTCTTCGTACCTGGACTTGGGCAGGGATCTCGCGAAGACGGTGTACGGACACGATATCAATCATGTGCTGCTCTTGCATCTGGGGGCTTTCAACAGCACGATTTTGCCGGACGCGTTCGATCTGATGGAGAAGAAAGGATTCACCTTCGTGACGCTTGAGGCGGCGGAGAGCGATCCGGTGTATGAGGGTGATCCGGACGTGGGGTCGAAGTACGGCGGGACGCTGCTGGAGTTGTGGAT
>DATEHP010000034.1:0-8421 GCA_035279505.1 Candidatus Sulfotelmatobacter sp. | reverse complement strand
CGGCTTCCAAAACGTGTCTACGTCCATGTCGACTTGGACGTGCTCGACCGGGCGGAAGCCTGCGTCAACGAATATTCCTCGCCCGGGGGTCTCACCGTTTCCGAACTTTTGCACATAATCGGGTTCATCGGACACAATCGAGCCATTGTTGGTGCCGCCATTACGGCCTATGATCCATCTGTTGATCACGATTCAAAAGCCCTGCATGCGGGAGTCGCCGCGATCAAAGCGCTTCTGGCTGCCGCCTGCATCGACCTAAGCTGAAAGGCATCTGATTACTATGCGCTACCTGCCCAAATCTCCTGCTGACCGCGAAGCGATGCTGAAAGCGATCGGCCTTCGTTCAGTCGATGACCTCTTCGCTCCGATTCCGGCCGAGTACCGACTGAATCGCGATCTCAAGATTCCGCGCCAGATGGCCGAATCTGAGATTGTCGACTTCTTTCGCCAGCGCTCCCGCGAAAACGGCGACGAATACACCAGCTTCCTCGGTGCCGGCGCCTACTTCCACTATCGCCCTGTAATCATTGATTCCCTCATCTCCCGCGGCGAATTTCTTACCGCTTACACTCCGTACCAGGCCGAGATCTCGCAAGGCACGCTGCAATCCATCTTCGAATTCCAGACGATGATCTGCGAGCTCACAGGCATGGAGGTGGCCAATGCCTCCATGTACGACGGTTCCACCGCCGCCGCCGAAGCGGTGATGATGGCCGTGCGCTTGACGGGACGCCGCTCGGTGGTCGTGGCCCGCAGCCTGCACCCGGAGTATCGCGAAGTTCTTGCCACTTACGCCACCCACCAGGGCATGCCGCTCGCGACAGTAGGATTTTCCGACAACGGCCGCATGAATCTGAAAGAACTTGAGCAGGCGATCACTCCCGAGACCGCATGCATCCTTATCCAGTCCCCGAACTTCTTCGGGACCATCGAAGATGTTGACGCCATCGCCGAAATTGCCCACAAACACGATGCCATGTTGGTCGTCTCCATCGCCGAAGCTGTTTCGCTCGGCATCGTTGAGCCGCCCCGGCAGGCCGATATTATCGCCATGGAAGCGCAATCCTTCGGTGTGCCTCTAGGATTTGGCGGCCCTTACTGCGGCGTCATCGCTACCCGCGAAAAATATGTCCGCCAGATGCCCGGACGCCTCGTCGGCCAGACCGTCGACAAGCAAGGCAAGCGCGGATTCGTTCTCACCCTCGCCACCCGCGAGCAGCACATCCGCCGCGAGAAGGCGACCTCGAACATTTGCACCAACCAGGCGCTGGTCGCGCTGATGGTGAACATCTTCATGACCGTGTACGGGAAAGTCGGTCTGAAAGAGTTGGCCAAACAGAATCTCGCGAAGACCGCGTACGCGGCCAGTCAATTTGCGAAGCACGGCAAAGTCCTCTTTACCAATCCGCCGCGTTTCAACGAATTCGTTGTTGAAACCAGCGAAGATCCGTACGCCGTCAATGGCCGATTGCTGGGACACAAGATCGTGGGCGGATTGCCGCTGCGAAAGTTCTACCCGGAATTGGGCAATGCCGCGCTCTGGTGCTGCACCGAACTTACCACCCGCAGTGCGATCGACACCGCCGCCGGCCTGATCGCCGAAAGCGAACGCTCCGTGCGAACGGCGAAAGAAGAAGTCGAGGAGGTGACGCGATGAAGCATCAAACCCCCAAAGCCACGCGTCACGTCAACCAGAACGAAGGATTGATCTTCGAAAAATCCTCTCCCGGAAAAGCGGCCTGGAAGCTGCCGCCCCTCGACGTCCCTGAAATCGACACCGCCAAGCTCCTGGGCGACGCCGAGAGAAAAGACCTCGGCCACATGCCCGAAGTCAGCGAGATCGAGATCATTCGCCACTTTACCCGGATGTCGACGTGGAACTACGCCATTGATCTCGGCATGTATCCGCTCGGCTCGTGCACCATGAAGTACAACCCGCGCGTGAACGAAGCGGTGGCCCGCGTCGAAGGCATTGCCAACGGCCACCCATATCAGCCCGAAAAGATTTCGCAAGGCGCGCTGCGCATTATCAAGACGCTGAGCGATTGCCTCATCGAAATTACCGGCATGGACGCCATCACCCTTCAGCCTGCCGCCGGTGCACACGGGGAAATGACCGGCCTGCTGATGGTCCGCGCGTATCACGAGTCGAAAGGCAATGCGCGTAAGAAGATTCTGATTCCCGACTCCGCCCACGGTACCAACCCGGCCACCGCAGCCATGGTGGGTTACGCCGTCGAGAATCTGAAGTCGGATTCCCGCGGCATGGTCGACATCGCCTCGCTGGAAGCGCAGATGAACGAAGATGTCGCGGCGCTGATGCTCACCAACCCCAACACACTCGGAGTCTTCGAGCAGGACATCCACAAGATTGCCGATATCCTCCACGCCAAGGGCGGCCTCCTTTATATGGACGGCGCCAACATGAATGCGCTAGTCGGCAAAGTCCGTCCTGGAGACTTCGGCGTGGATGTGATGCACCTCAACCTGCATAAGACCTTCTCCACGCCGCACGGCGGCGGAGGCCCCGGTTCCGGCCCGGTCGCGATCAAGAAGCCCCTCGAGCCATTCTTGCCAAAGCCCGTGGTCATCACGCACTCCGACGGCACGCTCGGCTTCGAATACAACCGTCCGCATTCTGTCGGGCGGGTTCGTGCCTTTTACGGCAACTTCGGAATGTTCGTGCGAGCCCTCGCCTATATTCAAGCCAACGGTCCCGACGGCCTGCGCCAGACCACCGAAGACGCAGTGCTCAACGCGAATTACATCCGCAAGGGCCTCGAAGGCACCTACGATTTGCCGTACTCCACGCCAACCATGCACGAAGTGGTTTTCAGCGACAGGATGCAGGCGAAGAAAGGCGTGCGCACCATGGATATTGCCAAGCGCCTGATCGACTACGGATTCCATCCCTACACCACTGCGTTCCCGCTGATCGTCCCCGGAGCCCTGATGATCGAGCCTACCGAAAGCGAATCCAAGGAAGAGATGGACCTGTTTGTTGACGCCATGAAGTCCATTGCGCAGGAGGTGGAAGAAAATGCGCAGACGGTGCTTGATGCCCCGCACTCCACACGCGTGTCGCGCCTTGACGAAACCGCCGCAGCAAGAAAGCCGGTGTTGCGTTGGAAACCCGCCTAGCGAATGACCGGCAGCGGTTGAATTTTTAGCCCCAGTGACTTAGGTGCTTCCCTCTGCATGCTTCCCCTGTGTCCCCCCGTGCCCCCTGTGGTTAAATCCTCTTATTGCCGCCAAAACAAAAACCTGCACCCGAGCCGAACCCGCGTGGCCTGTTCGCGTCCCCTGAAAAGCGCAATCCAATCGTCTGCCTTCTGCTGGCAGTCGTAACCCTCATTCTTTACAACCCGGTCAACCGCCATCCCTTCGTCAATTACGACGACGACCGCTACGTCACCGAGAACCCACACGTCCGCCAAGGCCTGAGTGGCGATACGATCGCGTGGTCTCTTACCTCGACCGAACAAGCCAACTGGCATCCGCTCACATGGATGTCTCATGCGTTGGACGTCTCGCTCTTCCGCCTGAACCCCGCCGGCCATCATCTGACAAGTGTTCTATTGCACGTGGCAAACGTGTGCCTCCTATTTCTGTTGCTGATGTGGGCAACCAGGCGGCTCGGCCCAAGTCTCTTCGTCGCCCTTCTCTTCGCCGTGCATCCCATCAATGTCGAATCGGTGGCATGGGTCGCCGAGCGCAAAAATGTCCTTTGTACTTTTTTCTTCTTCCTTACTCTTTGGGCCTATGGTTGGTACGTGCAAAAGCCGGGCTGGAAGCGGTATCTGGCCGTATTCGGATGCTTCGCCGCCGCGCTTGCCTCGAAGCCCATGGTGATCACGCTCCCATTCGTGCTTCTGTTGCTCGATTACTGGCCGCTCGCGCGAGTCCAGGAAACTGCTGAACAGAAAACACCATGGTCACGGCTGGTTCTTGAGAAACTTCCGCTCTTCGCGCTCTCCCTTGCCAGCGCAGTCATCACGATGCAGGCACAGCAGAGTGGTGGCGCGGTCCGCTCGACCACGGAATTCTCCTTCGGTGTCCGCTTAGAGAACGCGATTTGCGCCTATGCGATGTACATCTGGAAATTGATTTGGCCCAGGCATCTGGCACCGCTTTACCCCCACCCCGGCGGTTCGCTTCCAGCATGGCTGGTGCTGCTGGCTGCCATCATTCTTGTGATCATTACCGCGCTCGTGTGGAAGTTCCGCAGCCGCCGCTACCTTCTCGTTGGGTGGTTTTTCTTCCTGGGAACGCTCGTTCCGGTAATCGGCTTGATCCAGGTCGGCGAAGCCGCCATGGCCGACCGCTATGCCTACATCCCGCTGATCGGCATTTTCGTGATGATCGCCTTCGGCTCTTCTGATGTAGCCCAGCAAAGGAGCCTGGGATTCGTCCCTGCGATTCTCGCAGCGGCAGCCCTGATCGCGCTGTCGTTTGCGACCTACCGCCAGATCGGATACTGGCGGTCTAGCGAAGAACTCTGGTCGCACGCGCTCGCGGTTACCAGCAATAACTTTGTCGCTGAAGATAACTTAGGTGGGGCGTTGATTCTCGAAGGAAGGGAAGAGGACGCTCACGCGCACTTCGAGGCCGCCGCCCGCATCAATCCCAAAGACCCAATGAGCCACAGCAATCTGGGGACCTACTACCAGACACACGGTCAATTGCGGAACGCCACTGAAGAGTATAAAGCTGCGATTAATCTGACTTCAGACCCAGGCTTGCTGGCGCAAACTTACGCCAACCTCGGGATTGCGCAACAGGCCCTTGGTGAAGATGGCGACGCGCGCAAGAGTTTTGAGCAGTCAATGCGTCTGAAGCCACTGTTCAACTCCTGGCTGGGGATCGCTCTGCTGGCGAGGAAGCAAGGAAAGCTTCAAGAAGCCATCGACGATCTGAACTACTCCATCGCTCTGCAGCCCACCGCCCGGGCCTATCTCGAACTTGGGCGCACGTTCGCGCAGGCAGGGCAGATCCCCATGGCGCTCGGGGCTTACCAGCAAGCGCTCAACCTATCCCCTGACTTCACGGAAGCGCAGCAGGCTGCCGACGCGCTGAGTCAGCAGACGCACTAACACGCGCCTAGCTTTTCTTCGACGTCACCGCAAAGAACGCCGACGCTTCCTGGTCAACATTCTTACTCCCGTAATGCGGTCGCTGGGAATTTGCCATGTCGTGTTCGTTCAGGGTTAGGACAAGTTCGAAGGGCTTATGGCAATCGAGGCAAACATAATCGTAGACGGGCATCGGCCCGTGGAATTCCATTAGCAGAACTGTACGCCCGCTCGGGAACTTTTAACTTTGCTGCTGCGTCCATTATGCTAGAGAGGTATGACGCTCCTGGACGCGAAAGAATTTGATCCGGAAAAAGAATCGAGAAAGAGGAAACGCCTCATTCTCATCATCACGGTCATAGTGATCATTCTCTGTCTCGGATGGTGGCTCCGCTACTGGCCTGAGGAACACACCGTCGGTAAGTTTTTTGATTCCTTGCAGAAGCAGGACTTCAAAACTGCATATGGCATCTGGATGCATGACCCCAACTGGCCGCAGCACCCCGGTGAACACCCGAGGTACGCCTTTAACGACTTCTATCGCGATTGGGGACCGAGCGGAGAATGGGGACCGATCAAGACCGTGAAGGTGAACGGCGCGAGCACCTGTCCCGGTCCAAGTAGCGGAGTCCTGGTCGATGTAATCGTGAACGATCGGACGCAACACGCCCAGGTCTGGGTGGAAAAATCAGACCACACTCTCAGCTACCCACCCTGCGAACTGATCTTCCATTGAGATTCGATGGAACCCGACAAGTCACCCTGCTGTACGCCCTAGTCCGGCAGACCCATGCGGCGGACGAATGCATGAAAACGCGGGTCCTCGTGCAGCGGTTCCCACTGAATGCCAGACTTGATCCAGGTAAGGGTGGGGCTGCGCTCGGCGTAGGCCTTGTCGAGATATTGGAATGCCAAGTCGGCGTTTCCGATCGAGGCGCAAAGCGACGCGATTGTCAGCGCTTTGGCAGGCTCGCTACTTTCTTTCGTAAGCAGCCTGTGCAGCTTGCTCTTCAGGATTTTCCGGCGTTCATGATCGAATGCCTGTTGGCCCCCGCTGCGATACGCACGTCCAAGAGCATCCGTCTCAGCCTCCGGGTCGCCCGCCAGCTTGCGTGACGTGATATACGCGCTCACAGACTCCGATTCTTGACCTGCCCGATCATACGCCCGGGAAAGCAGGCTGTAGGTGGTTCGATCGCCAGGTTCAAGTTCTCTTGCCCTGAGCAATTGCTCGATCGCTTCTTGCTTGCGTCCCATCACGTACAAAAGCCAACCGATGACGCGATTGATCATCGGTGAAAGCGGATCCACGCGGCGCGCACGTTCCAGATATCGCAGGGCCTCGTCATGGCGGCTTAAGACGAAAAGGCACAATCCGTAGTGATACTGGACATGAGCCGAATTAGGATACTTCTCCGCCGCTTCACGGAACGCACCTTCACATTGGGCCCAGTCCCACTCCCAATAGAAAAGCAAGTCAGCCGTGCCGATCTGACCTTCCGGAAGCGTGGGGTCGAGTTTAAAAGCCTTGTTCGCCGCGAGATTGGCTTTCTTAAAATGATCCCCTCGTTCGTCGGCGAGAAACGCAAGCATGCCATGCGATTCTGCGAGTTCAGCGTAGGCAAGCGCGAAGTCCGGATCCAGCCGAATGGCCTGTTCGAAGTACCGAATGCTCTCCTCGAAACCTTCGTTATCGCCGCGACTGGAAAGGCGGGTCCCCATCAGAAAGGCGTCATAGGCTTCTGCCGGAATGCTGTTCTGCGCGAGGCGGGCACTTTCTGGCGCAACTTCCAGGCGAACCCGCGCAGCGATGTCACGTGCCACTTCACTGCGAACATGCAGAACGTCCAGCAATTCGCGCTCGTAGGTTTCCGCCCAAAGGTGACGCTCGCTGGCGATCTGAACGAGCTGCGCAGAAATACGGACGCGACTGCCGGAGCGTTGCACCGACCCTTCGACGACCGCATCCACACCCAGTTCGCGGCCGATCTCCTTCAAAGACAGGTTCGTACCCTTCAGCCGCATAGCCGACGTGCGCGAGATCACGCGCAAGGTCTTGACGCGGGCCAGTTCGGTCGTGAGTTCTTCCGTAATGCCGTCGGCGAAGTAATCCTGGTCGCTGTCGCCGGAAAAGTTGGCGAGCGGCAGGACAGCAAGGGAGCCGATGGGGGCGGCAGAGCGACGATGAATAAGTACAACGCTGGTCACCACCGCAATTGCGGCGCAGGCGACGATAAGCGCTGACCAGAGAGACCGACGCCATACACTCGCGGAGAAAGCAGCGCCGGGCGGGCCGGCCGACGACGGAGGAGATTCGACATCCACCGGCGGGACGAAACGGTAACCTCGGCGCGGTATCGTCTCAATATAGAGCGGCACCTGCGCGGTGTCGCTGAGGGCGTCACGCAGGCGCCGAATCGCATGGTTCAGGCCGTCGTCGAATTCGACGTTGGTGTCTGCGGTCCACATCGAACTTCGAAATTCTTCACGGGTAACAACTTGTCCAGGATGGCAAAGCAGGGCAAGCAGGACCTGTACCGGTTGCGGCTGCAGGCGGACTGTGTTTCCGTTGCGCCGCAGCTCCCCCGAGGCCGGGTCAAAGGTAAATTCTCCGAAGCGGTATCGATTAGTTCGCGGAGCGAGCACGAAGCCCCTCCCTGGCGACTGAGCAATACAAAAATGCTTTGCCTGCCGCTACTTACGTTAGCACCGGCCGGATCGGAAGTCACACCGGCAAAGAAGCCCAACGACTCGTCGACGCAGTCCCAAATTCCTGAATCCGGCGTATCAGCCTTTCGTCATGGATTCGTCATGTGCCTTCCATTGAATCGGAATGGCCGCAAAGAGCAAACTGCCGGTCGGAGGCAAGCATTATGCGAATCACTACAGTACTCGTCATTATGTCGATCCTGGCACTGGCGTTGTTTGCGATCGCACCCAGCGCAGGTGCACAAGATCAATGCGTTCCCTTCGGCGGCACCATCTACGGATGGCATAACGGAGATTCCTGGTACGGTGTCGGCGACTTCACCTTTGGCAGGAAAGTTATGCACGCCACCGTCACAGACCCGAACACCGGTTTCACCGACTTCGGCGATATCTGGTTAGGCACAGAAGAGGCGACGTTCACCTTTTCACACGGCGATAAGGTCACCTTAATGACTGACTTTGTCACTGAGCACCAGACGGATGCGGCTGGCAGTTCGGGTGTCTTTCACGTGAACGAAACCGGATATTTCGCCCGCGGCACCGGCCGCTTCAAACATGCCTGGGGACGTTTCAACCTGCAAGGCCCGTTCGGCTGGGGCGTGACGCTGCCACCGGTTATCACGCCAGACGCGAACGACGG
>DATEHP010000033.1:0-12925 GCA_035279505.1 Candidatus Sulfotelmatobacter sp. | reverse complement strand
GTAGCTGCGGGAATCTCGTCGCCGGTAAGCAGGCCCTGGGCGCGCGTTGCGCGCTGCGCGAACATCGCCAGTAGCGCCAGCACAATTACTTTGCCGCTCAGTGGTAATCTGCGCCGCACGATAGTCTCTGTAACTGGGACGTCGGAAAGCGTGTCCAAGTTACAGTCTCAGCATGTCGCAGCCTGTCCCAGCAGCCTGAGGTCATTGGAAGATATATCAAACTGCCTGATTAGTCGGACTACCAGTAAAGTTCCTTTGGCCGATTCAACTTTACCGGTTTCGGCGTTTACCAGACTTAGACAACATTGTCGGTCGTACTTAGCGACAGTTTGCAATAAACTATCGGCGCACTGTGCGAAGCAACCAAGGGGATATATGGGCCTGCGTTCGCTATCGCGACGGCCCTCTTCTTATCCCCGATCAGGAGGTAGCGGCATTGAGTCGATCAACGGCGAGTCTCGTGATGGTCTGCCTCCTACCACTACTAGTCGCGGTTCCGGCGGGTGCCTGCTCGCTGGCCGGGTGCCTGGACAGAGGCATCGAAATGCGCAGCGACTTCGCCGTAAAGATCCGTCATGCGGACAAACCTCTTCCGGGGACGACCGTCGAAATCACAGGACCGCAAGGCACTAGCGGTGCGAAAAAGTTCACTGTGAAGGCGGACAAGGACGGTATCGCCCGCGTCACCAACCTTGCGCCGGGCGATTATTGGCTAAATGCCGAGTACCTCGACATCGGCGCGGCTTATCATTGCTTCCACGTTAACGAAAGGCCGTCCAGAAAAGCAAAACGCAACCTGGCATACGATTGGGGCGACCTAGCTCCTGGCACTCGCCGCATTGCAGGCAAACTGCTGGATTCGCAGCCGGGCAAGGGCGGTACTCCTATTTGGAATCTTTTGCACCGCGTTGATGTGCCGATCGTCGCCGCGAAGCTCACATTGCAGAATGCGACCACAAGAGCTGTGTATCACACGACATCGGATGCCAACGGCGCTTTCGCCTTCGATGGAATTCCAAACGGCACGTACGTACTGCACATCGACGCCGGGAAGGTTGAGCCTGACCGCGACTATGAAGCGAGTGACCACTTGGTCAGTCTTGGCTCGACCGCGAAACGCAATTCACTTCTATTGAAGCGCCAGGAGGCCAGTGGTGGCAGTTGCGGAGGGACGAGCTTGGAACTGCAGGAATCCAGCGACAACTCTTTATAGGTGCCCAATCGGAAACTGCAAATCCACTTGGACGATTTCGGCGTTTATCAGGCATGTTAACTGACTATGGTAGACTTTCGGAAATGAAATCCGGGTCTACAGAGGGCCGGGACAGTTCGTCGAGCCGCATGTGCCGTAGATTGTGGACCGCTTGTGTGTGGGCGGTGCTCGCGACCGGCACTCTGGCCCAAGAGGAGCCTCTTGAGCCTCTAAAGCCGGCGCCGCCACTCAACATTAAACACTGGATTCAACCCCGCGAGCAACCGCCGTCGGGCTGGCAAGACCTTCGCAGGAAAGTGGTCGTAATCGAGTTTTGGGCGACTTGGTGCGGTCCCTGCGTCGAGGCGATTCCTCACCTGAATGAACTCGGGCGGAAATTCCAGAACCGGGGCGTGCAGATCATCTCCGTCAGCGACGAAGAAGCGACCACCGTCGAGAAGTTTTTAGCCAAGCGCCCTATCGAAGGCTGGGTTGCGCTCGATACGGATGGCTCGATCTTCAATACCTACGCTGTTCAGGCCAGGCCGCGCACCGCGCTCGTGGACGCGAGAGGGAACTTGGTTGCCTTGGCGGACGTGGACCAAGTCACCGATGAAATTCTCGAACAGCTTCTCGCGGGAAACGTGGACGCGGTGCGGCGCAAGCTGCCCCGTCCCTCGATCGAAACAGGCATCCGCGGAACCGAAGCCGCCCCACTCGCGACCCTAGAGGTTCTGATCCGCCCCTCCACGCCGAGTTTCTCAGCTCTTATGGAACGGAGCTCGAACCACCTAGCAGCACGCGCAATGAACTTGAAGTCCGCCTTTGCCAATGCCTACGACTTCCCTCACACGCGCATCGTCATGCCCGAGTGGCTCGCTGGAACCGTCTACGACATCCTTGTGAATTTGCCGAAAGATCAGACGCGACAACTCCCCACTATTTTCCAGCAGGCGCTTGAGACGGCCTTCGGGCTACGGGTGCGACGCGAGACGCGCGAGTCGGATGTATTCGTGCTCGTCGTGCCGCCGGGCAAGAGGGCCGCGCTGCGCGAGCCAGCCAGAACCGGGGGTATAAGCCGCATCGAGAAAGGATTAGCCAGCGCCAGCGCCACTGCGATGCCGCTAGGCAGCCTAGCTTCGATGTTGGAGGAAGTCATCGTTAGGCCCGTGGTCGATGAAACAGCAATCGCGGGCGTGTACGACTACGAGCTTCGCTGGGACCCGCAGAAGCCCGAATCTGTCCTCTCCGCAGTGCGCGAGCAGCTTGGACTCGAATTGCGGCAAGCGAAACGCCCAATCGAGTTCCTGATCGTCGAACCCAAGCCCACATCTGCTCCACCCAAGCCCTGACGTACAAGCAATCCATACTGTAGATGCAAAACAGTTTGTGGGGCTTGCAGCGCGAGTCAGTGCCCGGCACGCCTTACCGGACAAGTCCCGTACCATTACTTCCATCGTCCGGCAACCGCGTTAATCGTCCAGGTGCCACGACGATTTTTTTCGATTACTTCATCGAACAGGGTCTAGGAATAACTTCCGGGATGTTGCAAATAGGGCGAATCCAGTGACTGAGGGGCATGCACCGGACGGCAAGTGCATCGGGTCTGCACGGACCTTTCCTGGGCGAGGACTATAGTGGCCATATCAAAACACACCAATATGGCTATTGCGAAATAATAAAGGATGAATGAAATTCCCCACGTTCAACGCTGAAGATTGGGCGTAAGGTTCAAATTTGGCAGCGCCGAATTTAGGGAGAAAGCAAGCAGGATGCCCAACCCGACATTGCGCGGTCGGGGCCGTTACATTCCATGGCGTTCGCCGGTTTTGATCACGGACTCTTATGATTAACCATGACTTCCACGGCCTCCCGTTCGGTCTAATAGCCTTCTCCATCTCCGCTGCGACGTTCTGGCCGTATTTTGGAGGAGCAGCCATCCTGATCATCGGTGTGGCAATGTTTTCAAGGAGCAAATTCCAGCACGCTGGCGGGTTCGGTCCGCTGATCCTGGTCGGTCCAGTGTTGTTCGCGATTCCGATGGCGATCTTCGGAATGGACCACCTTGTAGCCGCCAAAGCTGTCTCAACTGGTGTGCCATCATGGATTCCGGGACACTTATTCTGGGCTTATTTTGTGGGAGTCGCTCTGATCGCTGCTGCGCTTAGTCTGGCCACTCAAATACAGTCGCGCATGGCCTCGGCGTTACTTGGGATCATGATTTTTATTTTTGTGTTGTTGATTCACATACCTTCTTGCTTCGCGATTCCCTATGACAAAACTCGGCTCACTATCGTTTTTAGAGATTCGGCTCTAAGTGCCGGCGCACTGGCCTTTGCCGCATCGAGTTTCGAGCAGGGAGGAGTGGGGGGCACCCGCGGATGGCCGGCAAATTCACATTTACAAAACGTAAGCTCGAAATTGATCGTAGTTGCTCGCCTCCTCATCGCGATTTCGATCGGCGTCTTCGGCATCGACCATTTCCTGTACCCCACCTTCGCTCCAGGCATTCCCCAAGAAGGACCGACTTTCGTGACCATGCCCTCATGGATTCCGGGACATGCACTGTGGGCGTATCTGACCGGCACGATCTTTGTTGCATGCGCGGGTGGTCTCGCGACTCGGAAATATGCTCGTTTCGCTGCAACGGTTCTCGGATCGACCGTGCTTGTTTTAGCTCTGTTTGTTTACCTCCCGCTTACGATCGCCAAGGCCTCGGATGTAGCGAACGGATTGAACTATCTGGCAATCCACTTCGCCTTGGCCGGATCTGTTTTATTGCTGGCCGGCTCTTTGCCGGCCGTAGATGCCGAGTATGCTGACGCCTATGAAGTCGAACGATCAAGCTTTCGCCGTGTCTCAGACTCTTGAGCTTAGAGCACTTCATGGCCAAAGTTCTGATCTTGCTGATGCTCCTGCTGGCCTTCCCTGCCCTGATCGCAAAGAGGTCAATAGCCAATAAAAACCCGGCCTCTCCGACCGCGTCGACTCGCTTCGCCACATTTGCTCCCCAACCGTTCTCACTGTTGGGGTTTCTGTAGCGCCGTTCCGAGAACTCTCCCGAGCCCAGGCTCTTGAACGAAAGCAATGATCCGAATGTTTTTTGAATCGCTACCGGGCATGAGCTTCAACCGAACATCCTGATTGAAGTTCTTCCCCTTCTCCAGCTTCCCAACTTTTGTGAGCTCTTGCACCACGGCAACGTGGGTCAGGTGCCGCCCTCCATTCTCGCCGCGCATGACCTGAGACTCGGCGTGGTCAAGGGCGACCGCCACATAGATGTCCCCGCGGCGCTTTGCGGAATCGCCATCAACCTCAACGCGCGCTCGAAGCACCGCTGGAGTGTCAGGATCCGTTGTTACCTCACTAATACGAACAGGAAGCTTCGGCGCCGCGGTCGCCTTCTCAAGGATTTGGATCATCTGTTCCGTGCCACTCGCTCGCAACTCGGTCGTTCCATCGACAATAACTTGGGGAGTATATGGAGTTTTTAGGCCAAGGGCACGGACATAGCCACTCTGCCGCTCCGTCAGGCGAGATGAGGAGTAGGGATCTTTCCAACCGTCATGGTCCCAATAATCTACATGTTCGCTGAGAACGATCAACTCCGCGCCCGGAACGGGTTGAGAGGCGTCCATTTGCTCCAAGAGGGCATCCACTGGAGGACAGCTGGAACATCCCTCGGATGTAAACAATTCCACGAGAATAGGGGTCCCGGTGGTATTGCGTGTGTCCGCTGCTCGCCCACGTGGTCCGCTCATCGCGCAGGCAAACACGAACAGAAACGCAAATATCTTCAGAGGTAGGTTGCTTCGACTTCGGCCCCGACTCCGCGCTCTTTGCTGCTTGCGATGGATGACTGCAATTGAAAGCATGGTTTTGTCTCGTTGCCTCTCTTGCGCGATATATCCCAAATACCACGAATGTCTTTGCAGTTTTGAGGACAAGCGCTGCTCTCTTTTTGAATGTCGCCCTAGGAGCCGGTCGAAGGCAATAGCCACTTCAGGGAATGCTGATATAAGTACGAAAGCGTACCGCTGCGATCCGAAAAAGAGCGGGGAAACCAGTCAATTCAGTTCAATCAACTAGCTGCTGAAGATTCGCCGCGTTTCCCGCGGATGAAATGATCTGCACGGTGCGAGCGTTGGTTCATCCGCAGCATCCAGCAGAGAACAAAAGCCCGGTGCGCAGGGGTTGGGTGCGCACGGAGCCGGATCTAACACCCAGGGGTGCCGAGCGCTAGAAGTAAATCTTGCCGCCCAGCTGCAAGATTCTGGGGTCGAAGGCTGATGTGAAGCGGCCGAAGCGGGTGTCGCCGAGGCCGTTATCCACGCCGTTGAACTGGGTGTGGTTCCAGGTGTTGAAAGATTCAAAGCGCATCTCGAAGCGGCTGCCGCGAGACTCGCTCAAGGTGAAGCTCTTGAAGAGCGAGATGTTCCAGTTGTCGCGGCCAGGTCCGCGCAGAGCGTTGTGGCCCAACGTGCCATAAGTGCCTGCTGTGGGGGCGGTAAAGGCCGTGGGATCGTAGTATTGAATGCCCTGATTCACTCCCGCGACCTGCGTATGCGGATACGAGATTGAGCCTGACAAATTCGGCCGGTTGTTACCGCCAATGGTGCCGTTGAAGTTTTGAGCTGCACCTGTGAGATTGACGTTGATCGGCAGGCCGGACTCCATGGTGACGATGCCCGAGACTTGCCAGCCACCGGCGACAGACTTCAGCAGCTTGCTGTCATTGTGGCGGAAGAGGGGAATGTCGTAGATGAAGTCCACCACAGCGATGTGCGTGCGGTCAAATCCGCTCGGGCCATTGTCGTAGACCCAGCCGGCGTAGGAGTTGGATATGGTGCCGAGGTCTCCGCCGCCGCTTCCGGAAGTGGTCGGGTCAACCGCGCGCGAAAGAGTATAGAAAGCGCGAAGGTTGAGGTCGTGGCCCAGCTGAGAGTTGAGGTCCACTTGCAGCCCATTGTAGTGGGTGTTGGCCTCGTTCTCGGCTAGTGTGATGGCTGTGAAGCCCGGATAGGCCAGACCAGGTGTCGGCGCGTACTTAATCGCGCCGTTCTGCAGGGCCGCGAGTTCTGACGTCGGCGGCAGGTTGATATTGCGGTAGTCGTTCTGATGCCGACCTTGGTTGCCGACGTAGCTCACGGAGAGCACGGTCTTGGTTGACAAGGAGTGTTGCACGCCGACGCTGTACTGGTAGCTCACCGGCAGTTTGTAGTTGTCAATCGCCAAGCCGGTGATGCTGGCCGCGTTAATCGGCAGATTTGCGGCGCTCACGGCAAGCCCCGTAGCCGTATTGATGCTTGGGTTGTCCAGCGAGACGTTGTTGGTATTGACCTGCAGGCTGAAGGGAATATTGGGACCGGCGTTGTACATGTCGTTGCCCTGAATGCGCTCGTACATGATGCCGAATCCGCCGCGGACAACGGTCTTGCCGCCGCCAGTGAGGTCATAGGCGAAGCCGAGACGCGGACCGAAAGCCGCCCAGTGGTTGTTGACCAAGCCCTTCGGTATGCCGTTTTGGCCAGGGACACCGATGCCGTTCAGGTAGAGTGGAATCCCCGCCAAAATTGAATTCGGGCTGGTGCCCAAACCGGGGCTGACTTTTCCGCCGCAGTTAGGATCGCCCGCTGTCACATCGGCAGCGTTGCAGATATGACCAGTGGAGTCGAAGGTTGCTGCATTCGCCGAATTATAGAGTGAGGGATAGAAATTCCCCATACGGTTGTTGGCTTCGTAAGTGTGCGGCACGCCATCCCAGCGCAAGCCGAGATTGAGAGTCAATCGCTTGTTCACGCGCCAATTGTCTTGCGCATAAAAAGCCCAAGAGACGTTGTTCCAGTAGCCCTTGTCTTGCACGGCGAGCTCTTGATAGGAATTGGGATAGCCGAGCAACATGTCAGCAAAGCTGCTTCCTGTGTAGCTGCCGTTGAAGCCGAAGCCTCCTTGCGTTTGACCAAACAGGTCCTGGATCTTTTTGTAAAGGGCCCAGCTTCCCCCGAACTTGAGCTGATGGGCTCCCTTGGTCAGAGAAATGTCATCGCGGACCTGGTAGTCATCGGCCTTGTTGTGCCACGGCCAACTGGAGATTTCAAACTGCGAGCCAGCGCCGCCACTCAGGTCAATGTTGGGGATGCGGGTGAGATTGTTGGGTCCACCGAAAAGCCTGGAGTTTGTTCCGACGTATCCGGAAGGAAGCGCCAGGCTGGTCAAGCCGGTAGCCGCGTAGGGAACGATATTGATGACGTTCCCGTTGTAATTGAAAGCCACCTCGTTGAGCAAGGTCGGGCTGAATGCATAGGTGGTGTGGATGACTCCGCTACGCGATGGGTTGCCGAAGGTATCGCCAACAGTTGGAAGGTTATCGCCGCTCCACTGGCTGGTGGCAAATCCCTGCGTAACTTGTTCAGCGATATAGTGCCCGAAGACGGAAAACTTCGAGGTAAAGTTGTGATCGATGCGCACGACTTCTTCCCGCAGATTCGTAGGAGTGTTAGCGCCGCCAATGAATGTGCCGATGGAGTTCGCAATGTTCGAGGTCGGTGTGGGAAAGATGCCCGCTTTGAGAAGAACTGCTGCGTTGGCGTCCACGAAAGGAAGCGCGTTGCCAGTGAACGGCGAGAAGACCGGTTGCGTGGTCGCGATCAATGGGTTCACATTGTTAACCGCGTTCGAGTTGGCTGCGCAAGACATAGTAGTCACACCACCACTCGTAGTCACGAGTGGTGTACTGAAGGTTTGCCCAGTGAAAAGAGCCTGTTGAGCGGGTGAAAGTTGAAATGCGCAAGGAACGTGCAGGCCCGAGAACGGTATGTCTGCCTTGTTTTTGTCTTGTGCATTCACAGGCACTCGGCCGGCGAAATTGCCACCATACGCAAGGGGATCCGGCACTGTCTGATTGGTTGCGCCGCCCTGGATGAGCTTGCGCCATTCCATGTTGTAAAAGAAGAAGGTCTTCTTCTTGTCGGGATTGTAGACCTTTCCGAAGGTAACCGGGCCGCCGACATTGAACCCGTAAACATTCAGCCGCAATTCCTGGATTTTGTTAGGCGCCGGATGGAAGAAATCGCGTGCGTCGAAGGCGTCGTTGCGATTGAATTCCCAGGCGGAAGCGTGAAGCGTACTGGATCCAGACTTCAAAACCATGGTCATGGTGCCAGCCGAAGACAGGCCGTAATCGGCGCTGTAGTTGGAAGTGAGAGCGCGGAACTCGGCGATGGCGTCCGTGGAGGGGGCAATGCTCATACCACCTGCACCGCCCCGGTCATCGTCCTCGCCGCCGTCGAGCAAATAGATGTTGTGGTTTTGACGCATGCCGTTGAACTCGACACTGGCGTCGCCGCCAACAGGAGTGTTGACCTCACCTGAATTCATGCCACCAGAACCAATCTGACTCGATGCTCCTGGTGTTAAAGCTGCGAGCTGGTAAATGCTGCGCCCGGCCACTGCAATCTGGCTCATCTGCTGGTCGGTAATGAGATTGCTAACCTCTCCCGAGTCGGCCTGAACGCGAACGGCATTGGCTTCGACAGTGACCGTTTCGGTAGCCGCTCCCAGTGTCAACTGGAAGTCCACCCGGATGCGGTCGCCAACCGTCAGCACTATACTCTTCTGCTCTGCCACTTTGAATCCTGCCGCGGTAGCCTTAATGTTGTAGTGGCCGATCAGGAGATCGGGCGCCACGTACTGTCCCGCATCGTTCGTTGGAAATACGCGATTCCAACTCGTGTCTGTGTTGGTGATACTGACAGCCACATTCGCGACAACGGCTCCAGAAGGATCTGTCACCGTGCCAACAATCGTGGCTTGCTGGGCGAACGCTGAACTTGAAAAACAGGTTAGGGCAACCAAGAAAGCAAATAGAAAACGCAAGTAGAACTGTTCAATCTGAGATTGAAAGACTCTTCGATTCATCACTGGACCACACCCCCTCTTAGAAATTCGACCTGCAACGCTCTCATCCCCCGAGGTGAAAGGCTGCTTTAGCCTTGACGAGCATCCGCACCGATGCCCCATGTTTCTCTCATCGGCACAAGAAAAATCCGATGAGCCTTATCGATATTTTTAATCTTGCGCAGACCAGTGGTCGGGCGCAATATCCACATGGACTAAATTCGTTATGACCAGTTGGATGGAGCAATGAAGAGAGTACCGAACGCGCTCTCGCCTGTCATAGCCGTCGACCGGAAGGCAGCGAAGCCTCTGCACAAACAAATCTACAACGCCTTTCGCCTGATGATCCTGGGAGGCAAGTTGGGTGCGGGGCAGCAGATTCCATCGAGTCGAGCCCTTGCGGTCGAACTAAAGATCTCTCGAATTCCTGTGCTCACGGCCTACGCCCAGCTTCTGGCCGAGGGTTATTTCGAGACCCGTGTGGGAGCGGGAACTTTCATCTGCAGATTTTTGCCGGAACAAACGGTATCGAGCACGCGCCGCGCCACGGGATCGGCTAAGGCTATCTCAGGCTCTCGGCTCGTGGCACGCCGCGCAATGCTGCTGCCCCGGTACGAAAGATTTCCCTGGCAACTCAGCTCGGGAGCATTCGCCGTGGGCCAACCGGCCTTTGACCAATTTCCATTTCAGATTTGGTCCAGCCTGGCCATGCGTCACTGCCGAAATCCGCACGAACACGAACTCAGGTATGGCAGCCCGCTCGGTTCCGAACAGTTGCGTGAAGCTATTTGTACGTATCTCAGAACTGCCAGAGCCGTGCACTGCGATCCGCATCAGGTAATGATTGTTACAGGTTCCCAGCAAGCCCTCGAGCTCTCCGCACGGGTTCTTCTGGACTCCGGCAGTCCTGCCTGGATGGAAGAGCCCGGCTACTGGTTGACGAAACATGTTCTCATCGCCGCAGGTTGTCGTTTGATACCTGTTCCAGTGGATGGTGAAGGATTGGACGTGGCCGCAGGCCTCAAGCTGTGCCGCAAGGCGAGAGCCGCCTATGTTGCGCCCTCGCACCAATATCCACTCGGGGCAACAATGAGCGCTTCCCGGCGACTACAACTCCTCGACTGGGCCCAAAGCTCAGGATCCTGGGTAATCGAGGATGACTACGATAGCGAATACCGATATGGCAACATGCCCATCGCTTCGCTACAAGGTCTCGATCATAGCTCTCGCGTGATCTACATTGGAACTTTCAGCAAGACTCTATTCCCCTCTCTTCGCCTCGGCTATATGGTCATTCCCCCAGACCTTGTCGATCATTTTACGGTCGTTCGAAATGCCATGGATATAGGACCGCCTCACTTTCATCAGGCTGTGCTCACAGACTTCATGAATGAAGGACATTTCGCTCGTCACATTCGCAGGATGCGTTTGCTCTATAGTCAGCGTCGTACCGCGCTTGTCGAGAGCCTGGGGAAAGAGTTTGGGTCCACGCTGGATGTGGTAGGAGCGGAAGCTGGCATGCATCTCGTCGTTATGCTACCCGCAGGTTTCCGCGATCAGGAGCTTGCTGTGCGCGCTGCACGCGAGAAACTTTGGCTTTGGCCGCTTTCTCCTTCCTACTTTGGTAAGCCTTCCAGGCAGGGATTTATTTTGGGGTTTGGGAGCACGGCGGAAAAGGAAATGCCCAGCGCCGTCAGGCGATTGAAAGGTGTGCTCACAGAAGACAAACATCTCAAGCTACTTCGTTGACTCGTAGTCGACGATATCAAATGTCGTTGTAGCGAATTTGCGAAGAGCTAGTACAAATCATTTCAGAGGAAGGGGACATATGGAAACTGTTGTGCGGTTTGCCAACCATCTACCCCAATAGGACGCGGCCAACTCCTGATAAGTCGGGAAACCGGACAACTCAAGGTTTAAAACTTCACATGGGCGATCACCCCGTTAATCGTCCACTTAGGGCAATTGTGGCTCGTTCCTGCCGTTTTGCGCGTACTTCAAGATGAGGAGGACAATAACATTCCAGAACACAACTGCGAGGAGGATGTAGAGCAAGACCGAAGAAATCTGTTCCTGATTCTTCTCGACGAGGTAACTTCGGTTTTGAATAATCTCCTCGTAGGTCGTCCGACCGCAGCCCTGATAGGAGACGGAGACGAATCCCAACAGAGCCGGGAACAGCAATCCCCAGGGAAGTAGTCTCTTCAGCATAGAGGAGAGGCGCTTACCCGAGGCACCGTCTGCGACGCCGCCGAAGGGGCGCCGAAGAAAGAGATACACCATGGCGCCCAGCCCGCCAGAGAGGGCGGCGCCCGCAAAATAAGAAGCGATTAAGTATCGCTCATTTGTCATCTTTGATCTTCAGTGTGGCGACCAGAATGGTGATAAGAACCAAGTAGACGGCAACAAACCAGAGCGTCTTCTCCAGGGTTGACGACATACCCTCTGCTCCCTTCCAGACGTACTCCATGAAACGTGAATCTGGCTTCAAGTAAAAAGACGTCCCAATAGCGGCTGAAAGCGATGAAAGAAAGAGAATGAGAAGGAAGGAGCGCATGTAGAAAGTGATCCCCGCCTGCACCCTAAGCGTGTGTCGCAGCAAATCGGTAAGGCTGGCGCGCAGTAGAAGAAACAGAATTATGGGGACGGCCAACGAGAGTACTAGCAAGGTTAGAAATGCGCTTAACTGTAGGCTCATGTTCTTTTTTCCTTTCCTGCTCCGACGGAGTTTGCACCTGACCTCAGCCTGAAGTTGTGGACGCTGGCGGCACAGCAGGTCGATTCCGGCGCAGTTTTAGCTTTCTCCAAGCTTTGACCAGGAGCCAAACAGCGGGCACAATTAAGATCAGCCACGGAATGATGGCAACGATTGTGCTGATAAGAGACGCCGTACTTTCCCCTAAAACAGAGCCTGATTCACGCAGTGCATCCCAGACTTGGGCAAATCCTCCTGCATTCCCGCTAGGCCTTTCCGCGCGGAAGCCAATTTCAACCGCGATCTTTTCTGTTTCATTTGCCAGAATTTTCCGCTGCGCGGTCTCGCTGTCCAATTCCGATTGGGTGTCAGTTAATTGCTTTTGGATTTCCACAAGGTCTTTGACTGTCGCCGAGGGTCTCGCAAGCATAGCTCTCAGGTTGTCCCTGAAGCCTGTAAGGTTCTTGATTTTGGCCTCAGTGTCCACAACTGCCGCCGTCTTGTCTTCGCGGTCTGTAGTGTGTCGTGCAATTTTGCCCAACTTCTCCACATAACCTAAAAGCTTTTTAAGATCGTCCGGTGCAACCCGCAATGAAATGACGCCTGAGGGTACGGAATCACTGGCGTGTGTTGTGATGCTCGAAGAAACAATTTCGCATTGGATTGTTGGACAGAAGGCGACTGCTGACTCCCAGGATTTCTGTAGTTCTGACTCCGTTGAGATGACTTCAAGCTTATGCCGCTCCGCAATGTAACGCTGTGGCGACCCCGCGAATGCAGTTAACGCCATGGGTAGTGGTGCGGTCGCGGGTGCAACTTTTTTGTAGCCACAACCCGTTGCTATCGATGTCAGGACCGAAAGACTCAGGATGACAAATTTGCGATTCATGGCTCTCCCTGGTTCTCTCCAAGAAGCTGCTCGCCAGCAGCATAACTTATGTTGGTACCCAAACAGGCTGATATTGGCTTGATTACTCAGTTGTGCCCGGTAAGTTGTGCCCGGTAAGTTCGCCTAATCGGAAACTTGAAATCCCACATGATTTCATAACAATGCTGGCTCCCGCGACCCGAGTAGACTTTGGTTGACGACCAAGGCCCGGGAGGAAGGAGCCAGACATGACGGTTGATGCATAACGACGCCG
>DATEHP010000032.1:0-14735 GCA_035279505.1 Candidatus Sulfotelmatobacter sp. | reverse complement strand
TCCCGAACGGCTACGGAGATCGTTGCCTGATGCACATCCAACCCAATATACTTGGCTTCATTCATGAGGGTGCTCCTTGTAGGTGATGATGCGAACAATCAAAACCTACATCAAAAAGGGGCGCCCTTTTATATTGCGTTAATCCCTGCGTCCCCCTGTTTTTTTTGACAGGTCCAAGACGAGGTCCGTTAGAACTAGTCTTGTTACTGCGGAGGCGGTCGCCGGGGCAAAGAAGATCTCCGAGGGTCATTACCTTATGTCCCAGAGGCCGCCTCCTTGCTTTTAGTACGAGAGGATTGGTCAAGGCCCCTATCTAGGAGGCCCGAGTCTCGGAGGCATAATGCGTGGCCTCAAGATCCTGCCCGCGGCGCTCGCGCTTGGTGCAATGCAAGCAGCCGCGACCGCCCAGCAACTGACAAGCCTGAGCGAAGTGGAAGACAAAATTTTTGCGCAAGAGCAGGCAGAGGTGCAGTTGCTTCGCCAATACTCGCCCTTGGTGGAGACTTACATCCAGTATCTACGGCCGGATAAGGAACTAGAGGTGGGGGAGGTGCCTGAGGGCGACAAATACTTCATTGGCCGAGCCGATCTAGCGAAGGGAGTGGAGCTTGAACCCCTTGAGCGTTCCGTCAGTCTGAAGCACAAGTTGCGGGAAGACCTACGAGAATTCTTCTCATCGGAATTTGTCCCGAGCGGATTCCTCCAGATGATCTACCTGGACATGAATGGCTTCGACCGCCAGCATTACAAGATTGAGTACATTCAGCGCGCGTTTTTGGGAGAAGTTCGTTGTCTGGTCTTTGACGTCGATCCGTTGCCGAGATCAGGAAAGGGGCGTTTCGTTGGCCGTATCTGGGTGGAAGACCACGATTACCACATCGTACGTTTTAATGGCGCTTACGGTGGGTCCTCACTGACCAGCAACTACTTCAATTTCGATAGCTGGCGGACAAATGTCGGAAAAAATCTTTGGCTTCCCGCGTTCATCTACGCGCAAGAGGGCAGCTCCCGAGATCCAAAGACGAGGAAGCTGGCGTTCAAGCCATTCAGGTCGCAGACTCGTCTCTGGGGCTACGGCCTTGGCCACGCGCGACAAGAACAGGAACTGACCAAAGTGCTCGTGGAGCCGTCGCCAGGGATCAGAGATCAGAAGGAAGCTGCCACCGACTACTCACCGCTGGAATCGGAGCGCTCCTGGGAGCGCCAAACTGAAGACAACGTTAATGGACTGCTGGAGCGGAAGGGCTTGCTGGCGCCTTACGGAGAAGTGGACAAGGTGCTAGAGACGGTGATCAACAACATCGAGGTAACGAACAATCTCAATATCCAACCGGAAGTTCGCTGTCGTATCCTGATGACCTCAACGCTAGAGTCGTTCACCATGGGGCATACTATCGTTTTGAGCCGCGGATTGGTGGATGTGCTTCCGGACGAAGGTACGCTCGCGGCCATCCTGGCGCACGAGTTAGGTCATGTTGTGCTTGGACATCGCATGGACACGCAATTTGCGTTCTTCGACACTCTGCAGTTTGGCGAAAAGCAGACGTTCCGCCACTTTGACTTCGGCCACACTGTAAAAGAGGAGCGGGCATCGAACCAAAAGGCGATCGAGCTATTAAGAAACTCACCATACGTGAACCACCAAGGCACAGCCCAACTCTTCTTCCTAGCACTCAAGAACCGGTCGAAGAATCTCTCCAACCTTATCAGTCCGAACCTGGGCGACAGGGTTCCAACAAGCTGGACCATTGGCTCGGTGGCGCCCTCCAAAGACTCCAAGGAGAAGCCAGCGGCTAACGTCGTTGCAGCGCTGCCGCTCGGGGGGCGCATCAAAATAGACCCATGGAATGATCAGCTGCGTATGCTCAATTCCAAGCCAACAGGAGCGGTGGCCGAAAGCGAGAAAATGCCTTTCCAGATCGCTCCCATCCAATTCTATCTGACGCGCCAAGAAGTTAACTCGCCTGAAACCCCTGATGCCGCAGCGAAGTTGGTCAGCGGCGCAACAAAACCTTAAGCAATCCAAGTACAAGCTTGCCACGCAACGGCGGGCCACGGGACTCTGCCCTTAGATCAGCTCCTGGTTAATTCGCGGGAAGATGAACAAAGATGTGCCGATTGCAGCCGGGCGCTTACCATGGGAGTTTTCTTCATCTTTATTAAACTACGGTAGTCGTTCCCCTGGTGGGGGTGGTTGACCTCGACATTCCGAAGGAACACTATTCGCAAGAAAAACGCTGGCGTGGCGACAATTGTCATCTTTGGTGAGCGAATTAGTCTGTCACTTTTGCCAGTTAACCCGTGACCGGTGAGGAGGTATGAGTTCAGTTCGCCCTACGAATTGTCCATTCGTCGAAATATTCGCATGAGGGACGCAGCCAGGCATGGAGCGGACAGCGGGTGGAGAGAGTGGGTCTTGGGCCGTCGGCGGATTGCAGTTTTCTTTTTAGCAAAGCTGGACGGGATTCAGCTCTCCAGCCTAGCTCGTTACATCCGGAAAAAACGCGAGCAGCAAAGGAGAAAAACGAATGAAATTCACTAGAATTATGATTCTTGGCATGGCCGCGTTAACTGCTGGATCCGCACTCGCGCAGAGCAAGCCGTCTGAAACTAACATGCAAATCCTGCTCGACAAAGTGAAAGCCGACAAGAAACTAGTGGTGGCCGCAAACATGAATCTGACAGACGCAGAAGGAAAAGCGTTCTGGCTCATCTATGATGCCTATCAGAGGGATCTTCAGACTCTCAACGAACGTCTGGCGAAGACAATTCTTGCCTATGCTGATGCCTACAACAAGAACACTCTGACCGACGAGCAAGCGAGCAGTCTAGCCAACACGGTGCTGGCCATCGATCAGGATGAAGTCACTATGCGCAAGACCTACGCGGCCAAGCTCAGCGGTGTGCTACCGGGAAAGAAAGTGGCGCGGTACCTCCAAATCGAAGCCAAAATTCGAGCCGTGGTCCGCTATGAGATGGCGGATAACATTCCACTGGTTGAGTAATTGAGCATTCGAAAGCTGGGGTCGTGGCTTTCAGGCTGTACCGATTCCGAGATTCCTTGGCTACAAGCCAATTTGGCAGTCATCCAGTTGCCGCTGCCGATTGACCGAAAGACTTAACGGCCGCGGCCTCATCGTTCATGATGTCGAAGACGGTATAAAGCCTTGTTATCTGCATCACATTGTGAACGTTATTCGAAAGGTTGAGCAGCTTTAGTTCCCCGCCCTGCTTCCGCACGCTCGTGAAAGCTCTGACCAGATGCCCTAGGCCTGAGCTGTCGATGTATTTGACGTCGCCAAGGTTGAATAGAATCTTCCTGTATCCCTTACTCAAAAGGTCGCAAACCAGGTCGCGCAGCGCGGCGCTCTCTTCGCCGAGCACAATCCGGCCGCTGATGTCTACAATGGCCACGCTACCTACTTGTCGAGTACATGTGGTCATATCCATTAAAAACCTCCTATCCAAGTTGCCTTTGCGTCTGTGAATCCCCTGGCGCCTAAATTTATATCTCATCCATCAGCATTCACGAGAACTGAGAGTTCTGACAGTTCTCATACGAGTCGTAACTTATAAAAATCGATAGCTGGGAGCGGGCCTACTTGAGGAGGCTGAACTGTGAAACCCCATCATATCGGTTACTTGCTAGCTATCACCGCATGGGCTTTAACAAGCTCGGCCCAGGTGCCCCCGTGGCAGAGTGAGAGCGCAGCCGGAAAGCAGGCTTTTGAGCAAGGGAGATATGCAGAAGCTGAGAATCTCTTCAGGGATGCGCTTCGCCTGACCGAGGAATTCGGAGAACATGATCCTCGTTTTTTGGCGGCGATCAATAACTTGGCTGCAGTGCAATATGAAAAAGGAAACTACGGCGACGCCGAGCAGCTCTTCCGCCGGGCACTGACCGTCTGGGAAAAGGTCGCCGGATCGGAACACCTTGAGGTCGCCTCCCTACTTAACAACCTAGCCATGCTTTTGAATCAACAAGCAAAGTACTCGGAGGCCGGGCCGCTCTTCGAGCGCGCTCTTGCCATCCAGGAAAAGCTTCTTGGATCAGGGCATCCGGATGAAGCTGGCGTTCTCTTTAATTTAGCCGCACTGCGATTAAAAGAAGGTAGGTATGTTGAAGCAGAATCCCTCTACCTGCGTACCTTAGCCATACGTCAAAAGGCTCTCGGAGACGAACACGCGGATTTCGGGAAGGTTCTCAATAGTTTAGCGGGAGTCTATCGTTTGCAAGGCAAATATAAGGACGCTGAGTCTTACTACCGACGCACGCTTTCCATCTATGAAAAGACGCTTCCGCCGGAGCACCCGGACATGGCAACAGTTCTCCATAACTTGGCCAGTGTTCTGATGGACGAGGGCAAGTACTCAGAAGCCGAAACCCTCCTCCAACGAGCATTAACCATTCGGGAGAAGGTTTTGGGACCAGAGGATCCTGGCGTGGCCGCCATCCTTGATACCGTGGCCTTGCTTTTTCAGAAGCGAGCCATGTATTCAGACGCTGAGCCTCTATTCCAACGTGTCCTAGCGATTCACGAAAAGACCTTTGGGCCTGAACACCCGGCATTGGCCGTGGTTCTCACCAATCTGGCAGAATTTCGAATAGCCGAAGGTAAGTATTCGGAAGTTGAGCCTCTATTAAAGCGCGCCTTAGCTATCCGGGAAAAAACACTTGGACCCGGTCATCCAGATGTGGCTGCCATTCTTAATGACTTAGGCTACCTTCGGCAAAGTGAAGGCCAATACTCGTCAGCGGAAGTCCTCTTCCAACAGGCGCTGGCTATATGGGAAAGAGTTTTCGGGCCGGAACATCCACGTGTGGCAACGGTCATCAACAATCTGGCCGTAACTTTTCAGAAACAAGGCAAATACTCGGAAGCCGAGCCGCTGCTGCATCGTGGGCTGGCGATTCGGGTAAAGGTTTTCGGTCCGGAGCACGCAGAGGTGGCCGCAGGTCTTAACAATTTGGCGCAAAATTACGTTTCTCAAGGAAAATACAAAGAAGCTGAATCGCTTTACAGGCGCGCTCTGGCCATGTGGGAAGGGACGGTTGGACCACAACACCCAAATGTGGCTACCGTCCTAGGTAATCTAGCAAACCTGCAGGTGCAGGAAGGCCAATATGTGTCTGCCGAATCTCTCCTCCAGCGCCAACTTGCTATTCGACAGAAGCTCTTTGGTCCGGAACACTCGGACGTGGCTTTCGTTCTTGCGGAGCTGGCCGAGCTCGAATACAAACGGCATAACTATTCAGAAGCTGAATCCTTCTACAAACGTGCACTGAGTATTTGGAAGAAAGCGCCAGAGCGACGACCTCAGGATTTCGCGCAGACGTTGGAAAACTTGGGTGTGCTCTACTTTGGTCAGCGCAAGTATGATGAGGCCGCAGCGCTCTTTCAAGAGGCAGTCACCGTTGAGGAACAATCACTGGGTCAGGTGCATCCGGACGTTGCACGTGGTTTGGGCAAATTGGCAATGGCTGACTTGGCCCGCGGTTATTATGCCGAGGCTGAATCTCCTTGCAAGCAAGCACTTAGCATTTTGGAAAGATCTTCACCACCGAATTATTCGGCGCTGATTGAAGCGCTGAGGAATTACGCCTGGGTGCTCGAGAAAACTAAGAGGAAGGCCGAAGCGGAACTTCTTGAGACACGGGCGATGGTGTACCGTGCCAAGCTTCAGGAAAGCCAAGGGAGGAATCAGGCTGAATTTTCGGCGCAGCGGCCATAATGTCGACAGTCTTGGCGGAAGCTCTTCAGTCAGTATGCACTGAAAGAATCCACGAAATAATCGGACAAATATGTCCTGGCGGCCTGCATAACCCGCAGGTTTGGAAGTGTCTTGTTGGCGCTTGCTCTCTCTATCGTTGGATGCTTCCAGCTATAGCGTCGTGCTGACAATAGGTTCTTATAATCACCGAAGAATCTCAGAACTCACGAATGGAGGCTGGCGGGGTACGCCAAGCCCTTGTCGATCTTCCATCGAGGCGTCCATCCTCTCTTCACCATCCGCGAAAGAACGTGCGATCGTGGTTTTTAATCGCGCATCCCAGTATTTGAGAGCCGGACGACGCTCTTCCGGAACAGCCTGTGCCAGATCCGTAACGAGCGCGTTCATGCGCCGCATGACCTGAACACTAGTAGATCCATAGGAGCAAATCTCATCAAAGGCCAAGCGAAGGAGATCGTCCCACGTGGGAAATGGAACCACCAGCCGTAATTTGCCGCCGCTATCGCAAAACCTTCCAATTTCCAGATGCCGTTGGCCAAGACGCAGGAGCAGGTCCTCGATCTGGTCAAGCGCTTGCACTGCCGTTGTCGGATCGTTGATCGCCGGTGACAAAGCCTTAATTGCGATGTCCACCAGTAGGCGGACCGCGTACTTGGGATCCTGCTCGAATGTACGTTCCTCTCCAATTTCAATCCTATCCTGCAACTTTCGTTCATCAATGGGCCGCTCTGCACCATACACAGACAGGAAAGGGGTCAACTCCACGATCGTGTCGCCAACCGCAGCAACCAATTCGATAATTCCACCGGAGGCCTTTGCTAAGTTCACGAGAGCGCCGACATCGACCGCTCGTATCGAGCGAGGTCGTCCGTGGTGAATGAGCGTTTGGGTGCGAGGCAATGCACGAAAATCATCCGATCCAGTGGCGGAAGCTGCGGATTTCGACCGCGGATAAAGTGTCGTTATCACCGCCCGTCCCTGATCGCCGGTGAAAATAAGCATGCGGTTGACCTGAAGCAAGCCAACCCGATGGATCAAGGCAACAAACATGCCGACGCTCGCCAGAAGGAGACCAATCACCACCCAGGCACTGACAAACGGTACTTTCCCCGACCCGTTTCGGTCGACCCCTGCAAGAGCTGCGATTGCATAGAGAAAGGTGGCTGAAAACACTCCAAGGGCATGCGACATCACCGGATCACGCGCTATCCACAGTACGAGGCGAGGGGAGTAGGCTGTAGCGCTGAACTGAACCATCACAAAAGTTAAAGAGAATACGATGCCCGTGAGGGCTATCATGCCGGAGGCGATCGCGGAATAGACTGCCGTTGCAGCAGAAATACTCACTGGAGAGACAAGCCCAGGAAAGATGCGGCTCTCGAAACGTGGAAATACAAGCGCAGCCGCCATTGCAACACCAGCATAAATTGCAGGTATTCCCCAAGCACTCAGCTGATGAGTTCTATGAGACATGGCTGGCCCATCCCTAGCTCACAAACTCCGACGAACGGCTTTCATCTCTAGGAAACCGAAGGGTGTTTTCGATCAAAAGTTCGCATATGCACCTAGATAGTCGGTCTTGGGGATAACTGTGCAGAATGAGGTATTCAGCGGACCGGTCCCCGTGAAGCTATATCAGCCATGATGACTTGGCCTCGGCGGATCGCGCGCGAACTCCTCAAGGGCGACCTAAATTTCCTCCACTTCGACGGATACCGCGTTTGATTGCCCGGATCTTCGTCACTCCTCCAAAATCGGCTTCCACGAAGGATCCGGATTGAAGCGCTCCATTTTTATGAACTCATTTAGGCTGGCCGGCCCAAAGTCCTTTTCGTAGACAACGCCATCGTGGCTGACAATAAAGGTCTTCACTCCGGTCACGCCGTACTCGGCTGGCGCAGCTACCAGCGCGAAGCCCCCGATCATTACGCCCTTCACGACAAAGTCCATTTCGCCGAGCGGTGCTGCGGGTCCTTGACCTTTCAGAATTTTGAAAAAATAGCCGTGGTATGGCTCCGCGCCGCCGGAGTAGCCCTGTTCGATCGCACGGGCAATCTTTTCACCAATCGGTCCGGCCCAACTACCGTCCGAGTTTTGCCATGCTAGGCCGTCCTGTTTGCCTGGAGTGCTTACAATGCGCTGGGCGTACTGGTTCGCATCGTAGCCTTCGCGCTTCTGAAGCGCATATTCGTGCTGTGCTTCCACGTAGCCGCGGCAAATATCAATAGCGTCCAGCTCATTGCTTCCGATGCGGCGGTATAGGAGTTCCTGGCGCCCGGCCTTGGCATCAAACGCCCATTTGGCGCCCAACTTCACGATTGGTACGGGGAACGGCCAGTCTTCGTTGCCCACGAGGAGGAATGCCCGGCTCTCTTTTTTGGGATCCACGGAGACGCTTTTCTTTTCGCGAGCCTCTGCAGCGAAGTCAGCCGCTCGCTTTCGGTCTTGTGGGTATTCACCGGAAAAAACTATGTCCTCGCCACCCGGACCGAAAATTTCTCTGAGAACTGGCTCGTCAAACTGTTCGGCTGCAGCGACCAGTGCATCGGCAGCCTGCTGCGGAGTGTCGAAGGTTTTGCCACCGGCGGCAGCAGGAGCAGCGGCAGTTTTTGCGGCAGGTTGTTGTGCAGTGAGGTTGCCGGGCACCGATACAAACGCCAATGTACCTGCGATCCAAAGAAGCTTGAGTGGACTTGCCTTCGCAGATAGTGATTTCATATCAGCGCTCCTATGATTTCCTTTTCGACCTCACACCCGTTACCTACGCCGCCCCCCGCCACCACGGCTACCGCCTCCTCGAGATCCCATGCTCGAGGAACCGCGGCTGCTACTGGCGCGTGCGCTCGATCCGTTATAACCGCTGGATCCCCTGGAACCTCCTCCGAAGGCATCCCGGTTTCCGCCACCGCCGCGCGAGACATCCCGGCTTCCCACTCGATCTGCTCCGCCTCCGCCCGCCCGGTTGCTAACACCCGTACCACCAGCCCTGTTACTAAGACCCCCTCCGCTGGCCCGATTGCTTACCCCAGCTCCTCCGGCGCGATTGCTGGGCAGATTTCCGCCCTGTCGGCCGACCTGTTGCCGGGCACTCGCCTGGCGATTGGATAAAGAGTCTCCACGGGAAGTACCACCGAACCTATCTGCGGTACCTCGGTCTCCATACGGAGCGCCGCCGCGATGTTGCGGATTGTGTTTCCAGCTGGCATCTCCGCGGCCACCGCCCCCGCGGCCCGGTTGTTGCGATGGGCGGTTTCCGCCCCCGATGTTGTTGCGGTTTCCGTTGCCAATATTTGAGTTACGGTTGAAATTATTGTTGTTGTTGATGTTGATGTTGTTGTTGCCGCCCCAGCCGCAGCCCCATCCCCACCCGCCGCCCCAGGCCGCCCCCATCATCATGCCAACTCCAAAAGAAATCGCTATGCCTGCGGCATAGTATCCGGCCGGTGGATAGTAAATGGGCGGGTAGGGATAGACAGGAGCGCCATACACTACGACAGGATCATACGAGGGTACATAAACGACCTGCGGATTCGCCTGCTCGACCACGATGATACTCTTGCTTTCGATGACCTTGGTTTCCACCTTCTGTTGCTCGGTCGATTTCAGATTGCCAGTATCCTGTGCCTTCTTACGCATGCGCTGCACGGCATCCATCACATCACTCTGCTGCGCCAGAAATGCGTTGCCCAAATCAGTCGTCCACTGAATGTCGTCTGCCAGGCGCTTTACCACTTCGGGCAGCGCAGCAAGCGCTTGAATGCTTGGATCCCAAGGCTGTTTCATAACGGCATCGGCAAGGGCTTTGTCTTTGAGCCCGGGATTCTTTGCCAGCCACTGTTGGAGCTGGATGAGTTCGAGAGGATACGTGGAAGCCGCGAGGGTCTGGGCTAGCATCGGGTCTGGGTAGAGGGCAATGGGCGCGACGAGAGAATCTAGCTGGTCAGGTGGAATTTTCGCAGCCTGGTCCGGTGGTGAAGCCGCCTGAGCCGAACGAGGCAACAGCATAGATGCCAATGCGTCGCCTGGCACGATGGCGATCGTGCAGACCGTCACCAGCAGATATCGGACGGTTCCACGTAACTTTCGTTTTGCAGTCATGACGATCTCTGCATGCACTTCATCGCCCTCGAACGCAACTGCGCGCCCCGGCATAAGTCTGTCCACGACTTGCGCGTTCGCTGTCTAACCCTGGGCCATACTGCTACCTCGCAGTACTGGGCAGTACTGGCAAAAATTACAGTCGAAGGTCTCAACAGCCGTAGCTAGGGTGATGGGAAGGAGACGTAGCCGATCAATTTTAGACTTTTACCCTTGCGGCAGACATGTTAGAAGTAATTACATTCTTTACAATGGCTCGGTAACCATGCCCGCCCTGCATTCGTCTACCGCGCAGTCCACCCGATTTCAACCAGTCGAGGCTTGCCCTCGGCACCATCCCCGAGCGTCCCTCAAAAGGTCGCACTTGCTGAAGCTCGCAATTTTGCTGCTCCCCACCTGTCTCGTTTTTAAGACTGATGCTGCAGCGCAGATCAAAGAAACACGCCGAGTCCTCATTCTCAATGAACTAGGGTCAGATGTGGATGTCATTGACCAGGAGTTATTTACTGCCTTAGGAAAGGCGCCTTACCATATCGAGTTCTACATCGAGGATTTGGATACAAGCCTGCTTTTGGATAACAGTTCGCAGCACCCTCCGGACGACTGGTTCCATCGCAAGTACGCAGATCTCAAGCCAGACTTGATCATTACTGTCGGTCTATCCACAGTCAAGGTCATGGCTGAGTCGCATCATGCGTTTGCTCCGAATACTCCTATTGTGTTCTGGGGGGGTACCGACGACTCTGCCGAGCCTCCTGGACTCGACTCTGACTTTACGGGGGTTTGGGGCGCAGTACAACCAGACAAGACATTGGAGGCGGCTCTTCGTCTGCAACCCGGCATCAAACATGTGGTGGTAGTGGGCGGTGTGGCCCCGTACGACCGCCATCTTGAGACCATTGTCAAAGAGCGGTTTCGCAAGTACGAATCGAATCTCGAGTTCACCTATCTCACCGACCTGGCGATGCCCGCGCTACTCGAGCAACTGAGGCACCTACCGAGTAATACGATTGTCTATCACACCTCGATGATGCAGGATGCAGCGGGAACGCACTTCCTCGACGCAACTCAGTCAGTGCCAATGGAGGCCAGCGCCGCGAACGCGCCGGTGTTTGTTGTGGACGATACGGATGTGGGTAGAGGAGCGGTTGGCGGGGACGTCACCAGCTTCGTTTTGGCAGGTCGAGCCGCCGCCGGGATGGCTCTCAGGATTCTCAACGGGGAAAAGCCTCAGGACATCCCGATTGTGAAAGGCACAGATATGTACCTGTTCGATTGGCGCGCCCTGCGCCGCTGGGGGCTCAAGGAAAGAGACCTTCCCTCCGGCAGCGTTGTAATCGGGCGCGAGCCAACCCTCTGGGAAGCGTACCAGCGAGAAATCGTCTCCGGGATTGTTGCGCTTGTAGTGCAAACTCTGGTGATAATTGCACTCCTGTGGCAGCGAGCGAAAAGGAAGCAGACAGAGGCACAACTGATCCGCTACGGCGACCGGCTTCGTCTCGCGATGGAATCGGGCAAATCGGTCGGATGGGAATGGGATCTCACCAGCGGGCGAGATTCTTGGTTTGGTGATTTGCGCACCATGTTCGGCATCTCTTCCGGCACGTTCACTGGAAAAGTTGGCGATTTCTTCCTTTACGTCCATCCGGAGGATCGAAAGCAAGTGTTGGACGCCATGACGAGTGCTAGACAAACGCGTAAACCCTATATAGCGGACTACCGCATCCTTTGGCCTGACGGCACAACCCGCTGGATTGTGGCGAGAGGAGAATTTGAATACGCGAGAAACGGTGCCCCCATTCGGATGCTAGGCATGGCGGTAGACATTACGGATCTTAAACGGGCGGAACATGCTGAACAGGTCGCGGAGAATCGATTTAGACAGCTCTTTGCTACTTTGCCAGAGTATTGCTTCGTGACTTCTGCGGATGGCGCAATTCTGGACATCAACTCAGCGGCCTGTAGCGCCTTGGGTTACAGCAGAGAAGAACTTATCGGCAAACCACTGTCGCTTCTTTATGCTCCCGGGGAGCTGACCAGGCTGCTTGACTTGTCTGAGAAGTGGAAGAACATGGGCAAACTTCACAATGAAGAGATCGAAGTTCTTACCAAGAGTGGGCAGAAGCGAACGGTGCTCGCTAATGCCGGATCGCTGAGAGACACGCACGGAAACCTCCTGCACACGATGACAGTGCAGGTGGATATCACGGACCGCAAGCAAGCCGAGGCTGTGCTCCAGGAAAGCGAAGAGCGCTTCCGCCGTGTCGCGAACACAGCACCGGCGATGATCTGGATGGCAGGCGCCGATAAGTTGTGCACATACTTCAACTCGACCTGGCTGCAGTTCACTGGCCGGGCCATTGAGCAGGAACTCGGCAACGGCTGGGCGGAGGGGTTTCATCCGGATGATTTCCAGGGCTACTGGAAGACCTATATGAAGGCGTTCGATCGACGGGAGCCTTTCCAGATGGAGTATCGCCTGCGGCGATACGACGGAGAATATCGCTGGATGTTCGCTCAAGGCGTGCCTAGATTAAATTCGGACGGTTCGTTCGCGGGTTACATCGGCTCGTGTATCGACGTCACTGATCGCAAAATTGCCCAAGAGGCTCTGTCCGATATGAGCCGCCAGCTAATCGAGGCTCATGAGCAAGAACGTACGTGGATCGCGCGAGAGCTTCACGACGACATCAATCAGCAAGCTGCGTTACTGGCGGTGAATCTGGAGCATTTGAAGCAACATATTCCCTCTTTGGGCCCGGCAGTCGTGCAGCGCCTCGAGGAAATGCTCAAGCTTGTCATAGGTCTCGGGAATGATATTCAAGCTCTATCGCACCGGCTACACTCTTCAAAGTTGGAGTACCTGGGAATCGTGGCAGCAGCGTCCAGTTTCTGCCGTGAGCTGTCCGGCAAGCATGGAGTGCAGATTGACTTTCACTCCGAGGCCGTGCCGAAGGAATTGCCTCAGGAGATCGCGCTGTGTCTCTTCCGGGTCTTGCAAGAAGGTCTGCAGAATGCCATCAAGCATAGCGGATCACAGCGCTTCGAAGTATGGCTCACAGGCGCATCGAACAAGATCGAGCTGGACGTGCGCGATGCCGGAATCGGTTTTAATCCCGAACAGGCAATGAGAGGGTTAGGGCTGGGCCTCACCAGCATGAGGGAAAGGCTGAAATTGGTCCATGGGGAGCTTTCCATCGATTCCCAGTCCGGGCTTGGCACTATAGTTCGCGCCAGCGTACCCCTCAGTTCAGGTTCTAAGGCTGCGTATGCGTAGAAACCCGGGACATGGATTTTCTTCTTCAAGATATACGTCTATAATTTCGGCCGCTGCTCGACTCCTTCAATGAGAAGGCCGGACAAATTCCGCCCCAGCGCTTCACTTGATAGGTGTATGAATCTTCGCTGGAATCCCAAGGGGATTTGTATCAGAATATCAGTAGTGTCCCAACGTTTTGCTTCTTACCTTCCGTAAATTGTTGATGAGAAACGCATAAGTAGCAAATTCTCTTGGTCTCGATTTGAACGGCGAAAGCCCATTCTGCCACCCTGCGAAGCATAACTCCGTGGGGGTCATCGATGAACCGAGGCAAGCTGGTGTTTGCGCAGCTGATGCAGCATCTTCCGTTGACCACCTTCCGCCGTTGCGTCACTCGTTATCGGTGCGCGTTCAAGGTGAAGTCCTTCTCGTGCCTGGATCAATTCCTGTGCATGGCGTTCGCGCAGTTGACCCTTCGGGAGAGCCTTCGAGACATCGAAGTATGCCTGCGCGCGCAAAGTTCCAAGCTCTATCATCTCGGGATTCGTTCGGCGGTGGCTCGCAACACGCTGGCCAATGCCAACGCCGTGCGCGACTGGCGCATCTACGCCGATTTTGCCCAGAGCCTGATCGGCATCGCCCGGCCGTTGTATGCGCAGGAGTCCTTCGGCGTCGATCTGCAAGAAACCGTCTACGCGCTCGACAGCACGACCATCGATCTGTGTCTGTCGGTATTTCCGTGGGCAGTGTTCCGCACGGCCAAGGCAGCCATCAAGCTGCATACGCTGCTCGATCTGCGCGGCAACATCCCCACCTTCATGCACATCAGTGATGGCAAGGTACACGAGGTCAACATCCTCGACCAACTGCTGCCCGAGCCCGGCGCCTTCTACATCATGGATCGTGGCTTCCTCGACTTCGCGCGCCTCTATCGCTTCCACCAGGCCGGCAGCTTCTTCGTGACCCGGGGCAAGTCGAACCTCAAGGTCCAACGGCGCTACTCGCATCCGGTTGATCGCACGACGGGCTTGATCTGTGACCAAAGTGTCGTCCTTACTGGCTTCTACTCGCATCAAGGTTTCGCGGCTCCGCTGCGGTGCATCCGGTTCAAGGATCCGGAAACCGCCAAGGCCCTCATCTTTCTGACCAACAATTTTGTCTTGCCAGCATTTACGATCACCGAACTATACGGCTGCCGCTGGCAAGTGGAGCTCTTCTTCAAATGGATCAAGCAACATCTACGAATCAAAGCTTTCTTCGGAACTTCAGAAAACGCGGTCAGGTCACAAATCTGGATCGCCGTCTCCGCCTACGTTCTGGTCGCCATCGTCAAGAAGCGACTGCATCTCTCGGCCAGCCTGTATGAAATCCTACAGATCCTCAGCCTGACCATGTTCGAGAAAATCCCATTGGATCAACTACTTGCACAAACGATGAACGACCAAATTCAACCCCTTCCCGATAACCAATTGATTTTTGTTCGCATAACGTTGGGACACTACTGTCAGAATATAAAAACTCAGCCTTGGGAGCTTCACGTGCGGTCTCCTCGCCGGTTGCGGAAACGAGAACTTCGCCCTATTAAAGCGATCAAGCTTTTTGACACCCAGGAATTTTTGTCCACCGCTGGCATCGGGAGAGCTAT